>CAZBYA010000006.1:0-77005 GCA_964496175.1 uncultured Gaiellales bacterium | reverse complement strand
TCAGCCCTCGGCCACCAACCCCCGATCAGCAGAACCAACCTGCTCGGGTCCTACATCTAGGTACCTGTCCGCAGATAGACGAGGGGCCCGGTTCCCCGGGCCCCTCGACGGTCACGCCTGTGCTCGCTGGGTTAGCAGCCCGTCGCCGGCTGGCGGAAGCCCGGGAACGGGTTGAGGTCGCCCATGAACGTGTACCGACCGCCGTTCGCGGACGGGGACTGCGTCGCCTCCGAGGTGGTGTTCGGAGACGTCCGCATGAACCACGGCAGGAACGTCTCGTCCTCCGGGTGGTAGTACCCGTCGGCCGACTGCGTCCCGTTCGGGTTCGGCCCCTGCTCGAACGTGTTCGTACCCATCGCGAAGCCGATCCCGACCACCGGGTCGCCGGTCTCGAGGATCCCTGTGCACCCGTACTGCGGCGCCGTCGGCGTCAGCCACGGCTGGACCGTGTTGTTGACGAACGGGTCGTCACCCCACTCCGCGATCTCGTGGCTGAGCGCGTGGATGTCCTGCAGCGCCCAGTCGGTGCCGCCGTTCGCCCGCGAGTAGAGGCCGGGCTGCACCCACGAGGCCCACGCGAACGTCTGCACAGCCGCGTTGCCGTTCGAGTTCGTGGAGCCCCCGCCGTTGCCGGCCGCGCGCGTGCCGTGGTAGCCGAGCACGCAGCAGTTACCCGGGTTGTTGCCCTCGTAGAGCATCACGTTGTTCGTGAGGTAGATCGGCAGGTGGGTCGGATCCGCCGACTGCTCGAGGTTGTTGATGTGCGCCGACCACCAGCCGATGTCGATGTCGGCGAAGATCACGCCGCGGCCGCTCTGGAGCAGCGTGCCCTGGTTCTGCGGCACGTCGATCGTCACTGCGGGCAGGACGTTCGGGTGCAGGATCAGGTGATACGGGCTCGAGCCCGTCTGGTTGAACTGCGCCCGCATCGTCGCGTCCTCGAGCTGGAGCGAGTTGCCCGCGTCGCCCTGCGAGAGGATGCCGCCCGCGCCCTTGATCAGGGCCGGCCTGTTCGGGAATGCGCCGGCCGCAGTTGCCGCCGGCGTCGAGCCGTAGTCGTTGCCCGCGAACTGCGGCGAGGCGAGCGTCGGAGCGACGACCGAGGTGCCGTCGAAGGTCATCCCGTCGACGTGGACGATGATCGGCGTGATGTCGGCCTGGATCGTGGTCGAGCACGCCGAGCCCGAGCAGTTGTTCGGGTCGGAGCCGACCATGTTGTAGCCGTACGTGACCCCGTTGGTGGGGTTGGTCGAGGTGCCGTACCAGTGCGCGATCGTCCGCGTCGTCGGCAGCACGGATGCTCCGCCGACCGTCGTCGTCGACGCGTGCAGCTGAGAGTCGTCGATCACCTGGGGGGTGATCGTCGGCGTGCCGCTGATGCCGGTGTCCGAGCCGCCGGCGGAGGCCTGGCCTGCAATGGCCGCGGCGATGATCGCCGTCAGCGCTGCAAGCACAGCGAGATACCGCTTGTTCAAGTTCTTCTCCCCTTTCCCTGACTGAGCGGTCTCCTCCGGGCCACAGCGCCCCGAGGTCGTCGCAATATAGACCCGTATCTCTCACCTGCCAAGTAGATTCCCGGCGTGGCCCTGCTGGAGAGCCGCGTCGAGCGCGGCGACGACTTCGCCCGGCGCCGCGCCCGCCTCGAGGCGCTCGTCGACGAGCTGCGCGTCCGCAGCGCGCAGGCCGCGGCAGGCGGCGGCGAGCGGGCGATCGAGCGCCACCGCGCCCGCGGGAAGCTGCTCGCCCGCGAGCGGATCGACCGCCTCGTCGATCCCGGCACCGCGTTCCTCGAGCTGAACGCGCTCGCCGCGTGGGACGTCTACGACGGCCAGGCGCCAAGCGCCGGCATCGTCACCGGCATCGGCGTCGTCGAGGGGCGCGAGTGCGTGATCGTCGCGAACGACGCGACGGTCAAGGGCGGCTCGTACTTCCCGCTCACGGTCAAGAAGCACCTCCGCGCCCAGGAGGTCGCGGAGCAGAACCGCCTGCCGTGCGTCTACCTGGTCGACTCGGGGGGCGCGTACCTGCCGCTCCAGGCCGAGGTCTTCCCGGACCGCGACCACTTCGGCCGGATCTTCTTCAACCAGGCGCGCATGTCGGCGCAGGGCATCCCGCAGATCGCGGTCGTGATGGGCTCGTGCACCGCGGGGGGCGCCTACGTCCCCGCGATGAGCGACGAGACGGTGATCGTCCGCGGCACCGGGACGATCTTCATCGGCGGGCCGCCGCTCGTGAAGGCGGCGACGGGCCAGGACGTGACCGCGGAGGAGCTCGGCGGCGCGGACGTGCACGCGCGACGCTCGGGCGTTGCCGACCACTACGCGACGAGCGACGAGCACGCGCTCGCGATCGCACGGCGCATCGTCGCGAACGCCCACACGGCGAAGCCAGCGCTCCCGTGGCAGCGGGCGACCCCCGAGCCGCCCGCGGTCGACCCGGGCGACCTGTACGGGCTGATCCCGGACGACCACCGCACGCAACTCGATGCGCGCGAGCTGATCGCGCGGATCGTCGACGGCTCGCGGTTCGACGAGTTCAAGCAGCTCTACGGCGAGACCCTCGTGTGCGGCTGGGCGCACCTCGAGGGGTACCCGGTCGGGATCCTCGCCAACAACGGCGTGCTCTTCGCCGAGAGCGCGCAGAAGGGCGCGCACTTCATCGAGCTCGCGTGCAAGCGGCGCGTGCCGCTGCTCTTCCTCCAGAACATCACCGGCTTCATGGTCGGGAAGGAGTACGAGGCGGGCGGGATCGCGCGCGACGGCGCAAAGCTGGTGACGGCCGTCGCCTGCGCGGAGGTCCCGAAGTTCACGGTCGTCGTCGGCGGTTCGTTCGGGGCCGGCAACTACGGCATGTGCGGGCGCGCGTACGCACCGCGCCAGCTCTGGATGTGGCCGAACGCGCGCATCTCGGTGATGGGCGGCGAGCAGGCGGCCACGGTGCTGACGATGGTCGGCGAGGCCGACGCCGATGAGATCCGCGCCACGTACGAGCGCGAGGGCAACCCGTACTACTCGACGGCGAGGCTGTGGGACGACGGCATCCTCGACCCGCTCGACACGCGACGCGTGCTCGCCCTCGGCATCTCGGCGGCGCTGAACGCTCCCATCCCGGAGACGTCGTTCGGCGTCTTCCGGATGTAGCGATGGTCGCGCGCTTCGCACTCTGGAGCCTGGCGGAATCGGCGGTGACGCTCGACGAGGTCCGCGCGGAGCTGCCGCGCCGCGCGAACGAGACGTGGTTCACCGACGAGGCGACCGAGCGGCTCGGCTCGTTCGCGGTGTTCGCCGACGCGGACTCGGCGAGCGAGCCGTTCCCGCAGCGGCTGCGCGACCTGATCGGCAAGGAGCCCGACGTCGTCGAGCTCTTCGACGTCGCATGACGGCGCTGCGCGTCGACCGCGACGGTCTCGTCCTGCGCGTGACGATGGCGCGCCCGGAGCGCCGCAACGCGTTCGACGCGGCCCTGATCGACGAGCTCGCCGCCGCGTTCGCAGACGTCGGCGACGCTCGGGCGGTCGTGCTCGGCGGTGACGGCCCCTCCTTCTCGGCGGGGGCGGACGTCGGATGGATGCGGGCGTCCGTCGAGCTCTCCTACGAGGAGAACATCGCGGACGCGCTGCGCCTGCGCGCGATGCTCGAGGCGATCGACGGCTGCCCGGCGCCGGTCGTCGCGCGCGTGCAGGGGCACGCGCTCGGCGGCGGCTGCGGGCTCGTCGCCTGCTGCGACGTCGTCGTGGCGGACCCCGCGACGCAGTTCGCGTTCAGCGAGGTGAAGCTGGGGATCGTGCCGGCGGTGATCTCGCCGTTCGCGCTCGCGAAGATCGGCCCGTCGGCGGCGCGGCGGTGGTTCGTCACGGGCGAGCGCTTCGGCGCGGAGGTCGCCCTCCGGATCGGGCTCGTGCACGAGGTGGCGGAGGACCTGGACGGCGCCGTCGAGCGGGTGGTCGCGGAGCTGTGCTCGGCGGGCCCCGAGGCGGCGCGCGGGGCGAAGGAGCTGGCCCGCGCGGCCCTGTCCGCTGAGGAGACGGCGCGGCGGATCGCAGCGCACCGGACGAGCGCCGAGGGCCAGGAGGGCCTGCGCGCCTTCCTCGAGAAGCGCGCCCCGGGCTGGCGGAGTTAGTAACAGACTGTTACAAGCGTTCCGGGAATCGCCGCCCCGCGCCGCCCCGAGTTAGTAACAGACTGTCACGAACTCAGCGGCGCAGGCCCAGGGGGCGCGTGGTCGTCGTCACGTAGCCGGGGGCGGCCACGCACACGCGGTAGCTGCCCGGGCGCAGCGCGCGGTCGAAGGCCCCGTCCCCCCGCGCCACCGCCAGCCAGCGGTCGCGTTCGAGCCGCTCCACCCGGAGCGGCAGCGGCGGCGCCACCTGCACCTCGAGCGTCGTCCCGTCGGTATGCATCGACACCCGCGGCGCCACGAGCACGTCCGCCTCGGCGCCGCCGAGGCCGTTGTACGCCAGCCGGTACACCGTCGAGCGCACCGCCTGCACCGTCACCGCGAAGTGCCCGCTCGCCCCTGCGGCCACCTGCCGCACCGTCCGCCAGCCGGACATGGTCTGCTGCTGGAGCCGCGCCCGGCCGAGCCCGCGCAGCCACCCGTGCAGGCGCACGGCCGAGCCGTAGACCACGGCCGGCGGGTCGTCGAGCTCCATCGCGCTCAGGGCGAAGTCGCTCGAGACCAGGTGGAAGCGCCGCCGGAAGAGCGCTCCCGAGACCACGCGCCAGCCAGAGGCGGTGAGCACGCGCACTGCACGCGCGCGCCCCGACGAGTTGTCGACCACGCGCAGGTCGCGCACTCCGTCGAGGCCGAGCGCGGCGTCGACGCGGCCCTGCGTGAGGACGGTCGTCGGCCAGACGTGGTGGGGCGAGATGTAGTCGTACGGGTCGGCGACCGAGACCAGGTACGGCACCTGCGTCACCCACGGCCACGCGTCGTGCACCGACGACGTCTTGCCGCCCGAGCTCGAGAAGTAGTACGCGGTCACGATCCGGCCGCGCCACGTCAGCACCTGCCCGGCGGTCTGCCCGATCGCGAGATTCGTCTCCGGGCGCTCGGCGCGGATCCCGCCGTACATCTGCGAGCGCTGGTCCGGATAGAGGTCGAAGTCGGCGCCGGGATGCAGCGTCGCGAGCGTGTACGAGCGCGCGGCGACGGCCTGCGCCTCGTACGTCGCCTGGTGCCAGCCGGCCGGCACCTCCCACGGCACGACGCCGCGCAGGTAGAGGTCGAGCCGCAGCTCGTTGACCACCATCAGCCCCACCGGCTTCCGCTTCACGACCAGCTCGCCGCGATAGCCCGCGCCGCCGAGCGTCAGCGGCTGCGCGCCCGGCTCGACCCTCAGGGGCGGCGTCAGCCGCAGGTGGTGCAGCTCGAACCCCCGGTCGACGACGACGTCTCGCGGCGCCATGTGCAGCGTCCGGCCGCGCGCGTCGACGACGAGGAACGGGGCCGCCGACCCGACGCGCACGCTCGTCGCTCCCTGGGCGAGCAGGACGCGCACCTGGGACGGCGCGGCCGCCGACAGCGTCGTGTGCGGGTAGTAGTGCGCGAGGATGCGCCGGTAGTCGTAGCCGTGACGCGCGTAGCCCTCCGCGCCCCACTGGCTCATCCCGACGCCGTGGCCCCAGCCGCGTCCGTCGAGCAGGAAGACGGTGCCGGCACCGCCGGCCGCCGGGGTCGCGAGCGCCGCCGCGAGCGCGAGCAGCGCAGGGACGAACCGGTAGCGTCGATGGCCGTGCGCCGCCTCCTCCTGCTCACGGGCGCGGTCGTGTTCTTCGACACGCTCTTCTTCGCCGCGCTGACGCCGCTGCTGCCGCACTACGTCCACGCGCTCGGGATCGGCAAGACGGGTGCCGGTGTCCTCGCGGCCGCGTACCCGGCCGGAACGCTCGTCGGCTCCATCCCGAGCGGCGTCATTGCCGCGCGCCTCGGCGTCAAACCGACCGTCCTCGCCGGGCTGACGATCGTCGCCGCGTGCACGATCGCGTTCGGGCTCGCGTCGAGTGTGTGGGTGCTCGACACCGCGCGCTTCCTGCAGGGAACCGCCAGCGCCTTCTCGTGGACCGGTGCGCTGTCGTGGCTCGTCGCACGCAGCCCGCGCGAGCGGCGCGGCCAGGTGATCGGCGGCGCGCTCGCTGCGGCGGTTGGCGGCGCGCTCTTCGGGCCCGTGCTCGGCGGAGTCGCGACGCTCGCCGGCACCGGCTGGACCTTCGGCAGCGTCGGCGTGGCGTCGCTCGGGCTCGTCGCGTGGGCGGGCGCGACGCGCTCGGAGCGGCCCGAGCGGACGGCGGCGGCGCCGTCGGCGCTCCTGCACGCCGCCGCCGACCCGCGGATCGCGGTCGGCTGCTGGTTCATCGTGCTGCCGGGGCTCCTGTTCGGGTCGCTCGGCGTGCTCGGCTCGCTGCGGCTGTCGCACCTCGGGCTGAGCGGCGCGGCGATCGGGGCCGTGTTCCTCTGCGGCGCGGTGCTCGAGGCGGTGGCCAGCGTCGCGGTCGGCCGCGCCTCCGACCGCCACGGGCCGCGCCGGCCGATCCTGCTCGGGCTCGCGGCCTCGGCGGCGCTCGCCGCGGCGCTGCCGTGGCCCGGCGACCGCTTCGCGCTGGCGGCGCTCGTCGTCTGCGCGGCGCCGGCGTTCGGCTCGTTCTTCACGCCGGGCATGACGCTCGTCACCCACGCGGCGGAGCTCCGCGGGCTCGACTACGGCTACGCGTTCGCGCTGATCAACCTCGCGTGGGCGCCCGGCCAGGCGCTCGGCGCCGCCGGCAGCGGCGCGCTCGCGCACGCGACCGCGGACGCGGTGCCCTACCTCCTCCTCGCGGGCGTCTGCTCGCTTACGCTCTCGCGGCTTTGGACGGCGCGCGCTTCGACCGGCTGGATGACGCGATCGGCGCCGGGCTCGAGCGCCTCGTCATCGCCCACCACCGCCGCCGGCTGAGGCGGCACGGCTGGCGCCACGCGTACGACCCGCCGGCCGACGGTCTCTGGTGCGCCGGCGAGCCGCCGCCGCGCGACGGGAACGCGATCGAGATCCTGGTCGACGGCGCCGAGGCGCTACCGCGGCTCCAGGCCGCGATCGAGACGGCGAAGGAGTCGGTGTGGCTCGCGGGCTGGGCGTTCGAGCCCGCGTTCCGGCTCTCGCCCGGGGGGCCGACGCTCCGCGAGCTGCTCGCGGCGGCGGCCGAGCGCGCCGACGTGCGCGTGCTCGCGTGGCGTGGCGCACCGCTGCCGCTGTTCACGCCGTCGCGGAAGCAGGTGACGGAGCTCCGCGAGCGCCTCGTGCGCGGCACCCGCATCCGGATGGAGCTCGACGGCCGCGAACGGCCGATGCACTGCCACCACGAGAAGCTCGCCGTCGTCGACGGCCGCGTCGCCTTCGTCGGCGGCATCGACCTGACGACGCTCGCCGGCGACCGCCTCGACTCGAGCGACCACCCCGCCCGCGGCTCGCTCGGCTGGCACGACGCCGCCGCGCGAATCGAGGGCCCGCTCGTGGCCGACGTCGCCGCGCACATCGCCCTGCGCTGGCGCGAGGTGACCGGCGAGCCGCTCGCGGCGCCCGCCGAGCCCCCGCCGGCGGGCGAGCTGACGGCGCAGTTCGTCCGCACGGTGCCGAACGACGTCTACGACGCGCTGCCGCGCGGCGACTTCCGCATCCTCGAGGCGTACGTGCGCGCGCTCCGCTCGGCGCAGCGCCTCGTCTACCTGGAGAGCCAGTTCTTCTGGTCGTCCGAGCTGGTCGAGATCCTGGCGGCGAAGCTCCAGCGCCCTCCGAGCGACGAGTTCCGGGTCGTGCTGCTGCTGCCGGCGCGGCCGAACAACGGCGGCGACGACACGCGCGGCCAGCTCGGTCTGCTCGTCGACGCCGACCGCGACGATCGCCTGCTCGCCTGCACGCTCTACCAGCCGACCCGGGCCGAGCAGGTGTATGTCCACGCGAAGATCGGCATCGTCGACGACCGCTGGCTCGCGATCGGCAGCGCGAACCTGAACGAGCACTCGTTCTTCAACGACACGGAGGCGTGCGTGATCGTGCGGGACGAGACGCTCGCGCGCGAGACCCGCCTCAAGCTGTGGCGCGAGCACCTGCGCTCGGACGACGTCGACGTCGACCTGTGGCGGACGCGTGCGACGGACCCCGCCTTCGAGCGCCTGGGCCTGCTGCCGCACGTCTCCCGGCGCAGCCTGCGCATCCTCGGCCCGCTCAACGGTCTGCTCGTCGACGGCTAGGGTCCGCGACCGTGGAGAAGGTGCTGGTGGCGAACCGCGGCGAGATCGCGCTGCGCGTGTTCCGAGCGGCGCGCACGCTCGGGCTCGGCACGGTGGCGGTCGTCGCGCCCGACGACGCCGGCTCGCTGCACGCCCGCTCCGCGGACGAGAGGGTCGAAATCGCCTCCTACCTCAACTCGGCCGAGCACGTGCGCGCCGCCCGCGAGACGGGCGCCGACGCCGTCCACCCCGGCTACGGCTTCCTCGCCGAGAACGGCGACTTCGCCGAGGCGGTCGGCGCCGCGGGGCTCACCTGGATCGGCCCGCCGCCCGAGGCGCTGCGCGCCGGCGGCGACAAGCTGGCCGCGAAGCGGATCGCGGCGGACGCAGGCGTGCCGACGATCCCCGACGCGACGGAGCCGCCGCTGATCGTGAAGGCGGCCGCGGGCGGCGGCGGCCGAGGCATGCGCGTCGTGCGCGACGCGGCCGAGCTCGACGAGGCCCTCGCCGCCGCCCGGCGCGAGGCGCAGGCGGCGTTCGGCGACGACCGCGTCTACCTCGAGCGGTACCTGGAGCGCCCGCGGCACGTCGAGGTGCAGCTCCTCGCCGACGCGCACGGCGAGGTCGTCGCGCTCGGGGAGCGCGAATGCTCGGTGCAGCGCCGCCACCAGAAGGTCCTCGAGGAGTCGCCCTCCCCCGCGCTCGACGCCGACCTGCGCGCGCGGATGAGCGACGCGGCCGTGCGCTTCGCGCGCGCGATCGGCTACGTCGGCGCCGGCACCGCCGAGTTCGTGCTCGACGGCCGCGAGTTCTTCTTCCTCGAGCTGAACGGGCGCATCCAGGTGGAGCACCCGGTGACGGAGGCGGTGACCGGCGTCGACCTCGTGCAGTGGCAGCTCCGGATCGCGCGCGGCGAGCGCCTGGCGCTCGACGGCGTCGCGCTGCGGGGCCACGCGGTCGAGGTGCGCCTGTACGCGGAGGACCCGCGCACCTTCCTGCCGCAGGCCGGTCGGGTCGAGCGGCTGCGCCTCCCCGCGACGGTGCGCGTCGAGTCCGGCGTCGCCGAGGGCGACGAGGTCGGCACCGGCTACGACCCGATGATCGCGAAGCTGATCGCCGCCGGCGCGACGCGCGGCGAGGCGCTCGACGCGCTCGCGGCCGCGCTCGCCGAGACGGAGGTCGCCGGGGTGACGACGAACCTCCCGTTCCTGCGCTGGCTCGTCGCGCACCCGGCGCTGCGCGCCGGCGAGACGACCACCTCGTTCCTCGTCGAGCACCCGCCGCTCTCGGCGCCGCCGGCGGCGCTTCCCGCGGACGTCTGGCGCGGCGCGTTCCGCCTCAACCTGCCGGCGCCGCGGCTCGCGCCGCCGCCGGACGTCGACGCGAGCGCGCACGCGCACGGGCACGCGGAGGAGTCGAGCGAGCTGACGGCGCCGATGCCCGGCACCGTGATCAAGGTGCACGTCGCCGCGGGCGACACCGTCGCCGCCGGCGACGCGCTCGTCGTGCTCGAGGCGATGAAGATGGAAACGCCGCTCGCCTCCCCGTACGACGCGACCGTGCGAGCGGTCCACGTCGCCGAAGGCGACCGCGTCGCCGGCGGGACGGTGCTGGTCGAGCTGGACGAGTGAGCGCAGGCCTCAGAAGATCTTCTGGAGCTTCATGGCCGCGCCCATGTCGCCCTTGATCTTCAGCTTCCCCGTCATGTAGGCGGTGGTCGCGTTCTGCTCGCCGGCCACGATCTTGTCGAAGACGTCCGGCGAGGTCGTGATCGTCGCGTCCGCGTCGCCGCCGCCCTCGGTGACGGTCAGCTTGCCGTCGCGGACGTCGACGAGCCACTGGCCCTCGCCTTCGATGTCGAACAGGTACGAGTTGCTCATGCCCGCGAGCTTCGACTCGTCGGCGCGGGATTCCAGGCTGTCGAAGAAGTCCTTGGCTGCCACTGCTCGCTTCGCTCCTTCTCTCCGGGGGAAAGGTTGACGCGCGAGTCAACCGTACCCGAATGACCCTAGGCAGCGTCGCGCTGCGGCAGGTAGCGCTCGATCAGCGCGCGGGAGAGCCGGCTCTGGGCGTCGGCGAGGCGCAGACGGTTCTCCTCGAGCGCGGCCGCCGACGCGCCGCCCGTGCGGAGCGCCTGGCGCTCGGCGACGATCCGTCCGATCTCGTCCGACAGGCTCTCGACCGTGTGCGTGTGCTCCATCTCCACTCCGTTATCGGCCGCGGGGACGACGAACAGTACGGGCGACTCCGGATGGTTCGACGCCTGCCACCGGCCTCCTGGGAGCCGGTGTACTAGCATCGCGCCCGCGATGCGCGTCGAGATCAGGGGGCCTGCCGGGCCCGACGTGCGCGCGCGACTCGACCCGACCCTGCCCGCCGGTGAGACGCGGCGCGACGGCGCGGAGCTCGCCGCCGGCGTTCGCGAGCCGCTCGACGGCGACGCCCTGCGGCAGGCGGCGGCGGCCGCCGCGCGCTCACTGCGACGCGACGGCGGCACGGTCGCCTGGTCGGTCGACCCCGCCCTGCCCCTGGCGGCGGAGGAGCAGGTCCGGGCCCTCGTCGAGGGCACGGCCTACGGCGCCTACGACCCGGGTCTCTACAAGCGCGGCTACGCCGAGAGGCCCGAGCTGGTGCTGGCGCTCGACGCGCCGGCGGAGCTGCGGGAGCTCGGCGAGCGGCAGGCGGTCGTCGCCCGCCACGTCGACGCGGCCCGCGACCTCGCCAACCGGCCCCCGAACGACCTGACGCCGGTCGCGCTCGCCGAGCACGCGACCGGGCTCTCCCTGCCCCACCTGGCCGGCGAGTCGCACGGGCGGGACTGGATCGAGGCGCAGGGGATGGGCGCGTTCGCCGCGGTCGCGGCGGCGAGTGCCCGCGACCCGCAGCTGATCGTCCTGCGCTACGACCCGCCGGGCGCGCGCGAGGACGTGCTCCTCGGGCTCGTCGGGAAGGCGATCACCTTCGACTCGGGCGGCGTCTCGCTGAAGCCGCCGCTCTACATGCAGGACATGAAGGGCGACATGGCGGGCGGCGCGGCGGTGATCGAGGGCCTCGCCGCCGTGGCGGAGCTCGGCGTGCCACTGCGCGCGCTCGCGATCGTCGGCTCGACGGAGAACCTCCAGGGCGGCAACGCGTACAAGCCGGGCGACATCCTCCGCGCCTCGAACGGCAAGACGATCGAGGTGATCAACACGGACGCCGAGGGCAGGCTCGTGCTCGCCGACGCGCTGCACCACGCGCGCACGCTCGGCGCGACGCACCTGGTCGACTTCGCGACGCTGACCGGGGCGATGACGATCGCGCTCGGCGACCTGTACGCCGGCTACTTCTGCAACGACGACGTCTTCGCCGCGGATCTCGACGCCGCCTCGCGCACGAGCGGCGACCTCGCCTGGCGCTTCCCGCTGCACCAGCGGTACCGGCGGTACGTCGACTCCGACTTCGCCGACATGAAGAACGGCTCCGAGCTGCGCGAGGCGGGCGCCGTGCTCGCCGCCGAGTTCCTGCGCGAGTTCTCCGGCGACGGCCCGTGGGCCCACGTCGACATCGCGGGCCCGGGCTACATCCGGCGCAAGCGGCCGGACTACGCGCTCGACCAGGGCGGCACCGGCTACGGCGTCCGCCTGATCGTCGAGCTCGCTCAGAGGCTCGCCGGTTGAACTTCGATCTCGACGCAGAGCACGAGCTCCTGCGGGACACGGTCCGGCAGTTCGCGCTCGAGCGCGTCGCGCCGGTGGCCGAGGAGCTCGACCGCGAGGAGCGCTTCCCGTACGAGCTCGTCTCGGAGCTCGCCGAGCTCGGGCTGATGGGGATGACGATCCCGGAGGAGTACGGCGGCGCTGGCACCGACACGCTCTCCTACGCGATCGCGATCGAGGAGCTGACGCGTGTCGACTCGTCGGTGGCGATCACAGTTGCCGCCCACCACTCGCTCGGGACGCTGCCGATCTACTACTTCGGCTCGGACGAGCAGAAGCGCGAATGGCTGCCGGACCTCGCCTCCGGCCGGCGGCTCGCCGCGTTCGGCCTCACGGAGCCCGACGCGGGCTCCGACGCGGGCGCGACGCGCACGACGGCGCGGCTCGAGGACGGCGAGTGGGTGATCGACGGCGCGAAGATGTTCATCACCAACGCCGGCACCGAGATCACAGCGTGCGTCACGATCACCGCGCTCACGGGCGAGGGCGAGATCTCGAACATCGTCGTTCCGAACGGCACGCCCGGCTACGCGATCTCGGCGCCGATGCAGAAGCTCGGCTGGCGCGCCTCCGACACGCGCGAGCTGTCGTTCCAGGGCGCGCGCGTGCCGGAGGGAAACCTGCTCGGGCAGCGCGGCGAGGGCTTCCGGCAGTTCCTCCGGATCCTCGACGGCGGCCGCATCTCCGTCGCCGCGATGGGGGTCGGGCTCGCCCAGGGCGCCTACGACCTCGCCTACGCCTACGCGAAGGAGCGGCACCAGTTCGGCCAGCCGATCGCGAGCTTCCAGGCGGTACAGGAGAAGCTCGTCGACATCGCGACCGAGGTGGAGGCCGCGCGGAATCTCGTCTACAAGGCCGCGTGGGAGAAGGACCAGGGACGGCCCTTCGCGAGGACGGCGGCGATGGCGAAGCTCTACTCGGGCGAGCTCTCGCACCGCGCCGTCAACTGGGCGCTCCAGATCCACGGCGGCTACGGCTTCATGGACGAGTACGCGATCTCGCGTCTCTACCGCGACCAGAAGATCCTCGAGATCGGCGAGGGCACGAACGAGGTGCAGCGGATGGTGATCGCCCGCCACCTCGGGTTGTAGAGTCCGGTTCCGTGCCGTTCCACCGGCAGTTCGTCGACGACGCGCTCGGCTGCGCCTCCTACCTCGTCGGCGACCCGGAGGCCGGCGTCGCCGTCGTCGTCGACCCCGCGTTCGCGATCGAGCAGTACCTCGCCGCCGCCGAGGAGGAAGGCGTGCGGATCGAGCGGGTGCTCGAGACGCACACGCACGCGGACCACGTGTCGGGGCACGGGCGCTTCGCGCTCGAGCACGGCGTGCCGACCGCCGTGCATCCGCTCGCCGGGCCGGAGTACCCGTTCGAGCCGATCGCGGACGGCGACGTCGTCGAGGTCGGCTCCGTCCGGATCCGCGTCGTGCACACGCCCGGTCACCGGCCGGAGCACTGCGCGTTCGTCGTCGACGAGCGCGTCGCGCTGACCGGGGACTCGCTCTTCGTCGGGGACGCCGCGCGGCCCGACCTCGCGGTCGAGGCGCGCGAGGGCGCGACCGACCTCTTCCATTCGCTCGAGCGGCTGAGCGCCCTCGGCGACGACGTCGAGGTGTTCCCCGGCCACGTCGCGGGCTCGCTCTGCGGCGGCAACATGAGCGCCGAGCGGTCGTCGACGATCGGCCGCGAGCGGCAGACGAACCCGGCGCTCGAGTTCCGCGACGTGCAGCAGTTCGTGCTCGTCTCCGCCTCGCTCACGACGCCGCGGCCGCCGACGACCGAGCGTGTGGTGGCGCTCAACCGCGGCCCGTGGGTCGCACGGCCGCAGGACCCGGAGCGGCTCGACGATCCCGGCGACGCGACGGTGCTCGACGTGCGCCCGCTGGAGGCGTACGTCGCGGGCCACGTCCCCGGCGCGATCAGCGTCCCCGTCTCGGGCTCGTCGTTCGGGACGAAGGCGGCGTTCGTGCTGGCGCCCGACGAGCGCGTCGTGCTGCACGCGTCCTCCCGCGACGAGGCGATGCGCGCCGCGGCCGGGCTGTGGTCGGTCGGGCTGCTCGACGTCGCCGGCTGGGTGGAGCGCGCCGACGCGACCGAGACGCTCGCCACCGTGGACGCGCGCGAGCTGAAACGGCTGCTCGACTCGACGGACGTGCAGCTCGTCGACGTGCGCGAGGCCTCCGAGCGCGACGGCGGCTACATCCCCGGCTCGCGCAACATCCCGTACCGGCTGCTGCGCAAGATCGGCTGCTCGGCGCTCGAGCGCTCGAAGCCGGTCGTGACGGTGTGCGAGAGCGGCCCGCGCGCGGCGATCGCCGCGTCGCTGCTCCAGCGCGACGGCTTCGACGTCCGCGCCGTCACCAACGGCGGCATCCCGGACTTCGACGGCGAGACGACGCACTTCCGCCGCTGCGGGGCGTAGACCCCGTGGCGACGATGCGGGACCTCGACCGGCTGGCGCTCGCGCTGCCGCAGACGACGAAGGAGCTGTCGGAGGACGGGCGGCCGTCGTACCTCGTCAATGGGAAGATGTTCTGCTTCCACCGCTCGCGGCGCCCCGACGCCGTCGACCCGGAGACGGGCGAGCGGCTCGCCGACGTGCTGATGTTCCGGACCGACGGCCAGGAGGGGAAGGAGCTCGCGCTCGCCGACGCGCGCGGCGTCTTCTTCACCACGCCCCACTTCGACGGCTTCCCGGCGGCGCTGATGCGCATCCCCGACCTGAAGAAGCTCTCGCGCGACGAGCTCCGCGAGGTGGTCGAGGAGGCGTGGCTCGCGCGCGCGCCGAAGCGCGTCGCCAAGGCCTGGCTCGCCGAGCAGGAGGACTAGGCGAGGATCTCGCGCAGCGCGTCGCGGTAGTCGTCGAGCGCGTCGCGGCCGCGTCTCGTGAGCGTGACGGCGGTGTGCGCCGCGGTCTTCTCCGTGTCGACGTACCCCGCGTCCTCCAGCTTGCGCAGGTGGGTGATCAGGTTCCCGGGCGTCAGCCCGATCACGTGCTGGAGGCGCGTGAACGAGAGCGTGTCGCCCTGCGGCAGCGCGGCGAGCGTCGCGACGATCCTGAGCCGCGCGGGCACGTGGATCAGCGGGTCGAGCTCGGCGGCAGTCATGTGCGCAGGCGGTACTCCCGCACGGCGCCGAGCGCGGCGACGATCGCGGCGAGGCCGATCCCGGTCACGAGCCACACGGAGCGCGGGCCGGCGAACGCAGCGCCGGCGCCGAGGACGACCGCGGCGAGCGCGGCACACGTCTCGGACCAGCTCTCGCGCGCGGCCGAGTAGGCGGCCGCTGCCGCGCCGACGAGGGCGAGCGGCCCGACCGCGGGCCAGATCCCGTAGGCGATCGCGTGGGTCGCGCCCGCGTGGGCCAGCGCCCCCTGGAGGACGTAGACGCAGATCCAGACGACGGCGAAGGTCGTCCCGAAGATGCGTCGCCGCCGGGCCGCGCGGCCGCCGACGCCGCTCACCTGGCGGCCGCGCACCGAGGCGGCGATCACGATCCAGACCGCCAGCACGCCGTACATCACGCCGAGGCCGACGCCGTGCGGGCCGCGGTACGGGTGCTGGTGCCGCACCGACAGCCACACCGCGCCGTACGCAACCAGCACCGTGGTCGCGCCCACCAGGAAAAGCAGCAGCGCCCGGCCCTCGAATGCCCGCCGCGCCCGCTGCGTCGTCCGGTCGAGCAGAAGCGCCGCCTCCCGGGGACTCAGCTCCCCGCCGTCGTCGACCGGCGTCGCCTCCCAGGCCGCCTCCGCCTGCGGGGGGCCGAAGGTGTCGAATCTGTCCGTCATCTCGCTCCTCCGTCTACTTTGCGCCACAAAGGTAGAACACTTTGCCCCACAAAGTCAAGCCTTGTCCCCGCGCCTGCCGCGCGGTATGACCTAGGCGATGGAAGGCTCCGCCCGCGACGAGCGCACGCAGCGGTTCGCCGTCGTCAACGCGGCGATCCGCGAGCAGGCGGCCGAGCTCGAGCAGGGCTCGCAGCCTCGCGAGTGGGAGTTCTGGTGCGAGTGCGGCGAGCCGGGCTGCCGGCGCAGCGTCTGGCTGACGCTCGCCGAGTACGAGCAGCTGCGCGACCACCGGCAGCCCGTCCTCGCGCCCGGGCACGAGGTGAGCGAGGTCGCGCGCGCGGCCGTCCTCGCCGAGGAGGCCGCAGCGCTGCGCGCGCAGGCGGTGCACCAGGTCCGGCGCGCCAAGAGGAACCTCGAGCGCGGAAGCTAGGACCGCTGCACGTCGTAGCCGCGCGACTCGAGCACGCGGCAGACGTCGCCGCAGTGCTCTTCGTCGCGCGTGACGACCGTCAGCGAGACCTCGGTCTCGCCGACCCGCATGCCGGCGCCCTCGCGGTGGTGCTCGATCGAGACGACGTTGCCGCGCCGCTCGCCGATCAGCGCGAGCAGCTCGGCGAGCGCGCCGGGCCGGTCGGGGATCCGCGTGCGGAAGACGAGGAAGCGGCCGGCGATCGTCAACCCGTGCCGCATCACCGAGATCAGGAGCGTGGCGTCGATGTTGCCGCCCGAGAGCAAGGCGCACACCTCGCCGGCGCCACCCGCCTTGCCCGTGATCAGCGCCGCGACGGACGCCGCGCCCGCGCCCTCGACGACGAGCTTGGTGCGCTCGAGCAGGAGCGTGATCGCCTCGGAGATCTCCTCGTCCTCGACGTGGACGAGATCGTCGAGCAGGTCGTCGAGGATCGCTATCGTCAGCTCGCCCGGATGCTTCACCGCGATCCCGTCCGCGATCGTGCCGCGGCCGGTCTTCCCCGCCTGGATGCCGACGATCCGGACGCCCGGCCGCTGCGCGCGGAGGGCGATCGCGATCCCCGCGGCGAGCCCGCCCCCGCCGACCGGGAGCAGGAACGTCTCCGCGTCGGGCAGCTGCTCGACGAGCTCGAGCCCGATCGTGCCCTGGCCCGCGATCACCGCCTCGTCCTCGAACGCGTGGACGAACGTCGCGCCGCTCGACTCGACGAAGGCGAGCGCCTCGACCAGCGCCTCGTCGAAGCCGGCGCCGGCCAGCTCCACGTGGGCGCCGTACGTGCGGGTCGCCTCGACCTTCGCCATCGGCGCGTCCTGCGGGACGTAGACCGTTGCCCTGAGCCCGAGCTCTCGCGCAGCCCAGGCGACGGCCTGGCCGTGGTTGCCCGCGCTCGCGGCGACGACGCCCGCGGCACGCTCCGCGTCGCCGAGCAGCGAGAGCCTGTTCACCGCGCCGCGGATCTTGAACGAGCCCGTCCGCTGGAGGTTCTCGGCCTTCAGCGACACCCTGCGGCCGGCGCGCCGCGACAGCGTCTCCGACCCGTAGACCGGCGTGACGCGGGCATGGCGCGCGACGCGCTCGCGCGCGGCCTCGATGTCAGCGAGGGTCGGCCTGGTTCTCGTCGCCAAGGTGGAACACCTGCTCGAGGATTGCACGGACGGCCGTCAGCGGGTCGAGCTCCCGCTCCTGCACGGCATCCAGGAGCCGCCGCAGCTCGGGGTCGTCGAGGACCGCACCCTCGATGTGGCGGCGCGCGCGCGCCGACGCGACCGCGAACACCTCCTGCGCGAGGTTGCGCCGCCGGCGGCGTTCCAGCTCGCCTTCCGACTCCAGCCACGCCCGGTGCTCGCCGATCTTCTCCCAGAGCGTGTCGATGCCCTCGCCGCGCACCGCCTCCGTCAGCACGATCGGCGGCGTCCACCCCGTCTTCGGACCGAGCGCGAGCACCTGCCGCACCTCGTTCATCATCGTCTTCGCCATCGGGTGGTCGAGCTTGTTGATCGCGATCACGTCGGGGATCTCCATGATCCCCGCCTTCAACGCCTGGATCGAGTCGCCCGAGCCCGGCATCAGCGCGAGCACGACCGTGTCCGCGATCGAGAGCACACCGACCTCGCTCTGCCCGGTGCCGACGGTCTCGAGGAAGACGACGTCCTTGCCCGCCGCGTCGAGCACGAGCAGCGCCTGGAGCGTCGACTCGGCCAGCCCGCCGTGGTGGCCGCGCGTGCCCATCGAGCGGATGAACACCTCCGGGTCGAGGAAGTGGTCGCTGAGGCGGATGCGGTCGCCGAGCAGCGCGCCCTGCGTGAACGGGCTCGACGGGTCGACCGAGACGACGCCGACGGTGCTCCCGCCCGCGCGCACGAGGCGGATCAGCGCGGAGACGAGGCTCGACTTCCCGACGCCCGGCGGGCCCGTCAGGCCGACGGAGTACGCGTGGCCGGTGCGCGGGTAGACGTCGGCGACAAGCTCGTACGCGAGCGGGTCGCCGTTCTCGACGAGCGTGATCGCGCGCGCGAGCGCGCGCCGGTCGCCCGCGCAGACGGCCTCGACGAGCCGTTCACGCGTCCAGTCGCGCCGCCCGCTCACGCTCCCGCGGGCTCCTCTCGCGGCAGCATCCGCATCGCGACGAGCGCTGCGAGCACGAGCGAGCCGGCGCCGACCGCGTAGACGGCACGCGCCCCGAACGCGTCGATGGCGGGCCCGGTGGCGACGAAGACGATCAGCACCATCAGGTAGTTGACGCTCATGATCGCGGTCAGCGCCCGGCCGCGGAGGTGGTCGGGCGCCCCGCGCTGCACGAGCGTGATGTTGACGACGACGGCGACGCCGTTGCCGATGCCGCCGAGCGCCATCGCGGCCGCAGCGACCCAGACGTTGGGCGACGCGGCGGCGCCGGCGGTGCCGAGCGCCCAGACGAGCATGGCCCGCGGGTACGTCGCCCGAGCGCCGAAGCGGCGGACGAGGAGCTCCGAGGAGAGGCCGCCGGCGGTCAGGCCCACGCCGCTGGCGGCCCAGAGGAGCCCGAAGCCGAAGTCGCCCGCCGAGAACGTGTGCTTGGCCAGGAAGACCTCGCCGAGGTTGACGGTCCCGAAGGCGACCATCGCGATCGTCCAGACGACCAGGACGGTGTTCAGGCGCTGCGAGCGGAGCACCGCGTCGAACCCCTCGCGCAGGTCGCGCCAGTGGCCCCGCCCGATCGGACGCTCGCTCTGGAGCAGCCGCGCGGGGATCGCCGCGACGAGCGCCGCGGAGACGGCGAAGGTGGCGGCGTTGACCCAGTAGGCGAGGTGCGGGCCGGAGGCGGCGACGAGCGCGCCGCCGACGAGCGGCCCCGCCGCCGTCGTCCCCCAGTCGACCAGCTGGAGGACGGCGTTCGCGTCGCCGAGCTCCTCGTCGGCGACCAGGTTCGGCACGCCGGCGAGCACGGCGGGCCGGAAGAAGGCGTTGCCGATCCCGGCCACGACCGCGAGCGCGACGATGGCGGTCGCGGTGCCCACGAACGGCAGCGCGGCGAAGACGGCGAGCCGGCCGAGGTCCGACGCGACCATCAGTCCCTTGCGCGAGAGCCGGTCGACGAGCGGCCCGAACAGCAGCCCGAGGAACACGGCCGGCAGCAGGTTGCCGATCAGCAGCGCCCCGACCCACCAACCCGAGTGCGTGCGGTCGTACACGTCGACCTGGAGCGCGATCACCGCCAGCCAGTTGCCGACTCCCGAGGCGAAGTTCGCGAGGAAGAGCAGGCGGAAGTTGGCGTGGCGCAGGACCGCGAGACGGGCGCGGAGCGCCTGACCGGACTCCGCGGCGGCAGTCACGCGCGGGTGAGCACGCGGCCGAGCGCCGCCGAGAACGTCTCGAGCTCGTCGGGCGTGCCGACCGAGACGCGGACGGCCGTCGCCGAGCCGAAGCCGGCGAGCGGGCGGACGATGACGCCCTCGTGCAGGAGCCGGTCGTAGAGCTCGTTCGCGTCGGCGCCCGTCTCGACGTAGACGAAGTTGCCGAGCGACGGCACCGGGTCGAACCCGTGCTCGCGCAGCACCGCCTCGAGGCGCGCGAGGCCGTCGGCGTTGACCGCGCGCCGGCGGGCGAGCTCGGCGTCGTCTCCGAGGCTCGCGACGGCGGCGACCTGCGCCTGCGTCGTGATGTCGAACGGGCGCCGCACCTTCAGCATCGCCGCGCACACCTCGGGCGGTCCGACCGCGTAGCCCACGCGGAGGCCGGCGAGGCCGTAGATCTTCGAGAACGTGCGCAGGACGGCGATCCGGCGGCCGGCCTGCAGGTAGCGCTCGATCGCATCCGGGTAGTCGGGCCGGTCGACGTACTCGAAGTAGGCCTGGTCGACGACGGTGAGCACGTGTGGCGGCACGCGCTCGAACCACTCGTCGAGCTCCTCGGTCGTGTTCGCGGTCCCGGTCGGGTTGTTGGGCAGGCAGACGTACGCCAGCTTCGTGCGCGGCGTCAGCGCGTCGAGCATCGCGCCGAGGTCGTACCGGTGCTCCCGCAGCGGGACCAGGTGGACGTCGGCCGCCTGCTTGCGCGCGTAGATGACGTAGCTCGGGAACGACGGCCAGCCGCAGACGACCTCGTCGCCCGGGTCGAGCACCGCCTGGCTGAGCAGGTCGATGCAGCCGTCCGCCCCCGCTCCCGCGCAGACCTGCGCGAAGGGCACGCCGTGTCGCTCCGCCAGGGCGGCCTGAAGGCGGTAGGCGCCGCCGTCGGGATAGCGGTTGAGGTCGAGCACCGCCGCCGCCATCGCCTTCTGCGCGGCCGGGAACGGCGGGAACGGCCCCTCGTTCGACGCCAGCTTGATCACGCGGTCGAGGCCGAGCTCGCGCTGCACGTCCTCGATCGGCTTTCCCGGCTGGTAGGGCGTCAACTCGCCGACGCTGCGGCGGAAGAACGCATCGCCGAGATCCTGCGGCCCGCTGCTCACCGCGCGCACCCTACCCGGCCTCGCCCGGCCGCGAAGGGCGCCCCGCGCGCCGGGGGGCTCGCGGCAGGCGCTCCCGTCGTAGTCTCCAGGGCGTGCCCGAGCTCGGCCTCTTCCCGCTCCCGATCGTGCTCGTGCCCACGGAGCGGATCCCGTTGCACATCTTCGAGCCGCGCTACCGCGAGCTGATCGCGGAGTGCGTGG
The DNA here is from genome assembly GCA_964496175.1 of uncultured Gaiellales bacterium. Taxonomy (GTDB): domain Bacteria; phylum Actinomycetota; class Thermoleophilia; order Gaiellales; family Gaiellaceae; genus PALSA-600. The sequence continues at coordinate 56,213 of CAZBYA010000006.1, read as the reverse complement.
AGACGGATGAGGAGTTCGGGCTCGTCCTCGCAACCGGCGACGGCGCCGTGCACGAGATCGGAACGCGCGCAGCGGTGACGCAGGTCCTCGAGCGCCTCGAGGACGGCAGCATGAACATCGTCGTCGAGGGCCGCGAGCGCTTCCGGCTGCTCGAGCTGACCTCCGGACGCTCGTTCACAACGTGCCTCGTCGAGCCGGTCGTCGACGACGACGAGCCCGCGGCGCCGGAGGACGCCGAGCGCGCGCTCGCGCTCTTCCGCCAGCTGGCGGCGATCACGGACGCGGACGTCGACGTGCCCGAGGCGTCGGCGCTGCTCGACTTCGAGCTCGCGGCGCGCGTCGATCTGGACGCGGACCTGAAGCAGGAGCTGCTGGCGTCGACCTCGCCGCGCGTGCGGATGCGGCGGGTCGGCGAGCTGCTCGAGCAGGCGCTCGAGAGCGCCCGCCTCGGGCGCGTGCTGCACGAACGCGCCGCCGGGAACGGCAAGGTCGCGCCGCTCGACCCCGACTAGACCACGACGCCGGCGCCACCGCGGCGCGCGTCGCCCGCCGCCGCGAGCGCGCCGGCGGCGGTCACTTCCACCGCGTTTGCGCCGCCGAAGAAGAGGTTGCTGCGTCGCCAGCGGACGACGTCCCAGCCGAGCGATGCGAGCCGGTCGAGCTCGCCCGGGTCGAAGCCGCCCTCGCAGTGCACGTGTGGCTCGTCGACGTGCAGGCGCGGTGCGTCGATCGCCGCGGCGACGTTGAGACCGTGCCCGACGACGTTCACGATCACCTGCGTGATCGCACCGCGCAGCCGCACCGAGCCGGCGCTGCCGACGACGAGCCGAGGCCCGCGCGGCCCGACGACGATCGTCGGCGCCATCATGCTCGTCAGCCGCCGCCCGGGTGTCGCGGCGCCCCCGGCGACGAGGTCGTACTCGCCGAGCATGTTGTTCAGGTGGATGCCCGTGTCCGGGACGACGATGCCCGAGCCGGAGCCCGTCGAGGACGAGATCGAGGCGGCGTTGCCCTCGGCGTCGACGGCCGAGACGTGTGTCGTGCCTCCCACCGACGAGGCCTCGTGCCGTCCCGGCGCGACGGCGCGGATCCGGGCCAGCGCCGCGGCGACCGAGTCGGGGGCCAGCAGGCGCCGCTGGAGCCCGCCGCGATGGAGGCCCGCTGCGAACGCGCCGTCGCGGGCGCGCGTCTGCTCGCGCATCACCTCCGCCAGCACTGCGAGCGCCGCCGCGCTCCCCGGCTCGCCCAGCTCCAGCCGATCGAGGAGGGCGAGCCCGTAGGCGATCAGGATGCCTCCCGACGACGGCGGCGGGTTCGAGACCACCTCGTGGTCGCGGAAGCGCGCCCGGACAGGGCGGCGCCACACGACCCGGTACGACGCGAGGTCCCGCTCGCCGAGCCCACCGCCGCCGCCGGCGACGGTCGCCGCGATCCGTCGCGCCAGCTCGCCACGGTAGAGCGGCTTCGTCCCCTCCTCGGCCAGCAGCTCGAGCGTGTCGGCGAGATCGGGCAGCCGCAGCGTGTCGCCGGGCTGGAGCCGCGACCCGTCGGGCCGGCTGTACAGGCGGCGACCCTCGTCGGTGTGCCGCAGGATCAGGTCGAGGATCGCGTGCAGGTGCGTCTGCGGGCGGGTCAGCTCGACCCCGCCGCGCGCCAGCTCGATCGCCGGCCGGAGCAGCTCGTGCCACGGCAGTCGCCCGTAGGCGCGGTGCACCGCCTCGAGCCCGGCCGCTGCGCCGGGCACCGCGCAGGCCGCCTCGCCGATCCGGAAGACCTGCGTCGTCTCGCTGTCGCCGCCGAAGCCGACGTCGACGGCGTGCATCTCCGCCCGGGGATCCCGCGGCCTGCCGAGCCCGGGCGCCGCGACGAAGAAGTCGGCGAGCCGTGCGGGCCGGCCCGATGCCGGCAGGACGAGCGCGAAGCCCCCGGCTCCCGGGCCCGTGAGCGGGCTCTCCGCCACCCAGGCCGCGAACGAGGCCGCGACGCACGCGTCGACCGCGTTCCCGCCCTCCGCCAGGGCGCGGGCTCCCGCCTCCGCCGTCAGGAGGTGCCCCGCGGCCACCGCACCCCTCATGCCGCCGTCACTTCTGCCGATGAATGTCCCGGGGTCATCAATACGTGGAATCTTCACCGTTTCCCAACCCGGCCGACGCGAAGGGCGGGTTCACTGTCGCCGAACGGACCGGGATGAGGCTCAGCCGCACACACCTGCTCGTCTCGGTGGTCGCACTCGCGGCGGTCGCGGGCGTGGCGGCCACACCGCAGCTGCTCGGCACCCACGTCGCGGCGGCGTTCGGCGCGCTCGCGGGCGCCGACCAGCAGCCGCTCGTGCTCGCCGCGATCGGCTTCGTCGTCGCCTTCGTCGCGACCGTCGCGGCCTGGCGGATCGCGCTCCAGGCGTCGGGGGCGCGCATCTCCTTCCTCCAGGCGGGTGCGCGGATCGGCGTCGGCGCGCTCGTCAACTCGTTCGCGCCGGCGAAGCTGGGCGACGCCGTCAAGGTGGCGCTCTGCTCGCGCGCGATCGAGCAGCCCGGCCGGATCTGGCGCGCCGGCGGCGCGTACGCGGGTCTCGCCGCGGTCCGCTCACTGCTGCTCGCGGGGCTCGTGGTCGTCGCGTCGCTGACCGGTGCGATGCCCCTGTGGCCGGTGTTCGCGCTCGCCGGCGTCGCCGCCGCACTGGCGTTGACCGCCGCCTGCTCGCGCCGCGTTCGCCGCCACCCTCGAGTCGCGCACCTGCTCGACGGCCTCGCCGCGATCGAGCGCTCGCCGCGTGCGCTCGCCGCGGTGGTCGGGTGGACGCTCGTGATGGTCGTCGCCCGCTTCCTCGCAACAGTTGCGGTCGCGTCGGCGCTCGAGCTCCCCCACCCCGTCCTCGCGGCGCTCGTGATCATGCCGGCCCTGGACGTCGCGGGCGCGTTCCCGATCACGCCCGGCGGCATCGGCATCGGCAGCGGTGCGGTCGCCGTCGCGCTCGCGAGCCGCGGCATCGGCATGACGCAGGCGCTCGGAGCGGGCTTCGCGATCCAGGCGCTCGAGACGCTCGTCAGCCTCGCGATCGGCGGCGCCGGCGCCCTCTACCTGCTCGGGCCGACCGTGCCCGGGCGCCGCTGGCTGCTCCGGCTCGCGACCGTCGGCGCCTCGGCGGCGCTCGCCGCCGTCGTCGGCGTCGTCCTCCTGAACCTGGTCTGAGCCCGGTCGCCGCTAGTCGCGCAGGAACGACGGCGTGTCGAGCACGTCGTCGCCCCGCGAGGCGGCCGTCACGAACGAGCCGCGCCGCCCGTGGCCGCGCCCACCGATCCCGGTCGCCACGACCGTGATCCACATCTGCCCGGTCAGCCGGTCGTCGATCGTGGCGCCGAAGATGATGTTCGTGTCGTCGGTCGCGGCCTCGCGCACGGCCTCGGCGGCCTCGTTGACCTCGTACAGCGTCAGGTCGTCGCCGCCCGCGATCGAAAGGAGGATGCCGCGCGCGCCGACGATCTCGGTCTCGATCAGTGGGCTACGCAGCGCACGCTCCGCCGCCTCCTTGGCGCGGTTCTCGCCGCTGGCGTAGCCGATGCCCATCAACGCCGACCCGGAGTCGGCCATGATCGTGCGCACGTCGGCGAAGTCGAGGTTGATCAGGCCCGGGTTCGTGATCAGGTCGCAGATGCCCTGCACGCCGTGGCGCAGGACGTCGTCTGCGATCCGGAACGCGTCGAGCATCGACGTCGAGCGGTCGAGCACCTCGAGCAGGCGGTCGTTCGGGATCACGATCAGCGTGTCGCACGCCTCGCGGAGCGCCTGGACGCCCTCGTCGGCCTGCTTCCGCCGGCGCGTCCCCTCGAACTTGAACGGCATCGTCACGATGCCCACCGTGAGCGCACCGAGCTCGCGCGCGATCCGCGCGACGACGGGGGCAGCGCCCGAGCCCGTGCCGCCGCCCTCGCCGGCGGTCACGAAGACCATGTCGGAGCCACGCAGCGCGCGCTTGATCGAGTCGTAGCCGTCCTCGGCGGCGCGTCTGCCGATCTCGGCGTCCGCACCCGAGCCGAGCCCCTCGGTGAGCTCGCTGCCGATGTGGAGCTTCGTCGAGGCGTCGCTCATCTGGAGCTGCTGGATGTCGGTGTTGACGGCGATGAAGTCGACCTGCGTGATGCCGGCGTCGATCATCCGGTCGACGGCGTTGAGGCCCGCCCCGCCGACGCCGACGACGCGGATCACCGCGAGGTAGGAGGCGCTGTCCCGCGCGCGCTCGAGGCGCGCGGGCTGCTCGGGAAGCGGGTCGAGCCAGCGCGCGACGTGCCGCTGCGTGGGCTCGGACTCGGGCTCGGGATCGGGTGCCGGCGCGACGGCGCGGATCGGCGTCGGCTCCGGCGGGCGCTCCGCGGCCTTCGGCTTCGGGGTCGTCGGCGGCTCCGTCGGGAGCTGCTGCTGCTCGTCGTGCTGCTTCGCCTGGCGCTGGGCAGCCTCGGTCGCGCGGAACAGCTCCGCGAGGGGGCCCTCACGCATGCTGGCGCGATTTCTCGCCATCGAGCACCTCCTTCGCCAGGTCGCGGTACATCGCGGCCGCGTCGCCGCCCGGGTCGTAGGCCAGCACGGAGGTGCCCTTCACCGGCGCCTCGGCGAACCGGACGGTCTTGCGGATGCGCGTGTTGTAGACGAGGTCGCCGAAGTTCTCGCGCAGGATCTCGTCCGCCTCGCGCGAGTGCGTGAGCCGCTTGTCGTACATCGTGGGCACGATGCCGATGATCACGACCCTCGGGTTCAGGTTCTCGCGCACCATCGCCAGGGTGTTCTCGAGCTGGACCAGGCCGCGCAGCGAGAGGTACTCCGTCTGCACGGGCACGATCACGCCGTCGGCAACGACGAACGCGTTGATCGTCAGCAGGCCGAGCGACGGCGGCGTGTCGATCAGCACGTAGTCGTAGCGGCCCCGGATCGGGTGCAGCGCCTTCTCGAGCGCGCGCTCGCGGCCGATCTGGCTCGAGAGCGCCATGTCCGCGCCGGCCAGGTCGATCGAGGAGACGGCGATGTCGACCTCCCGCGACTCGATCACCTGGTCGATCGGCAGCCGGTGCACGAGCACGTCGAACATCGACTGCTCGATCTGGTCCGGGTTCAGTCCCTGCGACATCGTCAGGTTCCCCTGCGGGTCCAGGTCGATCAGCAGGACCTTGTAGCCCTGTTCCGCGAACGCGACGCCCAGGTTGAGGGTCGTCGTCGTCTTGGCGACGCCGCCCTTCTGGTTCGCGAGCGCGATCACCTGGGTGTCGGCGGCCGCGGTCAGGCTCGCAGGGCGAACCGCCGGGCGCGGGAGCAGGCGCGCGAGTCCCATGTGAAGCGCCTTTTCGTGTCGTCCTAGCGCATTCCTTCCGCCTCCTCTCGAAGTTTCGCGGCCGCCGCCCGCGCCCTCGCGTCGCCCTCCACGCGCGCCCACGCCTCCGCCTCCGGCACGAGCGCCCGCAACTCGACGAGCAGGTCCGTGCCGCCGCCCGACGTCCGCAGCTCGTCGATCCGCTCGAGCCGTGCCAGCACGCGCGCCGCCTCGTCCATGCGAACGACCGTACCCGGAGAGTCTCGACGTGTCTGTGCCGGCTCTGTGAAAAGAGGAGGACGGCTCGCTCAGGCGCGTGCGCGGCGCGCGCGGGCGCGGCCGAGCATCAGCCCGAGGCGCGTCGCCGCCTGCAGCGCCGGCGTGCGCGAGACGCGGCGGCCGGTCGCGGTGCGCGCGCGGATGCGGAAGGCGACCGGCCTGCGCCCGGTCGACGCGCCCTCGCCGCGTCGGCGGCCGGCGAAGCGCTCCACGAGCAGGGCGAGCGCCGCCTCGGCCCGCGTCCCCTCGAGCTCCTCGTAGACCCCCTCGACGATCACGCTCCGCCAGCTGCCGTCCTGCTCGTACTCGTCGACCTCGAAGCACACCTCGGGGTTGGCGCGCATCATGCGGATCTTCCGTCCGTCGACCGACTGGACGTACACACACTCGCCGTCCCAGACGTAGATGACGGGGACGACGTACGTGCGCCCCTCGGTGTGGCACCCGACGCGGCCGACCAGTTGCCGGCGCAGGAAGGCGTCGACCTCGCCGGAGTCGAGCTCCTCGATCACGTCCCCATGCTCGCGGCCGCGCGCCCGCCGGACCTTCGGGTTTTCCCCGATTCGGAACGGGCCGCTCGTGCAGACCCTGGCGGCATGGACTTCGACCGGCGGCCGATCCTCGTGTTCTGGGAGTCGACGCGCGCATGCGGGCTTGCGTGCCGCCACTGCCGCGCCTCGGCGATCCCGCGCCCGCTGCCCGGCGAGCTGACGACCGCGGAGGCGACCGCGCTGGTCGAGCGGGTCGCGGCGTTCGGAACCCCGCGGCCCGTCCTCGTCGCGACCGGCGGCGACGTCCTGATGCGGGCCGACCTGGACGAGCTCGCCGCACGGGCGCGCGAGCTCAAGGTGCCGCTCGCGCTCGCACCGAGCGTGACGCCGCTGCTGACGGGCGAGCGGATCGCCTCGTTGCGGCGGCGCGGCGGTGTCCGCGTCGCCTCGATCAGCCTCGACGGCGCGAGCGCGGCGACGCACGACGGCGTGCGCGGGGTGCCCGGGCACTTCGCCGAGACGCTGTCCGCGATCCGGATGCTGCGCGCGGAGCGGCTGACGGTGCAGGTGAACACCGTCGTGATGCGCGACACCGTGGACGAGTTGCCGGCGGTCGCGCGACTCGTCGCCGAGAGCGGCGCGTCGATCTGGGAGCTGTTCTTCCTCGTGCAAGTGGGGCGCGGCGAGGACGTCGCCGAGCTGACGGCGGCCGAGAACGAGCACGTCTGCCATTTCCTGCTCGACGCCTCGCGGTACGGCTTCATCGTGCGGACGGTCGAGGCGCCGTTCTTCCGCCGTGTCGTCGCGCAGCGGTCGGCGGGCTCGTCGCCCCCTGATGACGGGCTGTACGCGCGCCTGCACGCCGGCCTCGTCCGCGAGCTCGGGCCTCCGCGAGGAGCTCCGCGCGCGCAGACGAAGGGGACGCGCGACGGGCGCGGCATCCTGTTCGTCGCGCACGACGGCTCGGTCTCGCCGTCGGGCTTCCTGCCCCTCGAGCTCGGCAACGTGCGCGAGCACGACCTGGTCGAGGTCTACCGCGAGCATCCGACGCTGCAACGGATCCGCGCGGCGGACTTCCACGGCCGCTGCGGCGAGTGCGCGTTCCGCGACCTCTGCGGCGGCTCGCGGGCGCGCGCCTACGCCGCGAGCGGCGACCCGCTCGGCGAGGACCCCGGCTGCGCCTTCGAGCCGGCGTCAGCCTAGGCCACTCGCAGCACCGAAGCGGGGCGCGGGCGGACGCCGAGCAGCGTCTCGTCGAGCGCTCCGACGAGGTCGGCGCGACTGCCGTGCACGAGCACCTCGACGAGCGCGCGGCGGACCGCGTCACGGGCGTCGCGGTGGAGGCGCTCCGAGCGCAGCGCGTCGAGCAACTCGCTGCGGTCGGCCGTCTTGTCGCCGAGGAGCACCGCAGCACGCATCGCCGCAGCCCAGGGACCGCCCTCGCCGCCGAGCAGACAGGTGAGCGCCTCGCGCACCTGAGCGGTACGGAACGGCTCGTCGGAGAAGAGCGACAGCTCCCAGCGGTCGAGCGCCTCCCCCAGCTCGCGGTCCGAGTCGGCGAGCGTCAGCTTGTCGCGCAGGTCGGAGGCGAGCCGGGCGCGCAGCTTGTCGAGCCGCGTCGCCTCGCCCCGCGGCTGCGTCGCCGCGATCGGCAGCAGCGGCGAGATGCGCAGCGGCCGGAAGTCGAGCCGCTCGAAGACGACGGGCCCGGCGGCGATCGCCCCGGCCGTCGCCAGCCGCAGCGCCGTGACCGCGTCGGCGAGCTCCGCCGCCGCGTCGGGCGGCTCCGACTCCTGCGGCGCGAGCTCGCGCCGGAGCTCGAGCACGAGCAGCCGGTCGACGTCGCGCCCGAACTGCGGCGGCATCAGGCCCTGCGCCTCCGGCCACAGGTGCGAGATCTCGCGGGACACGACGGGACGCAGCGTGATGCCGCCGCCGAGGTCGGCGTCCGACCCCGCGGAGAGTCCGACGACGGGCGCCAGCGCGACGTACGTGCGTGCGCTGCCGAAGAGCGTCAGCTCGAGGTCGGCGTAGGCGGCGTCGAACGCCTCGTCGTTCCAGTCGAAGCCGCCGCAGCGCTCCGCCGTCCACGTCAGCATCGGCAGCAGGATCGACCGGAAGAGCGCCTCGTCGCCGGTGTCGCCGATCCCCGAGTGCGCACGCGCGAAGATCGCGGCGGCCGGCTCGTGCTTCAGGTCCTCGATCGCGTTGCGCGCGTCGGGGAGGCGGCGCAGCGTCGGCGCCTGCTCCTCGACGAAGCCGCGCACGAGCGGCCGGTACTCGTAGAGCGACGGGCCCTCGCGGGTCGCGTGCTCCTCGAAGGCGAAGGGCACCTGGGCCCCGCGCTCGGCGGCGAAGGCGGCGAGGCAGAACGCGCGCAGCGATTCGTAGAGGTGCGGTGCGCGAAGCGCCACGTGCCACAACTACGCGCGCGGCGGGTCGTCTCCTGCCTGGCAGCGCGGGCACCAGTACGCGGTGCGGTTGGCGTCGCCCTGCCCGTGCGAGCGGATCGTCGTCCCGCAGCGCGGGCAGGGACGGCCGGCGCGGCGGTACACGCGGTGACGGCGCCGCCGCCCGCCGTCGACCGACTCGCGCATCAGAGCGGCCGCCGCCTCGAGGACGCGGCGCAGCTCGTCCTCCCCGACGTCGCCGAGCCGCCGCCAGGGCGACACCTCCGCCTCCCACAGCGCCTCGGCGAGCCACATGTTCCCGATCCCGGCGACGAGCGTCTGGTCGAGCAGCGACTCGCCGAGCGGGCGCGTCCGGTCCGCGCGGGCGAGGCGCCCGAGCATCGCGTCGAGCCGCGGCGGCCGCTCGAGGATGTCGGGGCCGAGGCGGTCGAGCGCGCGCGCGTGCAGCTCGAGCACGGGCCCGTTCCAGAGGACGCCCTCGACGTCGCCGCCGCGCAGCACGAGCCACGGCCGCCCGGCCCGCTGCTCGCCGCGGGGGCGCAGCGACCAGCGGCCGGACATGCGCAGGTGCGAGCGCACGACGACACCACCGGAGAAGCGGAGCAGCAGGTTCTTGCCGACCGCCTGCACCGACTCGAGCACGCGTCCGTCGACCCGCTCGGCCACGCCGGTGGCCTGCCCGCGCGGATGCGGTGCGAGCGCCTCGATACGCAGGCCGACGAGCGGCTGCAGCCGCCGCGCCGCCGCGTGAAGCGCATCGCCCTCGGGCACGCACGCGACGGTAGCGTGGGCGGCGATGGACCGGCAGGTCGTCCTCGCGCCGCTCGCCGGCGGGCCCTCGACGCCCGAGCTCGCAGCCGCCGTGACGAACGCGGGTGGGCTCGGCTTCCTCGGCGCCGGCTACCTCACGGCGGACGCGCTGCGCGAGCGGATCCGCGCGACGCGCGCGCTGACCGACGGCCCGTTCGGGGTCAACCTCTTCCTGCTGCGCGACCATCCCGTCGACGAGGACGCGGTCGCGGCGTACGCCATACGGCTCGAGCCGGAGGCGCGGGCCCGTGGAGTCGAGCTCGGCGAGCCGCGCTTCGACGACGACGCACTGGCCGCGAAGGTCGACGTCGTCCTGTCGGAGCGCGTCGGGATCGTCTCGACGACCTTCGGCTGTCCGTCGCGGGAGCTCGTCGCCACGCTGCAGGCGACCGGTGCCGCGGTCTGGGTGACGGTCACCTCGGCCGAGGAGGCGCGCAGGGCGCACGAGGCGGGCGCGGACACGCTCGTCGTGCAGGGCGCGGAGGCCGGCGGGCACCGAGGATCGTGGCACGACGACGACGGCCCCGACCTCGACCTGCTGCCGCTGCTCGCCGCGGTCCGCGCGGAGGTGCGCCTGCCGCTCGTCGCCGCGGGCGGGATCGTCGACGCTGCGACCGCCGCAGCGGCGCGCGCCGCGGGCGCCGAGGCCGTCCAGGCAGGAACCGCGTTCCTGCTCTGCCCCGAGGCGGGGACGAGCGACGCCCACCGGCGCGCGCTGCGCGCCGGCGGCACGACCGCCGTGACACGTGCCTTCACCGGCCGCCGCGCACGGGGGATCGAGAACGCCTTCATGCGCGCGCATCCGGATGCGCCGTCGGCGTATCCGCACGTCCACCACCTGACGGCGCCTCTCCGCGCAGCCGCGCGCGCCGCCGGCGACGCCGACGCGATCAACCTCTGGGCGGGGACGCGCTTCGCGGCTGCGCGCGACGCGCCCGCCGCGGAGATCGTCGCGTCGCTACGGTCGTAGCACGGCCCGCCGCGGCCCGGCGAGGAAGCCGGCGTCGACGAGCAGCGGCAGCGCGTCGCTCTCGCCCACCGGCTCGCCGTCGAAGCGCTCGACCGCGAGCCGCTTCGCGCCGCCCGCGCGCACGTGCGCGACGAGCGCGTCGAGCGCCGGCCGGAGCCAGCCCTCGTCCGGATCGCGCAGCGGCGTCAGCGAGCGGCCGCCGCGCTCGACGTACAGCACCGGCTCGCCTCCGAGCGTGACGACGAGCGCGCCCGCGACGCGTGCGGCGCGCGCGCCGGCGCGACGGGGCCACGGCAGCGCCGCTCCGTACGGCTGCGCCGGGTCGGCGGCCGAGAGCACGAGCGCGTCGGCGTCCTCGGGGCGCTCGCGCAGCTCGCGCAGCCGCTCGACGGCGCCGCCGAGCGCGAACTGCGCGCCCCCGAGGCCCTCGACGAAGTAGCCGCGGCGGCAGAGGCCGAGCGTCTCGAGCGCGCGCAGCTCTGCGTAGACGGCGCCGTAGCCGCCGGGGATGCCTTCCGCGCGCACGCCGTCGCGGGTGACGATGCCCTGCCGCTCGAGCAGCAGCTCCGCGAGCGCGCGCCGGTCGGGCGGCTGGGCGAAGAGCCGCTCCGTGCGCGACCAGCGTCCCGCGGTCGCCGTTGGGCCGTGCGCGCGCCGGCGGGAGAAGCGCCGCGGCCGCCGCTCGGGCTTCGCCGCGCCGAAGCGGCGGGCGGCGCGCAGCGGCGTCCAGGCGTCGTTCGTCACCTCGCCCGCCCAGACGAGGTCCCAGAGCGCGGGCAGCGCGACGCCCTCGTCGAGGCCGGTCTCGACCAGCAGCTCGTCCCAGAAGAGCGCGCCGGCGAGCGCCGCGCGGATCGCGTCGTGCTCGGCGCCCTCGGGACGCGGCGCGCCGCCGACGCGCCCGAGCGCCGCGGCGTCCTCCCTGAAGAAGAGGGCGACGCGGTCGGCGCCGGCGCCGAGCCACACGACCTCGCCGCTCGCGCAGAGCGCGTCCAGGTGCTCCGGCCGGTAGCCGGGGACACGGCGCGGCAGCACGTCCGTCTCCCAGAGCGCCACGGGCAGCGCGAGCGCCTGGAGCGGCACGAGCGCCTCGCGCAGCGACGCGCGCCGGTCGATCCCGTGCCAGCCTGGGAGGAAGCGTGCGAGCGCCTCCTGGTCGACCGGCTCCACCTCGCGCCGGAGCGCCGCGAGCGAGGCGCGGCGCAGGCGCCGCAGCACATCGGGGTCGCACCACTCGCGCTCGCTGCCCCCCGGCCGCAGCTCCCCGCGTACGAGCAGCTCCTCGCGCTCGAGCCCCGCCAGCACGTCGAAGACGCTGCGCCCGAACCGTTCGTCCGCCTGCTCGGTCGTGAACGGGCCGCGGCCCTTGGCGTAGCGGAGCACGAGCTGGCGCAGCGACTCGGGCCCGCCCTCGAGGAACGCGTCCGGGAGGCCGGACGGCGGCATCGCGCCGAGCGCGTCGCGGTAACGGCCCGCGTCCTCGGCGGCGATCAGCCGCTCCTCGCCCGCGATCCGCACCGTGACGGCTCGCCGTTCGGCGAGCAGCGGCTCCGCGAGCGCCTGGTCGTACTCGCCCGCGCGGAGGTCGCCGCGGATCCGTAGCTGGTCGTGCAGCTGGTCCGGCGTCGTCGGCGCGCCGCGGAGCTGCCGCTCGACCTCTTCGACCGCGTCGGCGTCGAGCAGGTCCCTGAGCTCCTCCTGACCGAGCAGCTCGCGCAACAGGTCGCGGTCGAGCGACAACGCCTGCGCGCGACGCTCGGCGGGCGGCGTGTCGTCCTCGTACATGTAGGTGGCGATGTAGTCGAAGAGCAGCGACGCCGAGTACGGCGACGCGCTCTGCGTCTCGACCTCGACGAGGTCGAGCTCGCGTGTCTTCAGGCCCTGGAGCACCGTGCGCAGCGCCGGCAGGTCGAACACGTCCTGGAGGCACTCCCGGTAGGTCTCGAGGATCACGGGGAAGCTGCCGTACTTCCGCGCCACCTGCAACAGCGACTGCGCCTTCAGGCGCTGCTGCCAGAGCGGCGTGCGCTCGCCGGGGCGGCGGCGCGGGATCAGCAGGGCACGCCCGGCGTTCTCGCGGAAGCGGGCGCCGAAGAGCGCCGTCTCGCCGAGCTCGGACACGACCAGATCCTCGACCTCGCCCGGGTCGACGACGAGCGCCTCCGTGGGCGGCGGCGCGTCGGCCTCCGGGAAGTGCAGGGCGATCCCGTCGTCCGACCAGATGGACTGCGCGTCGATCCCCTCGGACTCGCGCAGCCTGGCGGCGATCGCCATCGCCCACGGCGCGTGCACGCGGCCGCCGAAGGGCGAGAGGATGCAGACGCGCCAGTCGCCGATCTCGTCGCGGAAGCGCTCGACGACGATCGTGCGGTCCGACGGAACGGCGCCCGTCGCGTCGGCCTGCTCGCGCAGGAACGTGAGCAGGTTGCGCGCCGCGCGCTCCTCGAGGTGGTACTCGGCGCGCAGACGCTCGATCGCCTTCTGCTCGCGCAGCGCCGACAGCTCGCGCGAGGCCGCGCCGATCTTCCGGCCGAGCTCGTACGGGCGGCCGACGCCCTCGCCCTTCCAGAACGGCACGGCTCCCGGGAGCCCGGGCGCGGGCGAGACGAGCACGCGGTCGCGCGTGATCTCCTCGATGCGCCACGTCGACGCGCCGAGCAGGAACGTCTGGCCTGCGCGCGCCTCGTAGACCATCTCCTCGTCGAGCTCGCCGACGCGGCCACCGCCGTCGACGAGGAAGACGCCGAAGAGGCCGCGGTCCGGGATCGTGCCGGCGTTCGTGACGGCGAGGCGGCGCGCGCCCTCGCGGGCGCGGATGACGCCGCCGGTGCGATCCCAGACGATGCGCGGTCGCAGCTCCGCGAACTCGTCCGACGGGTAGCGGCCGGCGAGCATGTCGAGCACGTTCTCGAGCTGCTCGCGGCTCAGGTCGCGGAAGGGGTGCGCTCGGCGGACGAGCGCGTGCAGGTCGTCGACGCGGATCTCCTCCTGCGAGGCGATCGCGACGATCTGCTGCGCGAGCACGTCGAGCGGGCTGTGCGGGATCTTCGTCTCCTCGATCTCACCCTCGCGCATCGCCCGCGCCACGACGGCGCTCTCCAGCAGGTCGGCCCTGAACTTCGGGAAGATGCGCCCCTTCGAGACGGCGCCGAGCTCGTGGCCTGCGCGGCCGATCCGCTGGAGCCCACGCGCGACCGACTTCGGCGACTCGACCTGGATCACGAGGTCGACGGCGCCCATGTCGATCCCGAGCTCGAGGCTCGAGGTGGCGACGAGGCAGGGAATCCGCCCCGCCTTCAGGTCCTCCTCGACGACGACGCGCTGCTCGCGCGCGAGCGAGCCGTGATGGGCGCGCGCGACCTCGCGCTCCGCGAGCTCGTTCAACCGCAGCGCGAGCCGTTCCGCCAGCCGCCGGTTGTTGACGAAGACGATCGTCGAGCGATGCTGCTCGACCAGCTTCAGGATCTCCGGGTAGATCGACGGCCAGATCGACTGCGTCCCGTGCTCGGTGCCGCTGTCCATCTCCACCCCGTCGGCCAGCACCGGCTGCGAGAGCGACGCGGTCGAGCCGAGCTCGCGCATGTCCTCGACCGGGACGACGACCTCCAGGTCGAGCTCCTTGCGCGTGCCGGCGTCGACGAGCGCGATCGGACGGCCGCCGGCGACGAAGCGGCCGATCTCCTCCAGCGGCCGCTGCGTCGCTGAGAGGCCGATCCGCTGCGGGGGCGTCTCGCACAGCGTCTCGAGCCGCTCGACGCTGACGGCGAGGTGGGCGCCGCGCTTCGTGCCGGCAACGGCGTGCACCTCGTCGAGGATCAGGGTCTCGACGCCGCGCAGCGTCTCGCGCGCCTGGCTCGTGAGCAGCAGGAAGAGCGACTCGGGCGTCGTGATCAGGATGTCCGGCGGCTCCTTGAGCAGCTCGCGGCGCTCCTTCTGCGGCGTGTCGCCCGTCCGGACCGCGACCCGCAGGCTCGACTCGAGCCCGGCGAGCGGGCCGCGCAGGTTCCGCTCGATGTCGTAGTTGAGCGCCTTCAGCGGCGAGACGTAGAGCAGGCGCAGGCCCGCGCCCGGCGTCGCGTGCAGCCGGTCGATCGCCGACAGGAACGCGGTGAGCGTCTTGCCGGAGCCGGTGGGCGCCTGGATCAGCACGTGGCCGCCGCCGGCGATCGCCGGCCAGCCCTGCTCCTGCGCCGGCGTCGGCGCCGCGAACGTCCGCTCGAACCAGGCCCGCGTGACGGGCGAGAAGGAGGCGAGCGGGTCCACCCGCCCAGGGTACTCCCGGGCTACTGGACGACGTAGAAGACGACCAGGACGATCGCGAGGATCGCGATGGCGAGGCCGCCGAAGACGATCGCGGCGGTCATGTGCACGAGCGCGGGCGTGCGCGGGCTGCGGCCGGTCGTCGCCTCCTCCGCGAGCCCCTTCGGCGTCTCCGTCATGCCCGCCCCGTACCCGCTGTGACACTCCCGTAACGGCGGCTGCCGCCGAGGGTCACGTCCCGCGTGCAGGGATTTCGAATCGTTCGTGACGATTGCGTGATAGTGGCTGGGATTTCCACACTTCCGTGACACGGCGTGGGCGGACATGTCCCGCGGGTTAGGCTGCACCTGTGCCCGACGCGCTCTGGTTCACGGACGACCCGGAGGCGTGCAGGCTGCTCGCGCGCGAGCCGTTCGCGCTCCTCGTCGGGTTCGCGATCGACCAGCAGGTGAAGGTGCAGAAGGCGTTCGCGGGGCCGCTCGAGCTGAAGCGCCGCCTTGGCACGCTCGACCCGGGGCGGCTCGCGGCGACCGATCTCCAGCCGGTGTTCGCGCAGCCGCCGGCGATCCACCGCTTCCCCGGCTCGATGGCGAAGCGCGTCCAGGAGCTCGCCGCCGTCGTCGCCGAGGACTACGGCGGCGACGCGTCGCGGATCTGGCGCGAGGCCAAGGACTCGGCGGACCTCAAGAAGCGAATCGCATCTCTGCCCGGCTTCGGCGAGATGAAGATCAAGTCGCTCGGCGCCGTGCTCTCCAAGCAGTACGGGGTGAAGGCCGCCGACGAGCTCGTCCCCGGCCACCCGACGCTCGGCGACGTCACGTCGCACGAGGAGCTCGAGCGGTACCAAGCCTGGAAGCGCGACTACAAGAAAGCCGCCAAGGGCGCGTAGCTTGACCCCGGCGCCGTGAGCGTGTTCGCCTCTCCCGGTCCACCACGGGAGAGAGGAGTCGCGATGAGCAGGTGGCAGTACGTGGGGGCGCTCGGCGCCCTCGTGCTCGTGGGCATCGTCACGCTCGGCGGGCTGAGCATCGCCGGCGCGGCGCCGGCCAGGTCACATGCGGCGCGGCGCGCCATGCCGGGCCCGAACGTCACCGTCACGAACACGGCGGCCAACCCGGTGCCCGTCACCTCGACGGACAACCCGGCCTCCACCGCCTTCGTCGACGCCCAGGGCACCGGCACGTGCAGCGCCGGCGGTGCGTTCGCGTGCACGACGGAGGGGATGGCGTACACGGTCCCGGCCGGCAAGGAGCTGGTGCTGCAGGAGGCGTCGTTCAACGCGAGCCTCCCGGCCGGCCAGGACCTCTATCAAGTCGCCGTGAACACGAACGCGGGCTTCGAGAACTGGATCGCACCGCAGTACAGGACGACAGACGAGTACGGTGACGTCTCGATCACCGGCTGACCGCGGGAACGTTCTACGCGGCCCCGGGACAGAGGGTGTACTGCGAGTTCCGGCGCAACTCGACGGTCGGCAACATGAGCGGCCAGTGCACGCTGAACGGGTACCTGGTGACGTTGCCCTGAGCGATCACGCGGGGCGCCTGCGCGGCGACGCACAGGCGCCCCGCGACGACGCTAGCGCGGGTTCGGGCGGTCGATGGTCCGGTGGCGCCCGACGGAGGCGATCCAGCGGCCGTCGTCGCGCGGCGTCAGCAGGAACCGCGTCACCGACCGCTGGCCGAGCTCGTGGTCGCCGTAGAGGACGTCGATCGAGAAGCGCCGGCGCTCCTCGACCGCCGTGCGCGCCTCCGCGAACGCCGGCTCGGCGGGGTCGCGGAAGGCGCCCTGCCAGAAGCCGGGCTCGCCGGGCGCGATGTAGAGGTCGCGCGTCTGCTGGCGGAACCGGTCGACCGCCGGGTGGTCGACCCCGCTCGTCGCCACCTCCGGATGGAGATGCCAGCCGTGCAGCACGGCGATGCCGCTGCCGACATTCCGGACCGCGATCGCGAGGTAGACGACCCCGTCGGCAACCTCGGCGATCGCACCGCTTCCCGGCACCATGAACCAGCGGTCGTCCTGGAAGCCGACCTTCTGCGGCGCATCGTCGAGCCGCGTCGGCGTGAGCAGCGGCCGCAGTCCTGCGAGCAGCGAGCGCTCGGCGATCCGCGCCGAGCGATTCGAGGAGCGCACCGCCGCGAACGTCGCGAAGGCCAGCACGAGCGTCGCCGCCGCGGTGATGATCGACGAGATCGCGACCCAGGCGACGGCCAGGATCACTCGCGCAGCTCCCGCAGGGCCGGCCCGAGCGCGTGACGCGCGTGCAGCACCGGCTCGAACAGGTCGCCGTGCCGCTCGACGCGCTCGAGCGCGACCGCCATCGTGAAGTCGCGCGGCCGGACGTCCTCCGTCAGCTCCTCCCAGCGCAGCGGCGTCGAGACCGGCGCCCCCGGCTTCGGCCGCACCGAGTAGACGGACGCGATCGTCTTGCCCCAGCCGTTCTGGCGGTGGTCGACGAGCACACCCGAACGCTTCTTCTTGAGCCACTCCGTCGTCACCTCGCCGGGGTGCTCCGACTCGAGCCGTCGCGAGAGAAGCTCGGCGAACTCGTACGTCTCCTCGAACGTCGAGCGCCGTGTGATCGGCGCCACCACGTGGATGCCGTCGGCGCCGCTCGTCTTGACGAACGCGTCGAGGCCGAGCGCCTCGAGCGCGTCGCGGACGTAGTGCGCGACGCGGATGCAGAGCGCGAACGCCCCCTCCTCCTCCGGCGGGTCGAGGTCGAACAGCACCCAGTCCGGCCGCTCCGGCCGGTCGACGCGCGAGTACCACGCGTTCATGTCGATGCAGTGCATCTGCACCATCCAGAGCAGCGCATCGCGCGAGTTCACGAGGGGGAAGTCGACGAGCCGCGAGCCGCCCTCGCGCGGCCAGGTCCGGAACTGGCGCGTCGGGATCCAGTCGGGCATCCCCTTCGGCGCCTGCTTCTGGAAGAACGAGCCGCCGCGCAGCCCCTCGCGCCAGCGCTTCATCGTGAACGGCCGGTCCTCGAGATGCGGCACCAGCACGTCGGCGACCGCGTCGTAGTAGGCGAACAGGTCGCCCTTCGTGATCCCGTCGTCGGGGAAGAGGACGCGGTCGCCCGACGAGAGCTGCACCCGGCTCATCGCGCCCGAGTCTACGAAGGAATACCGACGCGACCGCCGCCGACCCCTGCGACCCTCGAAGCAATGCCTCCCGTCGTCGCAGCACACGAGCTGAGCAAGCGCTTCGGCGACGTCGTCGCCGTCGACCGCCTCTCCTTCGAGCTCGAGCCCGGCACGGTGACCGGCTTCCTCGGCCCGAACGGCGCCGGGAAGACGACGACGCTCCGGATGCTGCTCGGGCTCGCGAGGCCGACCGCGGGCACCGCGCTCGTCTTCGACCGCCGCTACCGCGAGCTCGACGCACCGAGCAGGCGCGTCGGGGCGGTGCTGGAGGCGTCGGACTTCCACCCCGGCCGCCGCGGGCGCGACCACCTGCGCGCGCTCGCGCTCGCGGCACGGCTGCCCCGCTCGCGCGTCGACGAGGTGCTCCGCCTGGTCGAGCTCGAGCATGCGGGCGGCCGGCGCGTGAAGGCCTACTCGCTCGGGATGCGCCAGCGGCTCGCCCTCGCTGCCGCGCTGCTCGGGGAGCCGGAGCTGCTCGTCCTCGACGAGCCGGCAAACGGCCTCGACCCGGAGGGGGTGCGCTGGCTGCGCGACTTCCTGCGCGCCTTCGCCGCCGGGGGGCGCACCGTGTTCGTGTCCAGCCACGTCCTCGCGGAGGTCGCGCAGACCGTCGATCGCGTCGTGATCATCAACAAGGGCCGGCTCGTCACCGAGTCGCCGCTCGAGCAGCTGACGGCGCGCGTGGCCGGTGCGGTGCGCGTCCGCTCGCCGCAGCGGGAGCAGCTGGCCCGGCTCCTGCACGCAGCGGGCCTTCAGACGACGGAGCTCGACGGAGACGAGCTGCTCGTCGCCGGCGTGCAGACTCCCGCGGTCGGCGCGATCGCCGCGAAGTCCGGCATCGAGCTGCACGAGCTCGTGCAGGAGGGCACCTCGCTCGAGGACGTCTTCCTCGAGCTGACGGCGGAGACGACGGCGTGACCGCGCAGCTCCGGTCGGAGCTCTTCAAGCTGCGCACGACGCGCACGTCGCTCGCGCTCGTGCTCGGGATGCTCGCGCTGATCGTGCTCGTGACGGCACTCAACGGATTCGTGACGAGCACCGAGTACCTCCAGCAGCGCAACAACCAGTTCCAGTTGCTCGCGAACGGCTCGATCGCGTCGGCGTTCGCGGCGCTGCTCGGCGTGCTCTCGGTCACCGCCGAGTTCCGGCACGGCACGATCCGGCCGACGCTGCTCGCGACGCCGCGCCGTGACATCGTGATCGGCGCGAAGCTCGCCGCAGGCACCCTCGCCGGGCTCGTGCTCGGCGTCGTCGGCATCGCCGTCTCGTTCGGGCTCGGCGAGCTCGCGCTCTCGACGCAGGGCATCCCCCTCCAGCTCGACGGGGGCGACCTCATGCTCGTCGTCGCCGGCGGGATCGGCGCCTCCGCGCTCTGGGGCGCCTTCGGCGTCGGCTTCGGCGCCGCCGTCCGCAACCAGGTCGGCGCGATCGTGGGGCTGCTCGTCTGGGCGCTCTTCGTCGAGAACATCGTCTTCGCCCTCGTGCCCGGCGTCGGCCGCTTCCTGCCGGGAGAGGCGGCGAACGCGCTCACACAGATCGGCGTCGAGCACCGGCTGGCGGTGCTGCCGGGGACGCTCGTCTTCGTCGCCTACGTCGTCGTGCTCGCCGCGCTCGGCCTCGCCGTCACCGAGCGGCGCGACGTCAGCTAGCGCGGCGCGCCCAGAGGACGAACGCGAGATTCGGGACCACATAGGTCCCGGCGGGCACGAGGCCCGCGAGCCGCGCGACCACCTCCTCGCGGTCGTCGCGGCTCGCGATCCAGCTGACCGAGCGGAGGTTGTCGACGATCTCGTCGCGGTCGAGCACGTGGTCGTGCGCCACGCCCACCCGGCGGTGCACGTCCTCATAGAGGCGCGACCGGCGGAGCAGCTCCTCCCATTCCGGCTCCTCCTCCCAGGGCCGCGACGCCGCGTCGCGCACCGCCTCGAGCTGCGCCCTGAACTCCGCCGGCCGCGGGTCCGGGCGGCTCTCGTCGGGGCCGTTCCAGATCAGGGCGAGCACGCCCCGCGGCCGGAGCACCCGGGCGATCTCCGGTAACGCCAGGGCCTTGTCGAACCAGTGGAACGCCTGGGCCGCGAACACGCCGTCGACCGACCGGTCGTCGAGCGGGATCCGCTCCGCCGATCCGGGCAGCGCCGTCGCGCCGGGCACGACCCGCTCGAGCACGGCCCGCATGTTCGCGAGCGGCTCGACCGCCGTCACGTGCGCGTAGCGCTCGACGAGGGCCCGCGTCAGCTTGCCCGTGCCCGCGCCGAGGTCGAGCACCGAGACGTCGCGTCCGAGCGGCAGCAGCTCGAGCAGCTCGGGCGGGTAGGTCGGCCGCGTCCGCTCGTACTCGTCGGCGACGAGGTCGAAGCTGAGCTCGGGGCGATCAGGCGACGCCGGCAAGGAGGAAGGAGCGATTCTCCTTCAGCATCTCGCGCGCGATCACGAGCCGCTGGATCTGGTTCGTCCCCTCGTAGATCTGCGTGATCTTCGCGTCGCGCATCATCCGCTCGACCGGGTACTCCTGGATGTACCCGTACCCGCCGAGC
The DNA here is from genome assembly GCA_964496175.1 of uncultured Gaiellales bacterium. Taxonomy (GTDB): domain Bacteria; phylum Actinomycetota; class Thermoleophilia; order Gaiellales; family Gaiellaceae; genus PALSA-600. The sequence continues at coordinate 36,013 of CAZBYA010000006.1, read as the reverse complement.
ACCTGCACCGCGTCGGTGGTGACCTCCATCGCGACGTCGGTGCAGTAGAGCTTCGCCATCGCCGAGAGCTTCGTCAGCTCCGGCCCGGTGTCGCCCTCGTCGATCATCCGCCCGACCTTGTAGAGCAGCCCGCGCGCCGCCTCGCACTTCGTCTCCATGTCGGCGAGCATGCCCGCGATCAGCTGGTGCTGGGCGATCGGGCGGCCCATGGTCTCGCGCGAGCGCGCGTACTCGAGCGCATAGTCCGTTGCGCCTTGCGCGAGCCCCAGGCCCTGCGCACCGATCCCGGGACGCGAGCGGTCGAGGATCCGCATCGCGATCTTGAAGCCGTCGCCCTCCTCGCCGAGCAGGTTCCCCGCCGGGATCCGGCAGTCGTTGAAGAAGACCTCGCCGGTGGTCGAGCCCTTGATCCCCATCTTCGGCTCGATCCGGCCGACCTCGAACCCGGGCGCGTCCGCCTCGACGACGAACGCCGAGATGCCGGCGTGACCGGCCTGCGGGTCGGTCTTCGCGAAGACGACGTACACCGAGGCGACGCCGGCGCTCGTGATGAACCGCTTGCCGCCGCTCAGCACGTACTCGTCGCCGTCGCGCCGCGCCGTCGAGCGCATCGCCGCGCTGTCGGAGCCCGAGCCGGGCTCGGTGAGCGCGTACGCCGCCAGCCACTCGCCGCTCGCGAGCCGCGGCAGCCAGCGCTGCTTCTGCTCGTCGCTGCCGGCGAGCTTGATCCCGAGCGAGCCGAGCTCCTGGACGGCGATGATCAGACCGCTGGTCGCGCAGACCTTCGAGAGCTCCTCGATCGTGACGAGGGTCAGCAGCGCGCTCGCGCCGATGCCGCCGTAGGCCTCGTCGTACATGATCCCGAAGAGGTCGTTCTCGCGGTAGAGCTCGACCACGTCCCACGGGAACTCGGCGGACTTGTCGATCTCGGCGGCGCGCGGCGCGATCCGCTCGCGGGCGAGCGTGCGGACGAGCTCGCGGATCTCCCGCTGCTCGTCGGTGAGCGGGTCGAGGGCACCCATGCCGGTCGGAGTCTAGATTCCCGCGAACGGCTCGTAGGGAACGTTCCCGGCGACGATCTCGCGGTTCAGCTCGAGCAGGAGCCGGTTCGACTCGGTCGGATCGTGTGCGGCCGAGGCCGGCCAGCCGTAGGCAGCCGCGACGGCCTCGTCCAGCTCGAGATGAAGCGCTTTGAGCGGCCTGTACGCACCCTCGTCAACCTCGTTGTAGAGGCGAGTCAAGCCGATCTCGCGCTCCAGGCAAATCGCGCTACGTCTTTGAGTGAGACGCTCGCCGACATCCGCGACCAGGTCGCGACTGCGCCCGTCGGGCTGCGGCCACGGGAAGGTCTCGAACGCGGACGTCGGCGTGTAACGGAACCGGTCCTCGAGCGTCGACGATTGGGCTCGCGCCCACTCATGATGGACTGTCGAGGACAGCACCCCCATGGCGAAGTCATCTTCGAACGCGAATACGTTCGTCAGGTTGCTGGGACATGTCCAACTGTCCTGCCAGCAGAAGAAGATGCGCTTGCCCTGAGCAACGCCTGCGATGTAGCGCGCAAGTGGCGAGAGAGCATCGCGCATCGCGATGACCGGACGCCCAAGCAACCACCAGTGGTCGCGCCGGAAGCGATCTCGATTGACATCCCGCTCAGGCTTGACCAGCTCACGCACGCGCGCCAATGCCTCAGGGTATTGCGCGGCTTCCTCTAGTGAGCGGAGCCCGAAATCGATGATGTATCGCGTAGCGCGCTGCGCCGGATCATTCGCTATGTCGTCGCCGACCAGGTACGGCCTGATCACATCGCGATAGGAGGGCCCTAGGCGCAGCAGTGATTGCGCGTCGGAATCACGGAGGACGAAACCAGCGCCGACCGGCATCGGCCCCTGAAAGGCTCGGCCCCTGTTTGCGACGAGCCGGGATGCTGAAGCCACGTCCTCTTCAACCGGACGGAGCGATGCCGTGATGCCTCCCACCGCGCGCCCGTCCAGAAGTCGAACAGGACCAATCTTGCCACCCTTGATCCAGTTCACAATCGAGACGTCTACTGCAGCCTCTCCCGACCAATCCTTGGTCGAGATAGCACTCGTGATGACACCGTCGGTCTCCAAGATCCAGTGGAGGCTCGGCTCGCGATTCCGGTTCTGAGAGATCGAGTTGGTAGCGACGAGGCCCGCGCGCCCACCAGCCCCAAGCCGGTCATGTGCCTTGCGGAACCAGTAGACCGCGAAGTCCTTCACTCCGATGCCGAATTCCCGCTTGAGCCACTCCACGTAGTCATCCCCGAGTTCCCGCCGCAAACGCTGTGAGCCGTGGTAGGGCGGGTTGCCGATGATCGCGTCCGCGCGCGGCCACTCGATCGCCAGCGCGTCCGCACGGCGGATGCCGGAGAGATCGGCGAGCGGGAGCACCGTCTCGTCGATGTCGAGCTCGTCGACCGCGAGCTTGTGCCCCATCCAGAGCGTCACGCGCACGAGTTGGACCGCGAAAGGATCGATCTCGATCCCTTTCATGTTCGTGAGCGGGAAGTAGACCGCGAGCGTCTGCTGGTCGCGGAGCCCGGCGTTCCGACGCATGTCGCTCGCACGGCGGCGCAGCTCGGCCTCGATCCGCCGCAGCTCGCGGTACGCGACGTAGAGGAAGTTGCCGGAGCCGCACGCCGGGTCGAGGACGACGTAGTGCATCAGGTCGTGCTGGGCGGACTCGACGTCGGCGAGCGTCCGGCAGGCCGCGATCCGCTCGCGCCACGGTTCCACGATCGTCGGCCGGACGATCTCGAGGATGTCGGCCTCCGCCGTGTAGTGCGCGCCCAGCGCCCACTGTCGCTCCTTGCCGAGCGCGCCCTGCAGCAGCGAGCCGAAGATCGACGGTTCGACCCGTTTCCAGTCGAACTGCATCGCAGCCGTCCGCAGTACTGCCACCTCGTCTGGCTCCAGATGCACGATCGCAGGACGCAGGAACAGCCCGCCGTTCGCATACGGCGTACCCATGTACACGCCGTGGTCGGGGCGTGGACCGGGCGCCGCGAGATACCTGAAGAGCTGACCGAGCTCATCCGCCGACGAGCGCTGCGGATCCGCGAACAGACCGTCAAGGATCCGCGTGAACATGTGGCCCGGCAGCATCTGCAGGTCCTCGGCGAACATCGACCAGACGCACTGGAGCAGGAAGTCGCGCAACACCTCCGGCTCCGCAGCGCGGCGCTCGCGGAGCTTCGCGTACAGCTCCGTCACGAGATCGACCGCGTAACGAGTGACCTCCTCCTGCCCACCGACAAAGACCGGCTCACGTCCTGCGAGGAAGAGGAGCGCGTCGAGGCGGTCGGGAAGCTCCTCGAGCGTGAATTCCGCACGCGGCTCGCGGTACACCGCACCCGGCTCCCACACCTCGAAGCGATGGAAGGCGCAGAGGACAACGTAGCGGGGTGCCGGCGCCTGCGGCGTGCCCGAGCTGCGCCAGTACTCGAGCGCCTGCTCGCGATGCTCCGCGAGGCGGCTCCCCTGGCTCGGTCGCTTCATCTCGACGATGCACACGCGCGGCCAGATCAGGTCGATGAAACCCGAGCCGGCGGGCTCCTCGAAGCGGGCGACCTCCGAGCGCTTCGTGCCGTAGCAGGCGAGCAGCTCGTTCAGGAACGTCTGGGCCTCGGCTCGTTCCGTCCCGGCGTATCCCCGCCAGCGCGCGACGAACTCACCGAGATGTCGGCGGATCTCCTCGCCCGTCAGCGACACGGGCTACAGGCTGATCTGGCCGCTCGGCACCGCGAAGAGAGTGCCTTGACGCAACGCCCTCGCGACGTCCGAGAGCTCTTCCTCGGCGCGCTCCACGGCCTCGATCAGGTGCGCGTCGGCGCCCTCGTCGCGCAGCGCCTTCGCGGCCCGCTCCGCACGCGCGCGCGCCTCTTCGATGTAGAGCATCGCGGCGTCGATCTCGGCGAAGTGCGTCTCGTCCAGCGGCAGCGGCCTTCCTCCCGGGAGGACAGTAGACGAGGCGGTGGACGGACGTCTGGCGGCCATCTCTGGCCAGGCTATTCACGGCGCTCGTACCCTTTGCCACGAAAGAGGGACTCTTCCGTGCCGGTTCTGTGACCGATACCCCGTTCATGGTCGTCCACATCCGGATCCTGGCGCTCGTCTTCGCGGCCGGCGCGCTGACCTGCGCCGCCCTCTTCCTGCTGCTCCTCGCCGCGCAGCTGCACGGGCACCCCTAGGACCAAGGCACAGCCGCGGGAAACCCGCAACCGGGATCCGCGCCGACGCCGATGGCCGCGCGTCCGGCGCGACGCGAGGATGCCGCTCATGCCACGCCGAGCCAGAGTCATCGCACTGCTCGCCGTCGCGGCGCTCGCCGCCGCCGGCGCCGCCCGCGCGAGCGCGCCGTCGTTCGTGCGCATCACGATCCGCCACCAGCTCCAGCACTGCCACGCCTGGTCCGCGAATGGCGGCCCGTTCGAGGCGTCCCTGACCGTGCCCCTCGCCCGCGGCGGGACGATCGCCTTCGCGAACGACGACGTGATGCCGCACCGGCTCGTCGAGCTCGCGGGCCCCGCCCTCTCGCTCCCGCCGGCCGCGAACATGAACCGCATGATGGCGGGCGTGGCGATCAGGTTCTCGAAGCCGGGCACCTACCGCTTCAAGACGATTCCCGGCGAGGACTACATGTCGGGCATGCGCACCGTCGGCGCGGACAACGTCCTGACGCTCACGGTGCACGTCGGTTAGCGCAGAGCCCCTCGTCCTCCTGCGCTGAAGGTGGAGCCGCCCATTGGCGGCTCTACCGCTTGTGGAACACCGCCTCCACGTTGTGCCCGTCGGGGTCGAGCACGTACGCGGCGTAGTAGCCGGGGTGGTAGCGCGGCCGCTCGCCGGGTGCCCCATTCGACTGCGCGCCGGCCGCGAGCGCCGAGCGGTGGAAGGCGTCGACGGTCTCGGCGTCGCCCGCACGGAAGGCGAGGTGCACGCAGCGCGTCGGCTCCGGGCCGGCCACGAAGGTGAACGACCCGGCGCCGTCGGTGTAGCGGACGCGCTCGCTCGAGTCGTGCGCGACGCGGAGCCCCACGACCGGCGCGAGCGCGCCGTAGAAGTCGCGCACGGCCGCCACGTCGCGCGTCCGCAGCCAGAGGTGGTCGATGCCGCGGTCGACGCTGCCGGGGTGGTGGACCGCCTCGACGCTGTTCGCATCCGGGTCGAGCACGAAGGCGCCGTAGTACCCGTCGCGATACTGGGGGCGCTCGCCGGGCTCGCCGTCGCTCCGGTACCCCGCGGCGGTCAGCCGCTCCCACCACGCGTCGACGGCGCCGCGGTCGGGGACGCCGAAGGCGACGTGCAGCCGCTGGGTGACGTGCCCGCCGCGCGTGATCGAGAAGTCGCCCCATTCGACGAACTCGTCGTCCCACGTCGGCGCGCCGAGCGCCTCGCTGTAGAAGCGCCGGCTCGCCTCCACGTCGGAGACGTAGAGGGTCACGTGGTCGAACACAGGGGAAGTGTGCGACATCAGGCGATCGAGAGGACGGCCGAACCGCGCACCTCGCCGGCGCGCAGCCGGGCGAGCGCGCGCTCGGCGTCGGCGAGGGGATGCAGCTCGACGGTCGTGCGGAGCGGCGCCTCGCGAATCGCGTCGAACAGCTCCTCCCCATCGCGACGCGTCAGGTTCGCCACCGAGCGCACCGACCGCTCCTGCCAGAGCAGCTCGTACGGGAACGACGGGATGTCGCTCATGTGAATCCCTGCGCAGACGACCGTGGCGCCCTTCGCGCACGCGGCGAGCGCCTCGGGCACCAGCTCGCCGGCGGGCGCGAAGACGATCGCCGCGTCGAGCTGCTCGGGACGCTCGCCGACCGCGCCGGCCCACTCCGCGCCCACCTCGCGTGCGGGCGACTGCGCGGCGTCGTCGCCGGCGCGCGTGAAGGCGAAGACGCGGCGTCCCTGGCGGGCAGCGAGCTGGGTCACGAGGTGCGCCGACGACCCGAAGCCGTAGAGGCCGAGCCGCTCCGCGTCGCCGGTGAAGCGGAGCGCGCGGTAGCCGATCAGGCCCGCGCAGAGGAGCGGCGCCGTCTCGGCGTCGGAGCCGCCCTCCGGCAGGACGAAGCAGAAGCGCGCGTCGGCGACCGCCCGCTCGGCGAAGCCGCCGTCGACCGTGTAGCCGGTGAAGCGCGCCCGGTCGCAGAGGTTCTCGCGCCCACTCGTGCAGTAGCGGCACGCGCCGCAGGCCCACGCGAGCCAGGGCACGCCGACCCGCGTGCCGGCGGCGAGCGGCCCCTCGAGCACGCGACCGACGATCTGGTGGCCGAGCACGAGCGGCAGCTTCGGGTGCGGCAGCTCGCCATCGCGCACGTGCAGGTCGGTGCGACAGACGCCGCAGGCGGAGACGGCGAGCCGCACCTGCCCGTCCCGGAGCTCCGGCTCCGCCAGCTCGGCCACCCGCAGCGGCGTGCCCGGAGCGTCCAGCACCAGCGCGTACATTCCCGGGCGGATGATCCTCGAGAACGGCCTCGTCCGCACGCTCGACCCGCAGGTGCCGACCCAGCGCGCACTGGCGATCGCGGGCAACCTCGTCGCCGGCGGCGTGGGCGTCCACGAGACGGCGCTCGCCTCGCCGGAGGTGGTCGACCTCGGCGGCCGCGTCGTCCTCCCCGGCTTCACGGACGCCCACGTCCACTTCCCCACGTGGGCGCTCGCGCAGACCGAGGTCGCGCTCGACGGCTGTGCATCGCTCGACGAGGCGCTCGACCGGATCCGCGCCGCCGGGGCGCCGGCGCCGGGGCGGTGGCTGCGCGGGTACGGCTGGCGCAGCGCCGACTGGTCGCCGCCCCGCGAGCCGACGCGAGGCGACCTCGACGCGATCGCCGGCAACTCCCCCGCGGCGCTGATCGCGAAGGACTACCACTCGCTCTGGCTCAACTCGGCGGCGCTCGCGCTCGCGGGCGGCGACCTCGAGGTCGACGGCGGCGTCGTCGAGCGCGACGAGGCGGGCGAGCCGACCGGCGTGCTGCGCGAGGAGGCGGCGTGGCGCTTCAAGGAGCGCTACATGGTCGTGCCGGACGACGAGTACCTCGAGGCGATGCGCGCCGGCATCGCGCTCGCGAACGCTCGGGGGGTCACCGCCGTGCACGACAAGGACGGCTGGCTCGGCGCGCTGCGGCTCTGGCGGCGACTCGAAGAGCGCGGTCACCTGACGCTGCGCGTCTGGCAGTCGATCCCGCACGACCTCGTGGCGCAGGCGAAGGCCGTCGGGCTCCGCTCGGGCCTCGGCAGCCCCTACCTGAGGCTCGGCTACCTGAAGGTGTTCATGGACGGCACGCTCGGCTCGCAGACGGCGTGGATGCTCGACGGCAGCGGCGTCCGCATCACGAGCGGCGAGGGGCTCGCCGAGATCGTGCGGCTCGGCGTCGACGCCGGGTTCCCCGTCGCGGTGCACGCGATCGGCGACCGCGCGAACCGCGAGGCGCTCGACGCGTTCGAGGAGACGCGCGAGCTCTGGCAGCCGCTGGGACTGCGCCACCGGATCGAGCACGCGCAGCTGCTGTTGCCGGAGGACCTGCCGCGTTTCGCCGCGCTCGGCGTCGCCTGCTCGGTGCAGTTCTCACACGCGCCTTCCGACCGCGACATGGCCGATCGCTTCTGGGCCGGCAAGACCGAGGGGGCGTACGCGTTCCGGTCGCTGATCGAGTCGGGCGCCGTGCTCGCGAACGGCTCCGACGCGCCGATCGAGGAGCTCGACCCGCTCGCGGGCGTGCGCGCCGGCGTGCGACGCACGATCGACGAGCGCCCGGCGTGGCACCCGGAGGAGGCGGTGAGCGTCGAGCAGGCGTTCCGCGCCACGTGCGTGACGCCCGCATGGCTGTCGGGGGACGAGCGCCGCCGCGGCACGCTCGTCCCGGGCCGCTACGCCGACCTGGTCGTCCTCGACCGCGACCCGTGGGAGGACCTCGATGCGCAGGTGGTCGCGACGATGGTCGGCGGCCGCTGGGTGCACAACCCGCCGCCCTGGGACTAGCGTAGGTGGTCTCTACTCGGCCCACCAGTCGCGCTCGCCCTCGACGTCACCGCGCGGGTCGTCGCCGAGGTTGGGCGCGCCGAAGACGAGCAGCTCGAGGCCGTCCGGGCCGGCCTCGTAGCCTCGCCACGTGTTCGGGGGGACGCGCACCGCGTCCCACTCGCGGAGGGCGACGAGCTCGCCGTCGACGTTCATCCGCCCGCCGCCGCGCACGACCACGTACACCTCCTCCTGCGTCGCGTGCGTGTGGCCGTACGGGAAGCGGTAGCCGGCCGGGACGCGCTGGTAGCTCAGCGCGCACTCCTCGAGCCCGAGCGGCTTGGTCGCAGCGCGGAACTCGAGGTCGGGTGCGCCGTCGAACCTCGGGCCGATGTCCTCGAGGTCGTCCTTGATGTTCCGGAGCGTGAACGGCACCGCGCCATCCTACGGGCGGCGCCCCGGGCGCTCAGGCGAGGACGCGCTCGAGCGTGGCGCGGTCCGCCGGCTCGCCGTGGGCGGGCAGCACCAGCTCGACCGGCAGGTCGAGGAGCGGACGGAGCCGACGCGCGACGTCGTCGCGCGTCACGTGCGTGCGGCCGCCGAGCTGGATGTCCAGGCCCTGACCGAAGTCGGAGAGCGAGTCGCCGGTGACGATCGCGCGCACCGAGGGCAGCCAGAGGACGAGGTCGTTGTCCTCGCGGCCCGCGTGGGCCTCGATGCCGAACGGCCACGCTCCGGGCCCGTGGAAATGCCCTTCGCCCTCGCCCGCGCGCAGCCAGGCGAGGTCGTCGCTCTCCATCCCCCGCACGCGCTCCGGGTCGACGCCGAACTTCTCGACCCAGTCCTCCCACGTGTCCGCGGGCGGCGTGTGCACCGGCAGGCCGAGCCGACGGGCGTCGCGCTCGTGGTACGGCGCGGTCAGGCAGACGGCGGTCGCGCGCCCGCGCAGTTCCTCGGGCACGGCGAGCGGGTCGAACAGGAGGACGTCGTCGCCGACCTCGACGGCGTACGACGAGACCAGCTCGGGCCACCACTGCTCGTCGTCCCAGCCGGGATGCGGCGACCGCCAGTGCCAGACCCCGGGCCGCAGCTCGCGCATCGACGAGGATCGTAGTGCGCGATAAGGTCGGGCACTGAGCCTCGGTTCGCCGCTCTCCCTCCTGGCACTCGCGCTCGTGCCCGCACTCGCGTGGTTCGCGCGCTGGGCCGACCGCCGCGCGAGCCGCCACACCGTCGCGTTCACGAACCTCGACGTGCTGGCGCCGCTCGTCCCGCGGCAGGCGCGCCGGCTGCCGCTCGCCCTCCTGCTGCTCGCGACTGCGAGCGCGAGCGTCGCGCTCGCGCGGCCCGCCCTCAGCGCCGTCCACCGCGAGGCCACGAGCCTCGTCCTGCTGGTCGTCGACGTCTCGGGCTCGATGAACGCGACCGACGTGCGGCCGTCGCGACTGTCGGCGGCGGAAGGAGCGGTCGACCAGTTCGCCGAGCACGTCCCGGGGCAGGTGCGGGTCGGGCTGATCTCCTTCAACGAGTCGTCGATCGTCGTCGTCGCCCCGACGCTCGACCGCACCCAGATCGCCCGCGGCGCGACCACGCTCGCGGCCGGCGGCGAGACCGCGATCGGCGACGCGCTCGGCACGGCTGTGCAGGTCGCACGGCTGGACGCGGAGACGACCCGACGCGTGGGTGGCCCGTCGACGGCGATCGTCCTGCTGTCGGACGGCGCCCAGGACACGGGGACGCTCTCGCCCCTCGACGGCGCCGCGCTCGCGCGCGCGGCCGGCATTCCCGTCTACACCGTCGCGCTCGGGACCTTCGGCTCGCCGACCGCGGGCAGCCCGTTCGACACCTACACCGGCCTGGCGACCAGCTTCGTCCCCGACCCGCGCACGCTCGCGGCGATCGCGGAGACGACCGGCGGCCGGACGTACCGCGCGAGCACGGCGGGCGTGCTGGCGGCCACCTACCGCCGCCTCGGCACCTCGATCACCCGCAGCCCCGCGAACCGGCAGCTCGCCGGCTGGTTCTCGGGCGCGGCCGGGCTCCTCCTGCTCGGGGCGCTCGCCGCCTCGCGCCTACGCTGGCCGACGCTCCCCTAGCGCTGCGTCCGGCCGGCGCGGGAGGATGGGCGCATGCTCATCTTCGCGATCACCCATCACAACGGGATCCGGCTAGCCGAGCTCGGGTTCCTGCTCAGCGCCGTCGCGGGCGTGCTGTTCGCGCTCGGCGCGATGACGCCGTTCGGCAGGCGCGGCGGCACCCTGCTCGGCGGGCTCGCGCTCGCCGTCGGCTCCGTGCTCCTGATCGTCGCCGCGCACTGGGGCCACTTCGGCTAGACCCTCCCGCTGGTCACGCCCGCCGGCTTTGCGGCGGGCGTGACATTTGACATGATCGGCGCCCACCCGCTCCCGAGGAGGACTCCGATGGAGGCGACCGCCACCCCCCGGCGCGACTTCGACCACCTGCGCGAGCACTCGATCGGGCTGCCGAGCGTCCTCTTCCAGTCGATCACCCACATGGCGCCGGCGGCCGCGGTCGCGTACTCGATCTACATCTCCGTCCCGCACGCGGGCGCGGCGCTCCCGCTCGCCGTCTTCCTGGCGCTGATCGCCTGCCTGCTCGCCGCCAACTCGATCGGGCAGCTCGCGAAGGAGCTGCCGTCGGCCGGCGGCCTCTACACGTACACGGCGCGCTCGCTCGGCCCCTACGCGGGGTTCGTCGTCGCCTGGCTCTTCCTCCTCTTCGAGCCGCTCGTCGCGCCGTTCCTCTTCCTCGAGTGCGGCTGGGCGATGCACGAGGTGATGTCGTCCGAGGCCGGCTGGAACTACACCGGCCAGTGGTGGATCTGGGTCTGCGCGATCACCGCGATCGTCTTCCTGCTCACCTACCGCGACATCCGCATCTCGGCGACCGCCGGCGTCATCCTCGGCCTGTTCGAGATCGGCGTCTTCAGCGTGCTCGCGCTGTGGATCCTCGGCACGAAGGCGGGCCACCTCAACCTCCAGCCGTTCAACCCGCACCACGCGCCCGAGGGCGCCTTCACCGGTGTCGGCAAGGGGATGGTGTTCGCCATCCTCGCGTTCATCGGCTTCGAGGCGTCCGCGCCGCTCGGCGAGGAGGCCAAGCATCCGCGTCGCACGATCCCGCTCGCCGTCGTCGGCTCGTGCCTCGCGATCGGCCTCTTCTACGTGCTGCTCTCCTACGCCTGGGTGTTCGGCGAGGGCTTCAACCAGTTCGCGACGAAGGCGGGCGGCAGCGCCGACCCGTGGCGCGACATGGCGAAGGTGTTCTGGGGCAGCGGCTGGATCCTCGTCTTCGCCGCGATCATCAACTCGATCATCGCCAACTCGAACGCCGGCTTCAACGCGGCGACGCGCGTCTTCTACGCGATGGCGCGCAACGGGATCGCCCCGCGCGCGCTCGCGCGCACGCACCCGACGTTCAAGACCCCCCACGTCGCGATCATCCTGAACACGTTCATCGCGTTCGCGCTCTCCATCCTGCTCGGCTGGAAGTGGGGCCCGCTGAACGGGTTCATCATCCTCGCGACGGCGGCGACGGTGGTCGTGATCATCGTCTACATGCTCGTGATGGCCGGGTCGATCCGCTACTACCTGACCGAGAAGCGGTCGGCGTTCAACCCGCTGCTCCACCTGGTGTTCCCGGTCGCCGGGATCGTCCTCTTCGCGTTCCCGCTCTACTACCAGTACTTCCCGCTGCCGCCGTACCCGATCCGCTACGCGGTGTGGGTGGCGCTCGGCTGGGTGATCGCCGGCCTCGTGCTCGGCGCGGTCATGTGGCGGACGCGGCCGCAGGCGCTGAAGGACGCCGAGCGGATCTACGTCGAGGACGAGACCGTGCGTGCGCCCGAAGGGGCGGAGGTGGCGCCGTCGCCCGCGTAGCGGCGCACCGGATCACGCGGGACGAGGTGATCTGGGCCTTCGGCCCGGACCTCGAGCCCGTGCTCGAGATCGAGCCCGGTGAAGTGGTCACGCTCGAGACCAACGACTGCTTCACCGGGCAGATCCGCACGGAGGAGGACCTCGTCACCGAGATCGACTTCGACCGCGTCAACAGCGCGACAGGGCCGATCGCGGTCAAGGGCGCCGAGCCCGGCGACTCGCTCGTCGTCGAGCTCCTGGAGGTGCGGCCCGACGAGCGCGGCTTTGCGACGCTGATCCCCGGCATGGGACAGCTGATCGAGCAGGTTCGCGCGCCGCTGACGCAGGTCTTCCGCGTCGAGGGCGACACGATCCACATGTCGGACCGCATCTCGTTCCCGCTGCGCCCGATGGTCGGCGTGATCGGTGTCGCGACGGAGTCCGAGACGCTGACGAACGGCTTCGCGGGCGAGCACGGTGGCAACCTCGACAACCACCTGCACGGGCCCGGCGCCACGGTCTACCTGCCGGTGCGCCAGCCCGGCGGCATGCTTGCGATCGGCGACATGCACGCGTCGATGGGCGACGGCGAGATCTGCTTCACGGGCGTCGAGATCTCCGGCGAGGTGACGATCCGCGTCGGCCTGCTGAAGGGCAAGCAGGGCACGTGGCCCGTGACCGAGCTGCGCGACCGCTGGGTCGTGCACGGCACGGCCGGGCCCGACTTCATGGAGGCGCTCGACCGCGCCTCGGAGGAGGCCGCGCGCTTCCTCGTCGAGCAGTGGGGCTTCACGATGGAGGAGGCGTTCGTCTTCCTCTCGGTCGCGTGCGACGCGAACATCTGCCAGGCGTGCCGCCCGCAGCCGTTCTCGACGATCGCGCGCGTCGCGATCCCGAAGATCGACGCGGCGCCGAAGCCTTTTTCGTAGCGCTTACGCACCGCGAACCGTCCGCTGGCGGAGCGTGGGGATCTTCGTCTCGTCCCAGCACGACGACTCTCCAGGAGGAGTCCCGAGATGAAGCATCGCCTCACCACCTTCCTCGCGCTCGCCGTGCTCGCCGGCGCGGCGCTCTCCGCCACCGCCGCCGGCGCGGCGCACGGGCGGCTCTACGCGTTCCGTGGCCAGGTGCTGGCGGCGGGCTCCGGCTCGCTCCAGCTCCAGGTCGAGGGCGGCAACCACGCCGCGCTGCGTGCCATGCTCGGCGCGAGCCAGAACCAGGCGTTCACGGTGGGCTCGTCGACCGAGGTGCTCGTCTGGTCGAACGGCGTCCCGCACGTCGGCTCGCTCGGCGACGTCCAGACGGGCTCGTGGGCGCAGGTCGACGTGCGCGCCGCCGACGGCTCGTCGCTGTCGCAGATCGAGTCGACCGCGGCGAGCGTCGTCAGCGTCCGCTCGTCGGAGCCGAGCCCGCCCTCGCAGCCGCTCTACCTGTACGTCGGCACGGTCGCCGGTGGCCAGGCGGGCGGCCACATCGCCCTGCACGTGACGAGCGGCAACTGGCGCGGTCTCCAGACCATGCTCGGCGCCTCGCTCGATCAGACCTTCACGTACGACGGGAACACCATCTTCCTGCTCTGGCAGGGGAAGGAGCCGACCGTGATCGACCCGTCGCAGCTGAAGGCGGGCGACCGGATCACGATCCGCGTGCGCGCCGCCCGCGACGCGACGCTCGCGCAGGTCGAGTCGACGCCGGCCGTGCACGTCGGCGACCACGAGCCGGGCAACCCACAGTCCGAGTCGTCCTAGCGGCGACGCAGGAACCGCCGCCGCGGCCGGACGCGCTCCGGTCGCGGCGGCAGCCGCTCGTCCGCGACGATCGCGCGCGGCACCGCGTCGGTCAGCCAGCGCGCGAGCGCCTCGTCGCGTAGCAGCGCAGCCGCGTTCGAGAGCCCGACCGCGCGCACCTCGGGCGCGTGCGCGTCGCTCGCGAGCAGGTGCACCAGCTCCCGGTCGACGAGCGTCGCAGCGCATGCCGCGGCAGGCCTGCCTGCCCGCCCCTCGAGCGAGGCGGCCGTCACCTGCACGAGCGTGCCCGCGGCGACGAACGGCTCGAGGATCGCCGGCCGCGCCTGCACCTCGGCGCTGCGCTCCGGGTGCGCGAGCACCGGCGTGAACCCTGCGACGCGCAGCTCGAGCAGCCGCGACGGCAGGTCGAGCGGCCAGCCGGCGTACGGCGTCTCCACGAGCAGGTAGCGCGGGTTGCCGCCGAGCCCGAAGCGGCGGAGCTCCTCGGCCGGCCGCCGGAGCTCCTCGACGTCGAGCTCGCCGCCGGGCAGCAGCCGGATCGTGTTCCCCGCGGCCGCCCGCAGCTCGGCGAGCGCGGCCTCCATCCGCTCCGGCGTCGTCGGGTAGTCGTGCCGGACGTGCGGCGTCGCCGCCAGCGCCTCGATCCCGTCGGCCGCCGCGGCCGCGCAGATCGCGAGCGCCTGCTCCAAGTCGCGGGCCCCGTCGTCCAGGCCCGGCAGCACATGGCTGTGGAGGTCGATCACAGACCGGCGAACGCGAGGAAGAGCTCGCGCGCCGCCGCGATCCCGAGCGGCACGTACTCCGCGACGAGCCGCTCGTTCGGCGAGTGGATCTGCGAGTCCGGCAGGCCGAAGCCGGTGATCACCGTCGGGATCCCCTTGTCCGCGAGCGCAGGCACGATCGGCAGGGTGCCGCCGGTGCGGACGAGCGCCGGCCGGACGCCGAGCGCGCGCTCGAACGCGTCGAGCCCGAGCTGGATCGCAGGCGACTCCGGCGGGACGAGCCCCGGCGGCGCCGCCGACCAGAGCTCCACCTCCAGGTCGGCGCCGGGCGGCGCCGCCTCGTGCAGCAGGCGCTCCACCACCGGCACGACCTGCTCGACCGTCTGGCCCGGCGCCAGCCGCAGCGACACGTTGGCGACCGCCTCCACCGGCAGCACCGTCTTCTGGAGGTGCGGGGAGCCGGTGGCGATGCCGTTGACCTCGAACGTGGGCTCGGCGAACGTGCGCACGTAGAAGTCCTCGGCGGCTCGCGCGTCCATCGGCCGCGCGCCCTGGTCCGCGAGCTCGGAGGCGCCGGCCGGCAGCTCCGTCCAGCCGGCGAGCTCCTGTTCCGTGGGCGCCGCGATGCCGACCCGCAGCTCGTCGCGGACGAGGCCGTCGCGCGCGATCAGCGCGTCGAGCGTCCGCACGAGCGCGTGCGCCGCGTTCAGCGCCGCGCCGCCGTACATGCCCGAGTGGAGGTCGCGTTCGCCGGTGCGCAGCGTGAGGTGGAAGTAGACGACGCC
The DNA here is from genome assembly GCA_964496175.1 of uncultured Gaiellales bacterium. Taxonomy (GTDB): domain Bacteria; phylum Actinomycetota; class Thermoleophilia; order Gaiellales; family Gaiellaceae; genus PALSA-600. Next base: position 20,903 of record CAZBYA010000006.1, on the reverse strand, counting down.
GCGCGTCGCGACGTTGAACGCCGGCAGGCCGCGCCGGATCATGCCGCTGTCGAAGATCACGGCGGCGTCCGCTCCGCGCTCGTCCTGCTCGAGGAACTCGACGATCGAGTGGCCGCCCGTCTCCTCCTCGCCGTCGCAGCAGAAGCGGACGTTGACGGGCAGCTCTCCCGCCTGCGCGAGCTCGCGCGCGGCCGCGAGCAGCATGTACAGCTGGCCCTTGTCGTCGACCGTGCCGCGGCCGTACAGGTACTCGCCCCTGACCTCGGGCTCGAACGGCGGCGACTCCCACAGCTCGAGCGGGTCGGGCGGCTGGACGTCGAAGTGCCCGTAGCAGAGCACGGTCGGCGCCGACTCGGCGTCGTGCGACGCCGGCACCTCGCCGATCGCGAGCGGCTGCCCGTGCCAGTCGACGACCTCGCACGTCCCGCCCGCCTCGTGCACGCGCGCGCACACCCATTCCGCCGCCTTGAGGACGTCGGAGCGGTGCAGCTCGTCGGCGCTCACCGACGGGATGCGCAGGAACTCCGCGAGCTCGTCGAACCACTCGGCCACGGGCGCGAGCCTACCGCTCGCGGAGATGCTCGAGCCCGATCAGCGCGCGCAGGGCCCGCGCCAGCACGAGCTCGAGCGCCGTCAGCACCAGGTAGACGCCGGAGGCGGCGAAGGAGCCCCCGAGCCAGCCTGGCCAGCCGGGGAGCGCCCACCCGCAGAGCGCCGCCGCGCCGATCCCGCCCGAGACGGAGACGAAGCCGAACGACGTGCCGAGCGCACGGACGATCGGCGGCTCGCCCTCGACGCGCAGCGTGTAGCCGTGCGTCACGGCGGCGTTGCCCACGGTGAACGTCAGCGAGGCGCCGATCCCGAACAGGAAGACGTCGAGCACCGTCGGCTTGGACGCGGTCAGCGCCAGCACCCCGAAGGCGCCGGTGAGCGCGAGCGAGTAGCCGAAGGCGAGCGAGTTGTGCCGCGTCGCCTCCCCGAACCCGCGGACGAAGTGCTCGTGGAGCGCGCGCTCCTTGTCGTCGGCCATGCGCGGGCTTGTCGGCGTGCGCGGCCCACCGGAAACGCGCGCGCGTCGCGCGAGGGCCGCACCCCGGTGGGCGGGCCGGCGTCGATTCCGGCCCGCCCGGTGTGGCCGGCGTCTTAGGCCGGCGACGGTGCGAGGACGGTGCTGCCGGTCCCGGTCGTGAGCGGTGAGCCGGGGTAGTTGTAGAACGCACCCGGCGTCGCGCCCTGCTTGCCGAAGCCGAAGCCGGCCTTCTCGAGCTCGCCGACGATCGCGGCCATCGAGCTGAGCCGGTAGGGCTCGAAGCCGACGTTGTTCGGCACGTGCTTGAGGCCGTTGATGACGGACTCGGCGTAGCGGGCGAGCACGCGGTGCTCGGCCTCGGTGCCGAGGATCTCGCCGGCGTAGCGGGCGAGCTTGTCCTGCTTGGCCTTCGCGAAGGTGGTGATGCCGATCAGGTAGGCGTTGACGAACAGCGTCTCCGCCGCCTCGATCGTCTTGAACAGGTTGATGTTGCCGGCGCCGAGCGCGGCGTTCGGGATCCAGAACTTCTCGGTCAGCGGCTTGGCGCCGAGCGAGGAGAGGACCTCGAAGTGGCGGAACTCGGTGTAGTTCGCCGACTTGAGCACCGGGATGAACGGCGCCGCCTTCGTGCCCGGCGACGACTTGATCGCGGCGGTGAGCACCGTGACCGCGAGCGCCTCTGCGGTGACGGCTGTCGTGACGACCGTGTTGATGCTGTCGCCGCTGGTGCGCGTCGCCGCGGCGAGCGCGCTGCTCGCCGGGCCGAAGACACCCGCCGCGGCGGCACCGACGGCTGCGGTCTTCAGCAGGCCGAGACGCGTGTGCTTCGACGTGCCTGTGTCGTCGAGGACGTTGTCGAGGTACTGGAGCTCCTCGGGTGACGTCTCGAGCATGTCGACATCCGACATGTGCGGTCCCCCTTCAGGTCGTTGGGTTGCTGAACGCCCGGCATTCGCCGGCCGGAGGAAGCCGGTTCGGTCCGAACCGGACCGGAGGCTCGTGCGAATGCCTGTCGCAAACGACCTCCCACGCATGGGATGGAAGGAGCGTCATGCCTGGCTTCGTTGGTTTCCCGGAGATCCTGTTGCTCGGCCTGCTGGCCCTGGTGCTGTTCGGGCCGAAGCGGCTGCCGGAGATGGGCCGCGGTCTCGGCAAGGGGATGCGCGAGTTCAAGGACTCGATCAGCGGCGACTCGTCACACGACACCGTGGACGCGGCGAGGCTTCCCGTCGCGGCGGAAGCTGCCCGGGACGCCGAGCGGCACGAGGCGGCCTGAGTCGTGCGCTGGCCGCAGCGTCTCGCACATGACCAAGAGGCGGAGCTCGTCGAGCATCTCGACGAGCTCCGCGCGCGGCTGATCGTCGCCGGCGGCGCCGTTGCCGCCGGCACGACCGTCGCCTACGTGTTCCACCACCGGATCGTCACCTGGCTCACGGCGCCGCTTCCGGTTGGACACCGGCATCTGCTGACGCTCGGCGTCACCGAGCCGTTCACGACGTCGCTGAAGATCAGCTTCGCCGCCGGCTTCGCGCTCGCGCTGCCGATCGTGCTGTGGCAGGTCTGGGGCTTCTTCGCCCCGGTGCTCGACCAGCGCTCGCTGCGGTCGATGAGGACGCTCAGCATCTCCGCGGCGGCGCTGCTGGCGGTCGGGCTCGGCTTCGGCTACCGGGTCGCGCTCCCGGCCTCGCTTCGCTTCCTCGTCCATTACGACCATTCGATCTACGACATCCAGATCCGCGCGGCCGACTACGTCTCGTTCGCGGTGCTCGTCCTCGCCGCCTGCGCCGTCGTGTTCGAGCTGCCGATCGTCGTGCTCGGCCTCGTCCGGGTCCGGGCACTCACGTCCGCGAAGCTCCGTCGGAACCGCCGGATGGGCTACATGATCGTGGCGGTGATCGGCGTTGCGCTGCCGGGCGTCGACCCGGTCACGACGATCGTCGAGACGATCCCGCTCGCGATCCTCTTCGAGGCGTCGATCTGGCTGTCGGTGGCGTTCGAGCGCCGGTGGGCGGCGCGCGCGCAGCCGGCGTCGGCCGCGGCGTGAGGCGCGATCGATGAGGCGGCGCCGCCTGTTAGCGTCCGGGGCTCCGCGAGAGCGGGCCGACCTGTCGATGCCGCGCGATCTCGCCCACCTGTCGGACGAAGCTCTGGTTGCGCTCGTCGCGCGCTCGGAGGAGGAGGCGCTCGCGGAACTCTACGACCGCTACGCCGGCCGCGCCTACTCACTCGCACGGCGCGTCGTCCGCGAGCCGTCGCTGGCCGAGGACGCGGTGCAGGAGGCGTTCCTCGCGATCTGGCGCGGAGCCGCGAGGTTCCTGCCCGAGCGGGCAAGCGCCGCCGCCTGGATCATGACGCTCGTGCACCGGCGCTCGGTCGACCTGGTCCGTCGCGAGCAGCGACGGCGCGCCGACGAGCTCGACGAGTCGGCTGTCGTCGACATCGACCCGTCGGCCGAGGATGTCGCCTGGCTACGGCTCGAGCGCAGCCGCGTGCAGGAGGCGCTCCGCCGGCTGCCGGACGCTCAGCGTGAGACGCTCGAGCTCGCCTACTACGGCGGCTTCACACAGACGCAACTCGCCGAGCGGCTCGGGAGGCCGCTCGGAACGATCAAGAGCCAGATGTTCGCCGGCCTCGCTACCTTGCGAAGAACCCTCGAGCCGATCGCCGGGGAGGAGTCATGGAAGACGAGCTGATCCACGAGCTCAGCGCCGCGTACGCGCTCGACGCGCTCGACCCTGACGAGGAGCGGCTCTTCGAGGCCCACCTCGCGCACTGCCGCGACTGCCAGGAGGACGTCGCGAGCTTCTCCGCCACCGCCTCCGCGCTCGCGTTCGCCGCGCCGCCGGCAACGCCCCCGGCCGACATGCGTGGCCGGATCCTCGCCGCCGCCCACGCCGAACGGACGAACGTCACGCCGTTGCGCAGAGGCATCGTCCAGCAGCGCGCGCTGGCCATCGTCGCCGCGGTCGCGACGGCAGCCGCGATCGGGCTCGGCGTCTGGGTCGCCGTCCCCCACGACCAGGGGCCGGAGCGCTTCGCGGCGATCCCCCTCACCGGCGCAAGGGGCTCGCTCGTGCTCGGCACGCACGGCGAGGCGACGCTCGTGGTCGCGGGCCTCGCGCCGGCTCCTTCCGGCAAGACGTACGAAGCGTGGGTGATCGAGCACCGCCGCGCCGTGCCGGCGGGGCTGTTCTCGATCCGCCGCGGGACGGGAATCCTTCAGCTGACGCAACACGTGCCGGCGGGGGCGACGGTCGCGGTGACCCTCGAGCAGGCCCGCGGCTCGCTCACACCGAGCGGCCCACCGCTCCTCTCGGCCCAGGCCTAGGACACTCGAGCAGGGTTCCCGATCAAGCGACGTCGCGGAGCTTCTGGCTCTCGGCGAGGGCGCGCAGCTTCTTCAGGCCCTGGTTCTCGATCTGGCGGATGCGCTCGCGCGTCACCTGGAACGCGCGGCCCACCTCGTCGAGCGTCCGCGGCTGCTCGCCGTTCAGGCCGTAGCGGAGCTCGAGCACGCGCCGCTCGCGGTACGAGAGCGAGTTGAGGCACTTCGCGAGCGCCTCCGCGCGGAACGCCGTGTCGGCGGCCTCGTCGGGGAGCGGCGTCGACTCGTCCTCGATGAACTGGCCGAACTCCGACTCCTCCTCGTCGCCGACCGGCTTCTCCAGCGACACCGGGACCTGCGACGTGCGGCGGATCGTGTCGACCTCCTCGACCGTCAGGTCGAGGTCGGCCGCGATCTCGGCGTTCGTCGGCTCGCGGCCGCGCTCCGCGCGCAGCTTGCGCTCGGTGCGCATGATCTTGTTCAGCTTCTCGACGACGTGCACCGGCATCCGGATCGTGCGCGCCTTGTCGGCGAGCGCACGCGCGACGGCCTGGCGGATCCACCACGTCGCGTAGGTCGAGAACTTGTAGCCCTTGCGCCAGTCGAACTTCTCCGCCGCGCGTACCAGCCCGATCGTCCCCTCCTGGATCAGGTCGAGGAACGGGAGCCCCTGGTTGCGGTAGCGCTTGGCGATCGAGACGACGAGGCGCAGGTTCGCCTCCACCATCTCCTGCTTCGCGCGGTGGTCGCCGCGCTCGATCCGCTTCGCGAGCTCGACCTCCTGCGCCGCCGTCAGCAGGTCGACCTTGCCCACGTCCTTCAGGAAGAGCTGGAGCGAGTCGGTCGAGAACTCGAGCTCCGGCGTCTCGTCGACCTCGTCCGCTGCGTCGAGCGCCGTGTAGAAGTCGGCCTCCGCGTCGGCCTCGGCCTCCTCGTCGAGCGGCGTCGGCTCGTCGTCCGTCACGTCGGCGGCGATCGCCTCGGCCGGCTCGTCGTCGAACGCGGGGCCCGCGTGGTCACTCGTCTCGGTGCTCATTGGGGTCCCCCTCTGGGCTGGAGCGTCGCCGGAACGGATGCGGAACTGTCGCATCGACACCGGACGGACGCATAGGCCGTGCGGCTCATCTTTCGCGTCACCCGGTCCCACCCGTGCCGAGCTTCGAGAGGAACGCGTTCGCCTGCTCGCCGAGCATCGTCTTCGGGCCGAGCGCGCGGGCGAGCGTGAACTCGCGCACCGCCTGCGTGCGCTGGCCCGTCCAGGCGAGGAGCAGGCCGAGGTGGAAGCGAACCGACTGGCTGTGCGGGAAGCGCTCCACGAGCGGCCCGAGGTGGGAGAACGACGCGACGAGGTTCGACTCGTCGAAGCGCCCGACGGCGGCGGCGACCTGCGCCTGGTCGTCGTCCGGGTGCAGCCGCGCCGCCCGTGCGTACAGACGCTCGGCGGAGTGCTGGTGGCCCTCGCGCTGGAGGACGACCCCGCGCACGAGCAGCGGGCCGACCTTCCCGGTCGGCTCGAACACCGGGTAGAGCCCGTCGCTCGGCTGGAAGTACTGGGGGTGCAGGATCTGGTCGGCGCGCATCTCGTAGTACGTGTCGTAGCCGGCCTTCTTCGCAGTCAGGAACGCCTGCGTCGCCTCGTTCAGGTAGCCCGCGCAGAAGAGGACGACGCCGTCGTTGAACTGGACGACGGGGTCGTTCGGCGCCGCCTGCGCGAGCGGCTCGAGCGCACGGGCGGCGGCCACCGCGGGCTGCGCCATCAGCGCGGTGACGGTCGCGCGGTTGCGGGAGGCGACGCCCGGCACGAGCAGCGGGCTCGGCCGCGTCGCGCACTCCGCCTTCGGCTGGGCCGGGTGCTGGGCGGTCGCGTAGACCACGCCGACCACGGTCCCGGCCGCGGCGACGGCCAGCAGCCCCACAACCACGCGGACGCGGAGCCCCGGGGACACGTCGTCACCGTAGCGGGAATGCACTCGGGGGCAGCTACCGTTTCAGGTACTCGTGACTACGTATCGCGACCTGCTTGCTCGTACGAAGGCGGAAATCCGCGAGGTCGACGCGCGCGCCGCCCAGGCGCTCCCCGAGGCGGTCTGGGTCGACGTGCGCGAGCATGACGAGTGGCAGGAGGGCCACATCCCCGGCGCCGTCCACGTCCCCCGCGGGAACCTCGAGTCCCGGATCGAGGCCGCGGTGCCCGACAAGGCCGCCACCGTCGTCCTCTACTGCGCCGCCGGCAACCGCTCGGCGTTCGCGGCCAAGGCGCTCGGCGAGCTCGGCTACGAGAACGCCGTCTCGCTCGCCGGCGGCTTCACCGACTGGAAGCGGAACGGCAACGAGATCACGATCCCCCGCACCCTGTCGCCCGAGCGGCGCACGCGCTACTCGCGGCACCTGCTGATCCCGGAGCTGGGCGAGGAGGGGCAGCTGCGGCTGCTCGACTCGCGTGTGCTGCTGATCGGCGCCGGCGGCCTCGGCTCCCCGGCGGCCCTGTACCTGGCCGCCGCCGGCGTCGGCACGATCGGGATCGTCGATGCCGACATCGTCGACGAGACGAACCTCCAGCGGCAGATCGCGCACTCCCTCGACACGCTGGGCGCACCGAAGGTCGACTCGGCGAAGAAGGCGATCCAGGCGCTGAACCCGGACGTCGACGTGATCACGTACCGGGAGCGGCTGACCTCGGAGAACATCGACCGGATCCTCGACGACGGCTACGACCTGATCGTCGACGGCGCCGACAACTTCCCCACCCGCTACCTCGTCAACGACGCCTCCGTCTGGCGCGGCATCCCCGTCGTGCACGGCTCGATCTACCGCTTCGAGGGCCAGGTGACCGTCTTCAAGCCCCACGAGGGACCGTGCTACCGCTGCCTCTTCCCGGAGCCGCCGCCCCCCGAGCTGGCACCGTCGTGCGCCGAGGGAGGTGTGCTCGGCGTCCTGCCGGGCATCGTCGGGTCGTTGCAGACGAACGAGGCACTCAAGCTCGCGGCCGGGATCGGCGAGCCGCTCGTCGGCCGGCTGCTGCTCTTCGACGCGCTGACGACGGAGTTCAGCGACGTCAAGATCGCGCGGCGCGCGGACTGCCCCGTCTGCGGCGAGCACCCGACGATCACCGAGTACATCGACTACGTGGAGTTCTGCGCGCGGTGAGCACCGTGCGGATCCCGCCCGTCCTGCGCGGCGAGGCCGGCGGCGCGCGCGAGGTCGAGGCCTCGGGCGGCACCGTCCGCGAGCTGCTCGAGGACCTGACCGAGCGCCTGCCCGCGCTCGGCCGGCGCGTCTTCGAGGCGGGCGAGATCCAGTCGTTCGTCAACGTCTACGTCGACGGCGAGGACGTCCGCACGCGCGACGGGCTCGAGACGCCGGTGCGCGAGTCCAGCACCGTGATCCTCCTGCCCGCCATGGCGGGCGGCTGTGGTCGCTAGCTCGCTGCTCGACCTGATCGGGAACACCCCGCTGGTCGAGCTCCCGCGGCTCTCCCCTCCCGGTCGCACGATCTACGCGAAGCTCGAGGGCCAGAACCCGACCGGGTCGATCAAGGACCGCGTCGCGCTCGCGATGGTCGAGGCGGCCGAGCTCGATCCCGGGCAGGAGCTGCTCGAGCCGACCAGCGGCAACACCGGCATCTCGCTGGCGCTCGTCGCGAAGCTGAAGGGCCTGAAGCTGACGTGCGTGATGCCGGCGAACGCGACGCCGGAGCGGCGCGCGCTGCTGGAGCTGTACGGGGCGACGATCGTCGAGTCGCCCGCGGCCGGCGGCTCCAACGAGGCCGTGCGGGTCGCGCAGGAGCTGGCGGCGCAGGACACGCGCTACGCGATGCTCTTCCAGTACGCGAACGAAGCGAATCCGCGCGCGCACTACGAGGGCACCGGCGCGGAGATCGCCGCCGCGCTCGACCGCGTCGACGCGCTGGTGGCAGGGCTCGGCACCGGCGGCACGCTGATGGGCACGGGCCGACGCCTGCGGGAGGCGTTCCCGGGCGTGCAGGTGGTGGCGGCGGAGCCGCTGCCGGGCGACCTGGTGATGGGGCTGCGCTCGCTCGAGGAGGGGTACGTCCCGCCGGTGCTCGACGTGACGCAGCTCGACCGCAAGCTGCTCGTCTCGAACGCCGAGTCGGCGGCCGCGGCGCGGGCGCTGCTCGAGCGCGAGGGCATCTTCGCCGGCGTCTCCGCCGGCGCCGTCGTGCACGTGGCGCGGCGCGTCGCCGAGGAGCTGCCGGAGGGAGCGGTCGTCGTCTGCGTGCTCGCCGACGGGGGCTGGAAGTACCTGTCCGCGCCGTTCTGGTTCGGCGAGGAGATCGAGGAGGACCGGCTCTGGTGGTAGTGCCGGCGGCGATCCGGGCCGAGCTCGCGGCGCACGCGGCCGAGGAGGCGCCGAACGAGTGCTGCGGGATCGTGCTCTTCAAGGACGACGTCGCGGTCGAGTACATCCGCGGCGTCAACACGCTCGCCTCGCCGTACCGGTACGAGCTGTACATCGACCCGTTCGTCTGGTCGGAGATCGACGACGACCTCGAGCAGGTCGTCTTCCACTCGCACCCGGAGACCGAGCCGCGCCCGTCGCGCACCGACCGCGAGCTGGCCGGGCTCTGGGCGGGGCGGCCGTTCCTGATCTACGGCCTGAAGCACGACAGCCTCCGCGCCTGGCGCGTCACGCGCGACCAGGCGCAGGAGCTGCCGCTGGAGTGAGGCTCAGGAAACCGTGAACGACCCGTGCATGAACTGGTGGTGCGGGTCGCAGACGTACGTGTAGGTGCCCTTCTTCAGCGTCACCTTCCAGGTGAACGTGCCCTGGCCGGCGATCGACGTCTTCTTGTCGACGCCGGGCCCTGTCAGGTGGAAGTCGTGGATGGCCGAGCGGTCGGCGACCACGACGACGTAGGCGCCGGCCTTCAGCTTCGAGACCTTCTTCCCGTTCATGGTCAGGGTGATCGTGAATCCCGGGCCGACCGTGCCCTTCAGGGTGGGCGCCGCGGCGAGGGCGCCGGGCACTGCAAGAGCGGCGACGAGCACCGCGAGGAGAACGACCTTCATCTGGCTCCTTGCGTCGAATGGACTGGCGTCTCGACAGGGTACGCTCGCGCGATGCGGACGGATCTCTCCGCCGTCGTCCCGCCCGAGGCGCTCGTCGAGCCCGACGACCGCTACCGCGCCGACCTGATGGGCCGCGGCGTGCGCGGCAACGCGGACGCGGTCGTCCTGCCGGGCACGACCGAGGAGGTCGCCGCGGTCATGCGCTGGTGCTACGAGCACGACGTGCCGCTGACCGCGCGCGGCGGCGGCACGGGGCTCGCCGGCGGCGCGATCCCGGTCGACGGCGGCGTCCTCGTCGCCTTCGAGCGCCTGAACCGCGTGCGGGCGTTCGACCCGCTGCTCTGGCGGATGCACGTCGAGGCGGGCGTCACGACCGCCGACGTCCAGCGGCTCGCGCGCGAGAGCGGCCTCCGCTTCCCGCCTGACCCGGGCGCCGCCGAGCTTTCGCAGATCGGCGGCAACATCGCCTGCAACGCCGGCGGGCCGCACGCGTTCAAGTACGGCGTCACCGGCAACTGGGTGACCGGCATCGAGGCCGTCGTGCCCCCGGGCGAGATCGTCCGGATCGGCGGTCCGCTGCGCAAGGACGTGGCCGCGTACGACCTCAAGAGCCTCCTGGTCGGCTCGGAGGGGACGCTGGGGCTGATCACGGCGGCGTGGCTCAAGCTCGTGCCGGCGCCGGAGCTCGAGCTGCCGGTGATCGGCCTCTACCGCGACGCGGAGGCCGGCGTCGGCGCGATCGAGCGCGTCCTCGCCTCGGGGGTCGTCCCGGCGGCGATCGAGTACATGGACGGCGTCACGCTCTCCTACTCGGGCGGCGCCTACCCGTTCGGCATCCCGGAAGGCGGCGCGTTCATGGTGATCACCGAAGCCGACGGCGCCGAGGCGGAGACGCGACGCGTCGCGGCCGAGCTGCGCGAGGCCCTCGCCGAGGAGGCCGTCGCCGTGCACGCGCCCGCGGAGCCGACGGACGTCGCGGAGCTCTGGCGCTGGCGGGCGGGCGTCGCCTTCGCGATCCTCGCGCAGCGAGGGGGCGCCTTCAGCGAGGACGTCGCCGTCCCGCTGGACCGGCTGCGCGACGTCGCGCGGGAGACGCTCGCGATCGGCGAGCGGCACGGGGTGCCGGCCCTCTCGTTCGGCCACGCGGGCGACGGCAACATCCACTCGACGTTCCTCTTCTCGCCCGACGACCCCGAGCAGGAGCGGAGCGCCGACGCCGCGTGCCACGACCTCTTCAAGCTCGCGCTGGAGCTCGGCGGCACCGTCAGCGGCGAGCACGGCATCGGCTGGCTGAAGCGAGGCCAGCTCGCGCACCAGCTCGGGCCGGCCGCGTACGACCTGCACCGGCGGCTCAAGCAGGCGTTCGACCCGAAGGGCCTGCTGAACCCCGGCAAGAAGGTGTAGCCCGTGCCTCGCTTCGAGGCGCTCGGCGCGCTCCGGGAGCGCGAGTTCCGCCTGCTCTTCACCGGCCAGCTGATCTCGCTGCTGGGCGACGCGTTCACGTCGATCGCGCTCGCCTTCGCCGTCCTCGACCTGACGGGCTCGGCGACCGACCTCGGGTTCGTCCTCGCGGGCAAGACGATCCCGCTCGTCGTGTTCCTGCTCGTCGGCGGCGTCTTCGCCGACCGGCTGCCGCGCCGCCTGGTGATGCTGGCCGCCGACGTGACGCGGATGGCCGTCCAGGGCTCCGTCGCCGCGCTCGTGCTCACGCACTCCGCCCGCATCTGGGAGCTCGTCGTGCTCCAGGCGATCTCGGGCACCGCGACCGCGTTCTTCAACCCGGCGTCGACGGGGCTCGTGCCGATGACGGTCAGCGGCGAGCGCCTGCAGCAGGCGAACGCGCTGCGCGGCGTCTCGATGGCGACCGCGAACCTCGTCGGGCTCGCGCTCGGCGGCGCGGTCGTGACGGCCGTCGGGCCCGGCTGGGCGCTCGCCGTGGACGCCGCGAGCTTCGGCGCGAGCGCCCTCTTCCTCGGGCTGCTCCGCCTGCCCCCGCACGTGAGGCTGCCGCCGCAGTCGTTCCTCGCCGACCTGCGGGACGGCTGGCGCGAGTTCGTCGCCCGCACCTGGGTCTGGGTGATCGTCGTCGCCGCCGCGATCGGGAACATGACGACCTCGGTCTTCGTGGTGCTGGGCGCGCTCGTCTGCAAGCAGTCGCTCGGCGGGCCGCTCGCCTGGACCGTGATCCTCGCCGGGCTGGGCGTGGGCGCGCTCGCAGGGGGGTTCGTCGCGCTCCGCTTCCGGCCGAGCCGCCCGCTGTTCCTCGGCATGAGCCTCACCGCCTTCCTCGCGCTCCCGATGGCGCTGCTCGCCCTGCGGGCGCCCGCCGAGCTCGTCGCGGCCGGCGCCTTCCTCGCGGGCTGCGGGAACATGATCGGCAACTCGCTCTGGGAGACGACGCTCCAGCGCCACATCCCGCCTACGGCCCTCTCCCGCGTCAGCGCCTACGACTGGTTCGGCTCGATGGCCTTCTCACCGGTGGGGCTGATGATCGCGGGCCCGCTCGCCGCGGCGATCGGGACGTCGGCGATGCTGTGGGCCGCGGCCGTCGGCTGCCTCACGATGACCGGGATCGCGGTCGCCACCCCGAGCGTGCGCGCGCTTCGGGCGTAGCCTCCCGGGCCCTTTTCGCGTTATCCCCGCACGCGGCCACCACGGGGGGACCGCTCGAGCTGGAGGTTGGGAGATGCGCAGGCTGCTCTGTGCGGCCCTGATCGCGGCCGCGGCACTCGTGCCGGCCGCGGGAGCGGCGTCACATGCCGCGGTGACGCTGCGGACGTCGACGTTGCAGGTGCTCTACGGGCACTCGGCGACCCTGTCGGGACGGGTGATGGGCAGGCCGGCGGGCGCGGCGGTGACGCTGTACGCCTGGCGGACCGGCAGGTCGGCGCCGGTGAAGGTCGGCGTCGCGCGCACACGGCGCGACGGCCGGTTCACGTTCAGCGTGCGTCCAGCGCGCATGACGCTCTACGAGGTCAAGGACGCGGCGATCACCAGCAACAAGCTCAGGGTCGACGTCGAGCCCGCGCTCGCCGTCCGCGAGCTCGGCGACGGGAAGATCCTCGCGACCGTGAGGCCGGCGCTCGCCGGGCGGTACCTGGCGCTCGAGCTCTCGAGCGCCGGCGGCTGGCGGCTGCTCGTCAAGTCGAAGCTCTCGAAGGCGGGCAGCGCCCTCTTCGGGCCGCTGTCGCCGGCCCAGAGCGGCCGCGTGCGCGTCTCGCTGAGCATCAACCAGGCCGGCACGGGCCTGCTCGGCGCCACGAGCCACGCGCTCCTCTACCACGCGTACTCGATCACGCTCGTGCCGCAGTCGTACCAGGTGCTCTTCGGCCACTCGATCACGCTGAGCGGCCGCCTCTGGAACGGCCAGGCCGGGCAGACGCTGACCCTGCGCGCGTGGAGGTTCGGGCATTCGTCGCCGGTCACCCTCGCGCACGTGGTCACGCAGGCGAACGGACGCTGGAGCTACCGCGTCACGCCGACGATCCAGACGACGTACGAGGCGCAGTGGACCTCGCTCTACGCGAGTGCCCGCACCCGCGTCGGCGTCGCGCCCTCGATCACGCTGACGCGGCTCCCCGGGAGCCTGATCCAGTGCGTCGTCCGCGGCGCCCACTCGTACAAGGGGCACACCGTGGACGTGCAACGCCTCGTCGGCGGCGCCTGGCAGAAGATCGGCGAGGGCCAGCTCGACCGCAACTCCAGCGCGACCTTCAAGCTGAAGCTGCCGGCGACCCAGCTCCGCGTCGTCATGAGCGTGAACGAGGCCGGGCCGGGCTACCTCGCCGGCGTCTCGCGCACGCTGATCTACAAGCCGTGATGCATCAGCTCGACGCGCTCCTCCGTCTCTGCGGAGCGGAGGAGCGCGTCGAGCACCCGGGCCTGCCCGAGCAGCTCGTCGCGCCCGAGCAGCACCGGGCGCTCGCCGCGGATCGCCGCGCAGAAGTCGTCGAGCTCCGCCCGGTAGTGGTTGCCGGGGTCGACGCGGTGCTCCTCGCCATTCAGGAGGACGACACCGGGCGGGTCGACGAAGGCGCGGGGCACGACCAGGACGCCGTCGGCGCCGACGACCTCGATCCGGTTCAGGGACGCCCGGAACCCGCACTGGAACGTCGCCGTCGCGCCGCCGAAGCGCAGCGTGCCCGCGGCCAGCTCGTCGACGCCCGTGGGGCCGAGCCGGGCCTCGCAGTGGACGGCGTCGGGCTCGCCGAGCACGAGGCGTGCCGCGCTGACGCAGTAGCAGCCCAGGTCGAGCAGCGCCCCGCCGCCGAGCTCGCGGACGAAGCGCACGTCGTCCCCCCGCGGCGCGATCCCGAAGAACGCGACGTGAACGCCCTGCACGGCGCCGACACGCGGCCGCAGCTCTCGTAGCAGGGCCGTCTGCGCGGAGTGGCGCCACATGTACCCCTCCGTCAGCACGAGCCCGCGGCGCCCGGCCTCGGCCCACGCCTCCTCGACCTGCTCGGGGCGGCGGGTGTACGGCTTCTCGACGAGCACGTGCTTCCCGGCCGCGAGCGCGCGCATCGTCCACTCGTGGTGCAGCGCGCACGGCAGCGCGACGTAGACCGCGTCGAGCTCGTCGTCGGCCAGCAGCTCCTCGTACGAGCCGTAGGCGCGCGGGACGCCGTGCGCGGCCGCGAACGCCTCCGCCCTTGCACGGTCGCGCGAGCCGACCGCCACGACCTCGAACGGCGCGTCCGCCGAGCGGGCGCCGAGGATCGCGCCGTCGATCTTCGCCGTCGAGAGGAGCCCGAGCCGGATCACCGGCCGGACGCCGCGAGGCGCCGGCGCGACACGGTGTCGAGTGTCACAGCGGCCAGCAGGATCACGCCGGTGACGATGTCCTTGACGGCGTCGCTGTAGCCGACCAGGTCGATGCCGTTCGCGATCGTCTGCGTCACCATCGCGCCGAGCAGCGCCGCCTTGACGAAGCCGCGCCCGCCGAACAGCGAGGTGCCGCCGATCACCGCCGCCGAGATCGCGTCGAGCAGGATCGTCCCGCCGCCGGCCGTCAGGTCGACGTTGTTCAGGAACGACGCGGCGACGATGCCGCCGACGGCCGCCATCAGGCCCGAGATCGAGAAGACGGCAACGCGGATGAACGCGACGTTGATGCCCGCGCGGCGCGCGGCCTCGGCGTTGCCGCCGACCGCGTAGACGTGCCGGCCGAACGTGGTGCGCTGCGCGATGAACGTCCAGAAGAGGAGCAACACCACCATCAGCACGCCCGCGAACGGGACGCCGCGGTCGTGGTTGCAGACGAGCACGGTCGTCCAGGCGGCAGCCACCCACACGAGCGGGCCGAGCAGGTTCAGCACGACGTTGCCGAATCGCAGGCCGGCGCGGCGGCGGCTGACGACCCGCAGCACGGCCATGGTCGCGAAGCCCGCGGTGACGAGGCCCGCGATCAGGAAGCCCGCCCAGTCGGGGAAGAAGTAGTTGGTGATGTCGATGATCTGCTTGTCGTAGATCGCGATCACGCCCTGGGTCCCGATCGCCTGGATGATCACGCCCTGCCACGCGAGCAGGCCCGCGAGCGTGACGACGAACGACGGCACGCCGAGAAAGGCCACGAACGAGCCCTGCACCGCGCCGATCACGGCGCCGGTCGCGAGCGCGCAGAGAATCGCCAGCCACCATGGAAAGTCGTGGCCGGAGCCCGGCAGCTGGAGCTCGGCGACGACGACGCCCGCGACGCCGCTCACGTAGCCGATCGAGAGGTCGATCTCGCCGATCAGGAGCACGAAGACGACGCCGATCGCCATCACCGTGACCTGCGTCATCTGCACGATCAGGTTGTCGAAGTTGACGGCCGAGAAGAAGACGCCGACCTTCAGGGTGAAGAAGAGGACGATCGCGACCATGAAGACGAGCACCGGCAGCGAGCCGACGTCGCCCGCCTTGAGCGCGTCGAAGCGCGCGCGCAGCGCCGCCGCCAGCGTGTCCGGCTCGGCGGCGGCCGGGATCTCGAGCGGCGGCTGGTCGGCGGCGGCGCTCACGCGATGCCCGCCACCTTCGTCGGGACGCCGGCGGTGATCGCCGAGACGATCTCCTGCTGCGACGTCGTCGCGCGTTCGTAGACGCCGACGTTGCGCCCGAGCCGCAGCACCGTGATCCGCGTCGCCACCTCGAAGACGTCGTGCAGGTTGTGCGAGATCAGGACCACGGCGAGCCCTTGCTCCGCGAGGCGCTTGACGAGCTCGAGCACCTGCTGCGTCTGCGCGACCCCGAGCGCGGCCGTCGGCTCGTCGAGGATGACGACGCGGGAGTTCCAGAGCACGGCGCGGGCGACGGCGACCGACTGGCGCTGGCCGCCGGAGAGCGTCGCCACCTGCTGGCGGACCGACGCGATCGTCGTCACGTTCAGGCCCCGCAGCGTCTCCGCCGTCCGCTGCTCCATCGGCGCCTCCTGGAGGATGCGCGCGGCCTGCGTCTCGCGGCCGAGGAACATGTTCTGGACGACGTCGAGGTTGTCGCAGAGCGCGAGGTCCTGGTAGACGACCTCGATCCCCAGCTTGACCGCGTCCTTCGGCCCGTGCACGTGGACGTGCTTGCCGTCGAAGCGGACCTCGCCGGCGTCAATCGGATGGATGCCGGCAACGCACTTGATCAGCGTCGACTTGCCGGCGCCGTTGTCGCCGACGAGCGCCATCACCTCGCCGGCGCGCACCTCGAAGTCGACGTCGGTCAGCGCCTGGACGGAGCCGAACGCCTTCGAGACGTTGCGGAGCTCCAGCGTCGGTGCGGTCGTCGCCATGGGAGGGTTCGTCAAGCCTAGACCGGCGGGGCGGCCGGAGCCGCCCCGCCGGAGGGCGTCCTACTTGCAGTACTGCGCGTACTGGCCCACGCAGACCTGGCTCTTCTTCAGGAACTTGTCCGTGAAGAGGATCTTGTAGTTCGCCTTCGTGACCCACACCGGGGTCAGGAGGATCGAGGGAGTGCCGCTGACCTTGCCGTTCGTCGTCACCGGCTTGCCCTTGACGATGTTGATCGCGGCCTGCGCCGCGGCCTGGGCCTCAGGCTTGATCGCCTTGTAGACCGTGCCGCTCTGCCAGCCGGCGAGGATGTACTGGAGGCCCGTCGGGGTCGCATCCTGGCCCGTGACGGGGATCGGCTTCAGGCCGTGCGCCTGGAGCGAGGCGACGACCGCGCCCGCGAGGCCGTCGTTGGCCGCGAGCACGCCGTCGATCTTGTTGCCGTTGCGGGTGAGCATCTGGTCGAAGATCGAGCGTCCCTTGACCGGGTCCCAGTCCGTCCACTGGTCGCCCGCGGCCGCCTTCTTGAAGGTGCCGTTGGCGTAGAGCGGCTTCAGGACCGAGTCGTAGCCCTGCTTGAACAGATGCGCGTTGTTGTCGGTGATGCCGCCGTTCAGCTCGGCGATCACCGGGTGCTGCGAGTACTTGCCGTTCGCCTTCAGGGCGGCGATCAGGCCGTTCGCCTGGAGCATGCCGACCTGGACGTTGTTGAACGACACGTAGTACGACGCCTTGCTGCCCACGACCAGGCGGTCGTAGTCGATCACCTTCGCGCCACCCTGCACCGCGAGGTTCGTGATCGCGGCGCCCGAGGCGGGATCGAGCTGGTCGAGCAGGATGACCTTCGCGCCCTTGGCGAGGCAGCCCTGCGCCTGCGCCTTCTGGCGGGTCGGGCTGGCCTGGGCGTTCAGCACCTGCGCCGAGACGCCCGCGGCCTTGAAGGCCGCCGTCAGCAGCGGCGCGTCGAAGAGCGTGTACCTGGTCGACGACTTCGTGTCCGGCAGCAGCGCGCACGCCTCGATCGACGCCGTCGTCTTCGCGGTCCGCGCGGCTGTCACGCCGGTGAACGAGAGCGCGACGACGCCGAGTGCGACGATCGCGAGCGCCACGCGGCGCCTTGAGAGCTTCCTCATGCCTCCTCCTGATCCGGTTTCCCTGCGCTCCGACACGGCGGGAGCGCGGCGCAATACTACTCCCCTAGTTCACTAGTGCAAATGGGGATTCTCACGGGCGCCCCTCGAAGCGGCTGTGCCGCGCGAGGTAGGGGCCGACGTTGGCGCGCGTGACGAACAGGAGGCCGGTGTTGGTGTCGACCGGCGCGACGAGGCCGCCGCTGTAGCGGGCGAGGAAGAGCTGGAGCACGGGCAGGAAGCCCTGGAGGTACGGCTGCTGGTCGATCGTGAAGTCGACGACGCCGTCGTGGATCGCGGCGAGCGTGTCGGGCAGCAGGTCGTAGCCGCCGGCGCGGACCCCCTTGCGGTGCAGCCCGTGGGCGCGCATCACCTGCGCGACGCCCTGCGTCGACCCGCCGTCGACCGCGAACAGCCCGCGCAGGCCCGGTGTCGCGTGCACGGTCGCGTCGATCCGCTTCCGCTCCCCCGGCACGGAGGCGCCGGTCGCGACGACGGTCGCGCGCACGGGCGCCCCGGAGTCCTTGATCGCGTCGAGCGCGCCGTCGATCCGGGGCTGGATGTTCTGCTGGCCGGGCGTGGCGATGAAGAGCGCGACGTCTCCGTGCCCGACGAGCTCGACGATGCGCGCCCCCATGCGGAGGCCCGACTCGTACAGGTCCTGGCCGACGTACGCGAGGCTCGACGCCTGCGTCCCGGCGTTGTAGGTGACGATGGGGATCCCCTTCTTCGTCGCCCGCGCGATCGTCCCGTCGAACGCCGCCGGGGCGATCAGCGAGACGGCGATCCCGTCCGCGCCCTCGTGGATCGCCGCCTGCATCGCGCGCACCATCTCGCCGACGTTGCTCGTCTTCGAGCCGGTCCACGCCGCGGTCACGCCGAGCAGCGCGCAGGCGTCCGCGATCCCGTTCCGCGCCGGGACGAAGAAGGGGTTCGTGGTCGCGTGGTTGACGAACACGAAGCGCCAGCGCACGTGCGGCCTCGGGAACGCGGCGAGCACGTCCGCGGCCGCGCCCCCGGGCAGCGCCGCCGCCGCCCCTGCCGCGGCCGCCAGCGCCAGGAGCCTCGCGCGGTCGAACCTCTCGTCGCTCACGCAGGCGTGCGCCGGACGGCGGCGACCGTGGCGGCGACCGCGAGGACGGCGAGGGCGACGAAGATCCCGGCCTCGAGCAGCTGGAACGTCCAGAACCGGCCGGCCGGCTGGAACGAGACGACCCGTTGCCAGCCGAGGGAGCTCAGGTACTCGGCGGGATCGAGGTGCGCGTGCTGCGCGTGCAGGATCGCGAGGTCCTCCCGGCCGGCGGTGACCGGCGTGCCGCCGGCGTCCACGAGCGGCGAGCGGAGCACCCAGTCGCGGGCGTGCGCGCTCGAGCCGCTCGCGACCTGCCGGAGCGGCGCGAGGAAGCTCGGACGGACGTAGCGCCCGACCACGGTGCGGGTGGCGCCGTACGCGATCAGCGTGGCCGTCATCGCCGGCACGGTGCGGCGCAGCAGCACGCCCGCCAGCGCTCCGACCGCCAGGGCGAATGCCGCGTACGCGGGCACGACGATCCCCTCGATCTCGAACCCCGCCGGCGACATCCGGCCCCCGATCGTGTCGAACGGCTGCCGCCACCACATCGTCAGCGCCGCGAGCACCGCGCCGCCGGCGACCGCCGCCGCGATCAGCAGCCCGACCTTCGTCAGCAGCCACCGCGAGCGGCTGACGCCCTGCGTCCACGCGAGGCGGTACGTGCCGTGCTCGAGCTCGCGCGCCAGGAGCGGTGCGCCGACGAACACGCCGGCGAGCGCCGGCAGCACGATCAGCCCGCGCGCCGCGTCGATGCTCGAGACGAACGACGAGTGGAAGTGGCGCAGGATGATGTCGCAGCCGGCGCGGGTCGACGGCGGCAGGCACGCGGCGATTGCGTGGCGGTCGAACGCCGCCCGGATCGAGATGCTGGTCGCGAGCCCCGCCACGACCACGCCGAGCAGGAGCAGGACGCCGACGACGGCCTGGAAGCGGTGCTGGCGCCACGTCACCCATGCCATCGGAGCGGCAACCTCACCTGCGGGGCCGGGACAGGCTGCGGCGCGAGCGGCTCCGGCGCCATGTAGGCGAGCAGGAGCTCCTCGAGCCCGACGCGGTCGATCGTCCACGTGGCGTCGTTGACCGGCCCGTCGACGCGCGCGAGCAGCGTGAGCTGCCGGCCGCTGTGCCGTTCGCGCACGATCTCGCGCACGCCGCGGATCGCGCCGAGCGGCCGGCGCGGGCCGGTCAGCAGCCGGTGCGTGTCGACGATGTCGTCGACGTTCCCCTGGAGGCGCACGCCGCCCTCGGCGAGCAGCACGATGTGGTCGCAGACGCGCTCGATGTCGGAGACCACGT
Organism: uncultured Gaiellales bacterium; assembly: GCA_964496175.1. Classification (GTDB taxonomy): domain Bacteria; phylum Actinomycetota; class Thermoleophilia; order Gaiellales; family Gaiellaceae; genus PALSA-600. Next base: position 1,265 of record CAZBYA010000006.1, on the reverse strand, counting down.
GCGAGGCGATCACGACCGTCGACTCGGTGGCGGCGGCGCCGTCCATAAGCAGCTGGAGGAACTCGCGTCCCGCCAGCGGGTCGAGGCGGGCGAAGGGCTCGTCGAGGAGGAGCAGGGCGGGGCGCTTCCCGAGCGCCAGCGCGAGCGCAAGGCGCGAGCGGTCGCCGGCCGAGAGCGAGCCCACGCGTGCTCCTCCCGGCAGGCGGCCCAGGAACTCCCCGGCGATCGCCGCATCCCAGCGCGCGTTCGTCGAGCGCGCGAACCTGATCGTGTCGTCGACGGAGAGCGACGGGTAGAGCGGCGCGCCCTGCGCGACGTACCCGACGCCTTCGATCACCCCGGCGTCGCGCCGCGGATCGCGGCCGAAGACCCGGATCGCCCCCTCCGTCGGCGCCAGCAGGCCCGTCGCCAGCTCGAGCAGCGTCGACTTGCCGGCGCCGTTCGGCCCCGTCAGGCCGACGATCGATCCCTGCGGCAGCTCGAGCGTCAGGCTGCGGAGAGCCCAGCGGCGCCGGAAGCGCTTGCCGAGGCCGTCGGCGGCGAGCGGCGCCGTCATGCGACTCGGCGGGCGACCGCCTCCCGGAGCGTCGACGAGATGAGCGCCCGGATCTCCTCCTCGTCCAGGCCGGCCTCGCTGGCCGCGAGGAGCCAGCGCTCGAGCTCCGCCCGCAGCGCCTCGTGGTGGCGCAGCGACGGCGCAGCGAGGGTGCTCGCGACGAAGGTGCCGCGACCCTGCCGCGCGATCACGAGCCCCTCGCGCTCCAGCTCGCGGTACGCCTTCGCGACCGTGTTCGGGTTGATGGCGAGGTCGGCGACGACCTCGCGCACGGTGGGCAGCTGGTCGCCGACGTCGAGCGTGCCGAGCCGGAGCGCCTCCCGGACCTGCTGCACGAGCTGGAGGTAGGTCGCAACACCCGAACGCTGGTCCAGGTGGAACTCGATCACGGAGCCATGTTACTGCGCGGCGGCCCGCTCGTCCTGCTCCCACGGCTTGAACGTGACGGTGAGTCGGTCGATGCGCTGCCCCTCGACGGCGTCGACGCGGAAGTCGATCCCGTCGTGCGACACCGCGTCACCGGGCTCTGCCGTGCGGCCGAGCTGGCCGAAGACGAAGCCGGCGATCGTGTGGTAGTCCTCGACCGGCAGGCTGCACCCGAACTGCTCGTTGAAGTCGTCGATCGGGAAGGTGCCGTCGATCCGGATGGTGTTCTCGTCGATGCGCTCGACGGTCTCGTCCGGCAGGTCGAACTCGTCCTCGATCTCGC
>CAZBYA010000005.1:74200-77177 GCA_964496175.1 uncultured Gaiellales bacterium | reverse complement strand
GTGGGAGATCCTCGACCAGGCGCTGCACTTCCGCCGCATCGAGCCGATCGACCACGTCGTCTTCATGGGGATGGGCGAGCCGATGCTGAACGTCGACGCGGTGCTGGCGGCTGCGCGACGGCTGCCGGACGTCGGCGTCACGCACCGGCGGACGACGATCTCGACGGTCGGCTGGCTGCCGGGGCTGCGCCGCTTCGTCGACGAGGTGAGCGAGCCGATCCGCCTCGCGCTCTCCCTGCACGCGCCGGCGGACGCCCTCCGCAGCGAGCTGATCCCGGTCAACGACCGCTATCCGCTCGAGGACGTGCTGGCGGAGTGCCGCCGCTACTTCGACCTGCGCGGCCGGAAGGTGTTCGTCGAGTACGTCATGCTCGCCGGCGTGAACGACGCGCCCGAGCACGCGACGGCGCTCGCCGCGCTGCTCGACCGACACGTGTTCAAGGTGAACCTGATCCCGTACAACCCGACCGGGATGTACGACGGCTCGTCGCGCGAGCGGATCGCGGCGTTCAAGGCCGTGCTCGACGCGGCGCGCCTGCCGTCGACGGTGCGCCTGACGCGCGGCCGCGACATCGCCGCCGCCTGCGGGCAGCTCGCGGCGGAAGCGGCGTAGCTCGTCAGCGGCGACGCAGGCTGCCGCCGCCGCGCGGCAGCGTCAGCAGCCAGAGCGCCGCGAGCGCGATCAGCAGGAGGGTGAACGGGCTCACGCACCGGCTATCGGCCGGCGCGTGACGCAATCCACTCCCAGGCCTAGGCGGGCCGACGGCGCGCGACCCAGAACGCAGCGAGCAGCACGACCGCGAGCTCGATCGCGCCCATCACGATGCCGTCGAGCGACACGACCCGGTGTCGCACCACCCACGTCAGGCCGAAGCCGCTGAACGCCGGGAAGTACGTAGAGCTTCCGCCAGGCACGCGCGTCAGCAGGAGATCGACGAACGTGGCGATGCCATGTGCCAGCTGGTGGAGCGACCAACCGGCCGCGACGGCAAACGCCAGGGTCAGGAGCGTGACGTCGCGCAGCAGCCGGTCGAGGGCGTCTCGCACACGGCGAGCGTACGACGCTCGTCGACTAGATCGTCGGCGGGTTCGGGTCGGGCGGGAGCGGCGTGGGCCCGGGACCCGGCTGCGGGGGTGCGGGCTCCGGAGTCGGCGGCCCCGGCATCGGCTCGGGACCGGGCGCGGGCGGCTCGAGGTACGGCATGCGCACCGCGTACCCCTAGAGCGTGTGGCGCACACCCGCCTCGTCCTCCAGCCCTCGCAGCTGCTCCTCGAGCGACCCTTCGATCGCCTCCTTCGACTTGCCGCGCCGCAGGAGCGGCAGCACCGTCTTCCCCGCGGCGTCCTCGAGCAGGAACGCGAGCCCGCCGTACATCGCGACCGCGAAGATCGCGAGCGCGATCCAGCCGCCGGCATGCAGCCAGCCCGTGCCGCCGCCGAGCTGGTAGACCGCGTCGGAGATCGCGCGCGCCGACGCGACGACCAGCAGCACCGAGATCATCGGCTTCCCGGACCACGCCGCGATCCCGAGCAGCACGATCACGCACGTGAAGGCGATCAGCCAGTAGGCGAGCGTCGGCTCGAGCACCCCCGGCTTCCACCGCAGGAGCAGCAGGCCGTTCGCGAGCCACGACGTCGAGAACATCCCGAGCGAGACCGCCGCCGTGGTGTCGCGCGCGAGGAACGCGATCACCGTCGCGAGCAGCTCGAGCGGGAAGACGAACGCCGCGAGCAGCAGCCCGGCCGAATGCACGTCCGCCGGCGACGTCACCCACTCGGCCCCCTGCGCGGCGTAGAGGAACATGCCGACGCCGAAGGAGAAGAAGCCGAGCGGCAGCGCGCTGCCGTAGGGCTTGACCACGACCCGGACCTGCGGGTGCACGCCCACGCCCCCGGCCTAGCCGCCGGAGCCGCGGGCGAAACGCCGGCTACGAGGCGGACGCGAGCCGCGCGGTGCAGCTCGCGAGCCCGCGGCGCTCGAGGTAGCGCTGGTGGTACTCCTCCGCCTCCCAGAACGGCGGCGCGTCCTCGATCTGCGTCACGACGGGCCGCGTCAGCCGCTCCTGGACGTGGTCGCGCGACGCCTGCGCGACGCGCCGCTGCTCGTCGTCATGGACGAAGACGACGGAGCGATACTGCGTGCCCACGTCGGGGCCCTGCCGGTTGAGCTGGGTCGGGTCGTGCTCCGCCCAGAAGACCGCGAGCAGCCGCTCGTACGGCACCTGCTCGTCGTCGTAGGTGACCTCGACCACCTCGGCGTGGCCGGTCGCATCCGAGCACACCTGCTCGTACGTCGGGCGCGTCGTCGTGCCGCCGGCGTAGCCGACGCGCGTCCCGAGCACGCCGTCGACGCGCCGGAACGCCGCCTCGACGCCCCAGAAGCACCCGGCGCCGAACGTCGCCTTCCTCTCCATGCCTACTCCTCCTCCAGCTTCAGCGACGCCGAGTTGATGCAGTAGCGCAGGCCCGTCGGGCCGGGGCCGTCCGGGAAGACGTGGCCGAGGTGCCCGCCGCAGGCGGCGCACAGCACCTCCGTGCGCACCATCCCGTGGCTCGTGTCGACCTCCTCGTCCACCGCGTCCGGGGACGCGGGCGCGGTGAACGCCGGCCACCCGCAGCCGGAGTCGTACTTGGCGTCGGAGGCGAACAGCTCGGCGCCGCAGCCGGCGCAGCGGTACGTGCCGGGCTCGAAGGTGTGGTCGTACTCGCCGGTGAACGGGGCTTCGGTGCCCTTCTCGCGCAGCACGCGGTACTGCTCGGGCGTCAGCTGCGCCCGCCACTCGGCCTCTGTCTTGGGTGTCGTGTTCTCCACGCTGGTACCGACCGGCGGTGACGCGCGACGTTACAGGTTGACAGCGGACATGTCGGCGTAGCGCTCGCCGGCCGTGGCGCCCTTCGGGAACGCTCGCTCGAGCCGCTCGAGGTCGTCGGGCGTCAGCTCGACCTCGAGCGCGCCGACGTTCTCCTCCAGGTGCTG
>CAZBYA010000005.1:0-74100 GCA_964496175.1 uncultured Gaiellales bacterium | reverse complement strand
GGTCGTCGGGCGTCAGCTCGACCTCGAGCGCGCCGACGTTCTCCTCCAGGTGCTGGGGGCGCGTCGTGCCGGGGATCGGGACGACGTCGTCGCCCTGCGCGAGGACCCAGGCGAGGGCGAGCTGCCCGGGCGTCACGCCCTTCTCGTCGGCGATCTCGTCGACCTTCGAGACGAGGTCGAGGTTGCGCCGGAAGTTGTCGCCCTGGAAGCGAGGGTGGTTGTTCCGGAAGTCGCCCTCGCCGAAGTCCTCGGGGCTGCGGATGCGCCCGGAGAGGAAGCCGCGGCCGAGCGGGCTGTACGCGACGAACCCGATGCCGAGCTCGCGCACGGCCGGCAGAACCTCGTCCTCGGGATCGCGCGTCCAGAGCGACCACTCGCTCTGGAGCGCCGTGATCGGGTGCACCGCGTGCGCGCGGCGGATCGTCGCCGCGGCCGCCTCGGAGAGGCCGAGGTGGCGCACCTTGCCCGCGTCGACCAGCTCCTTCATCGCGCCGACCGTCTCCTCGATCGGCGTCGAGGGGTCGACCCGGTGCTGGTAGTAGAGGTCGATGTGGTCGACGCCGAGGCGGCGCAGGCTCGCGTAGCAGGCTTCGTGCACGTACGCGGCGTCGCCGCGGATCCCGAGCCGCTCGCCGTTCGGTCCGCGCACGTTCCCGAACTTGGTCGCGAGCACGACGTCGTCGCGCCGTCCCTGCAGGGCGCGGCCGACGAGCTGCTCGTTCGTGAAGGGGCCGTACATGTCGGCGGTGTCGAAGAACGTGATCCCGAGCTCCAGCGCGCGGTGGATCGTCGCGATCGCCTCGCCCTCGTCGGCGCGGCCGTAGAACTCCGACATCCCCATGCAGCCGAGGCCGAGCGCGGAGACCTCGAGGCCCTGGCCGAGCGTTCGCTTCTGCATCGCCCCACCGTGCCAGACGCGGCCGGCCTGCCGTCGCGGTTCCCTGGCCGGGAAAACCCCGGATGCGCGCGCCGCTCGGCGGCGCGACGCTCCCGGCGTGGGCGTCCGGCGGGCCTCGCTGCTCGCGGCCGCGGCAGTCGCTCTGACGGGCGGTCTCGCGGCGGCCGCGCCCGCGCGGGTGCCGACTCAGCCCGAGGCGCCCGTGTATGCCGGCGTCCCGGGCGCGCTGCCGCCGTCGTTCGCCTACGTCTACGACGACGCCGCCGGCCCGCGCTGGCCGGTCCGCCCCATGTCGTCGCAGCACCCGATCCGCGGCTCCTTCCTCGACCCGCGCGGCTCGGACGACGACGGCCTCGCCGGTTACCACTTCGGGGTCGACGTCAACGTCGACGACCGCCATCCCGATCCCGGGGCGCCGCCCGGCATGTCGCATGCCGTGTACGCGCTCGAGAGCGGCAACGCATTCGTCCGGGCCGCCGACGCGAAGGTGGGCTGCGTCAACCGCCGCCTCGATGTCGGTCACTTCTCGTACTGGCACGTCTCGCCGATCGTGCGGAACGGGCAGCACGTGCGAGCCGGAGGGCAGATCGGCTGGACCTGCCACAACGTCTGGCACGTCCACGTCTCGGAGTGGCGGCGCTTCCAGGGCGTTCGCATCTGGGTCAACCCCCTGCACCGCGGGGGCCGGCTCCGCCCCTACGCCGACACGGCGCCCCCGGTGGTGTCGGCCCTCCGCTTCGTGACGCCGCCGCGCACGCCGTGGCGGCCCCGCAAGAGCCTCTCCGAGCCCGACACCTCGCGGCCGCTCGACGTGAACGCGCTGCGCGGCCTCGTCGAGGTGCGCGCGCTGATCGGCGACCCGCAGAGCTTCCTCGGCTTCCTCGCCCAGGACCCGGCGTGGCCGACCGAGTTCAGCCCCTACCGCGTCGCAATCTCGATCGCCGACGACCGCACCGGTCGCACGATCCTCGCGCGGACCGCCTTCGAGGCCGACCAGCTGCCGCAAACGCCCTACCTCGACCACTACGCGCCCGGCACCGTCGAGACCGAGAACATGACGGAGTGCTCCGCGAAGCACGAGCCCGGCGCGTGCGGCGGCACGTACTGGTTCCGGCCGCTGTCGCGCTTCCGGCAGGAGTTCTGGAACACGCGGGGCGTGCGGAACGGCCTCTATCGTGTGACCGTGCGCGCCTGGGACCTCGCCGGCAACGTCGGCTCCCTGACCGTCCGGGTGCGGGTGAGGAACTGAGGCTCGGGCCGCGCCTCCTCGCCGTGGCTGCCGCGGCCGGCGCGGCGCTCGCCTTCGCCGTCGCCGGCACAGCCGGCGCCGGGCCGATCATGCGCGTCGAGCTCCACCTCCAGCCCGACGCACGCACGCGGCCGCAGCTCGTCCTGCTCACCGTCGGCGGCCCGATCTACTGCATGCAGCTCGAATCGCTTGCGCGGAACGTCCACGCCTCGCTCGTCTGCGCCGACTACGGCCCAAACGGCTACGTCGCGCCCGGCGGCCGCGCCGCCAGGCGCGAGGACTGGGGCGACCCGGCGTACGACGCCGCGGTGGCGAAGCTGCCCGCGCAGCTCGCGGCGAGCGGCGTCAAGATCGCGCGCCTCGTCGTGGCCGGTGTCTCGTACTCCGGCTACGCGAACGCCGAGCTCGTCGCGACGCACCCCGAGCTGCGCCCGGCGGCGCTGATCGTCGTCGACAGCTACCTCGACCTGCCCGCGCGCTACCAGGCGCTGCCGCCGTACCACCCGACCCGGACGGAGATGGAGAACGCCCTCGGCGGCACCCCGGCGACGGCACAGGCCGCCTACGAGGCGCGTTCGCCCAGCCACCACCTCGCGACGCTCGCCGGGCTGATCCGGGGCGGCATGTCGTTCGTCGACGTGTGGAGCGTCGCCGCGAGCGAGCAGCGCGAGTTCCGCGGCGCCACCTGCTCGCTGCTCGCGAACGCGCAGTGGCTCAGCCGGCTGGCCGGGCTGCTCGGCCGCCCGGTGACCGGGTACGTGACGCGCCTGCGGCACGCCCACGCGCTCTGGGACCGTGGCCAGGGGCTGCTCGCACTCGCGGGCATCCGCCCGACGACGCGCCCGCTGAACGCGCGCCGTGTCTCGTTCGCGCCCGGCGCCGGCGTGCCGCCGGGCAGCACCTGCAGGTAGCTACGCGCCCTTCTGCGTCTCGAGCTGACGCGAGCCCGCTCCCTCCTCGGGAGCGTGCTCGTCGAACGCGTAGCGGACGACCGGGTTCTTGGCGGCACGCACCTCGTCGAGCCGGCGCACCGGGCGGTCGTACGGCGCGCCGTGGACGAGCTCCGGCTCCGCCGCCGCCTCGCGGGCAATCGCCAGCATCGCCGCGACGAAGGCGTCCAGCGTCTCCTTCGCCTCGGTCTCCGTCGGCTCGATCATCAGCGCCTCGGGGACGATCAGCGGGAAGTAGATCGTCGGCGGGTGGAAGCCGTAGTCCATCAGCCGCTTCGCGACGTCGAGCGCGCTGACACCGTGCTCCCGCTTGAGGTTGCGCGCCGAGAGCACGAACTCGTGCATGCACAGCCGGTCGAAGAGCAGGTCGTAGGCGCCCTTCAGCTGCGCGAGCACGTAGTTCGCGTTCAGCACCGCAACCTCGCTCATCTCGCGCAGCCCCGGCCCGTACGAGCGCATGAACGCGTACGAGCGGACGAAGACGCCGAACGGGCCGCTGAACGCGCGGACCTTGCCGATGGACTTCGGCCGGTCGTAGTCGAGCCTGAACGTGTCGCCGTCGCGCGCCACGACCGGCACCGGCAGGAACGGCGCGAGCGACGCGCGCACCGCGATCGGGCCGCCGCCGGGCCCGCCGCCGCCGTGCGGCTGCGAGAACGTCTTGTGCAGGTTGATGTGGACGACGTCGAAGCCCATGTCGCCCGGGCGCGAGATCCCGCAGACGGCGTTGAGGTTCGCGCCGTCGTAGTACATGAGCGCGCCGGCGCCGTGGAAGATGCGCTCGATCTCCTCGATGTTCTCGTCGAAGAGGCCGAGCGTCGAGGGGTTCGTGAGCATCAGCCCGGCGGTGTGCTCGTCGACCTTGGTGCGCAGGTCGTCGACGTCGATGTTCCCGCGCGGATCGGTCTTGACCGGCGTCAGCTCGTAGCCGGCCATCGTGACGCTCGCCGGGTTCGTCCCGTGCGCGGTGTCCGGGATCACGACCTTCCGGCGCGCCTCGTCCTCGCCGCGGTCGGCGAAGTACGCGTGGAAGAGCATCAGCCCGGTCACCTCGCCCTGGCTGCCCGCCGCAGGCTGGAGGCTGACGGCGTCGAGGCCGGTCACCTCGCGCAGGATCTCCTGGAGGTGCCACTCGAGCTCGAGCGCGCCCTGCGCGGCGTCGTCCTCGACGAGCGGGTGCAGGTTCGCGAAGCCCGGCAGCCCGACGAGGCGCTCGTTGATGCGCGGGTTGTACTTCATGGTGCAGCTGCCGAGCGGGTAGAAGCCGGTGTCGACGCCGAAGTTGCGCGTCGAGAGCTCGGTGAAGTGGCGCATCACCTCCGGCTCGGCGATCTCCGGCAGGCGCGGGGGCTCCTTCCGCGCGAGCTCCTCGGGCACCTCGGGCACGGGCAGGTCGGGGACCGGCACGGCGAGGCCGCGGCGGCCCGGCTGCGACTTCTCGTAGATCAGCTTCACGGCCGCAACGCCTCCACCAGACGGTCGATCTCGTCGACCGTCCGCTTCTCGGTCACGGCGACCAGCAGCGCGTCGTCGAGCGCCTCGTAGTCCCGCCCGAGCGGGTAGCCGGCGTAGACACCGCGGGCCCGCGCGGCTGCGAGCGCGTCGCGCGCGTTCCGTCCGGTGCGCACGGCAAACTCCTTGAACGTTGCCTTTCCTGGAAACACCAGCTCGAATCCCGCCGCCTGGAGCCGCTCCTGCGCGTACCCGGCGAGCGCCATGCAGGTCTCCCCCAGCTCGCGGAGCCCCTGCGGTCCCAGCAGGCTCAGGTGCACCAGCCCTGCCAGCGCCAGCAGCGTCTGGTTGGTGGTGATGTTCGACGTCGCCTTCTCGCGCCTGATGTGCTGCTCGCGGGTCTGGAGGGTCAGCACATAGCCGCGGTCGCCCGCGGCGTCCACCGTCTCGCCGACGATCCGTCCCGGCAGGCGCCGGATGTACTCGGAGCGGGCGGCGAGGAAGCCGTAGTGCGGGCCGCCGTAGCTCATCGCGTTCCCCACCGACTGGCCCTCGCCGATCGCCATCGCGCAGCCGTAGGCGCCCGGGGCCTCGAGCACGCCGAGCGACGTCAGGTCGACGTGCGCGATCGGCATCGCCTCGGCCTCGTTCGCGGCCGCGGCGAGGTCGGGCGCCGGCTCGAGGATGCCGAAGAAGTTCGGCTGCTGGAAGATCACCGCCGCCGCGTCGCGCGCCGCCTCGCGCACGCGCTCGGGATCGGTCGAGCCGCCGCTGTGCGGCACCTCGACGACCTCGAGGCCGAAGCCCGGCGCGTAGGTCTTGACCACCTGTCGGACCTGCGGGTTGGTCGCCTCGGTGACGACGATCCTCGACCGTCCTGTCGCGTGCCTCGCCACGAAGCAGGCGTCCGCGGACACCGTCGTGCCGTCGTAGCCGGAGGCGTTCGAGACGTCCATGCCGGTCAGCTCGCAGATCGCCGTCTGGTACTCGAAGATCGCCTGGAGCACGCCCTGGCTCATCTCGGGCTGGTACGGCGTGTACGCCGTCAGCAGCTCGCCGCGCTGGAGGACGGCGTCGACCACGGCGGGCACGTAGTGGTCGTAGACGCCCGCGCCGAGGAAGCAGACCTCGTCGATCACGTTGCGCGCGGCGAGCTCCTCGAGATGGCGCTGGAGCTCGGCCTCCGTCACCGCCGGCGGCACGTCCAGCTCACGGTCGAACCGCACGCCGGCCGGGATGTCGCGGAACAGCTCGTCGACGGACGACACACCGATCGTCGCGAGCATCGCCTCGCGGTCGGCACGCGTGAGCGAGAGGTAGCTCACGCGTCCTCGAGCAGCCGCTTGTACGCGGCGACGTCGAGCAGCTGGTCGCGCTCGGAGGGGTTCGACAGCCGGATGCGTACGAGCCAGCCCGCCTGGTACGGGTCGTCGTTGACGGTCTCGGGAGCGTCGATCACCGCCTGGTTGACCTCGAGCACCTCGCCGGAGAGCGGGGCGATCAGGTCGGAGACGGCCTTCACCGACTCGACCTCGCCGTACGACCCGTCCTTGGCGACCGTCGCGCCGACGTCCGGCGCCTCGTAGTGGACGAGCTCGCCGAGCGCGTCCTGCGCGTACCACGTGACGCCGAGCACCGCTTCGTCGCCGTCGATGCGGGCCCAGTCGTGCTCGGGGTGGTAGAGGAGATCGTCGGGGTACGACTCGCTCGCGGCCAACTCAGTGCTCCTTCGTGTAGAGGGGCTTCTTCGCGACTTCCGCCGTGCGGGGACGCCCGCGCACGTCGATCACCAGGGCCGTCCCGCGCGTCGCGGACGCCGCCGGGACATAGCCCATGCCGATCCCCACCTCGAGCATCGGCGAGAGCGTCCCGGACGTGACCTCGCCGCCGCCCTCGATCGCCATGCCCTGTCGCGGGATCGCCTTCTCCGTCATCCGGAACGGGACGAGCTTGCGCTCGGGGCCGCGCTCCTTGACCTCGCGCAGCCGCTCGACGCCGGTGAACTCGGTCTCGAGCGCGCACGCCCAGCCGAGACCGGAGGAGATCGCGTCCCACTGCGGGCCGATGTCGTTGCCGTGCAGCGGGTAGCAGACCTCGAGGCGCAGCGTGTCACGCGCGCCGAGGCCGATCGGCGCGATCCCGCGCGCGAGGACCGCGTCCCACAGCTGCACCGCGTCGTCCTCCATGCACGCGAGCTCGACGCCCTCCTCGCCGGTGTAGCCCGTGCGGTTGATCATCACCTCGACGCCGTCGAGCTCGCCCATCTCCCACGTGAACGGCGTCCCGTGCGCGATGCCGAGCTTGTCGAGCGCGTTCGGGCCCTGCACGGCGAGCAGCGCGTAGTCGTCGGAGACGTCGCGCACATCCGAGCCGCGCACCTCGCGCTCCTTCAGCCAGCGGAAGTCCGTGTCGCGGTTCGACGCGTTGACGACGATCAGGTAGCGGACGTCCTCGAGCCGGTAGACGATCACGTCGTCGACGATCCCGCCCTGCTCGTTGGTGATCAGCGAGTACTGGGCCTGGCCCGGCGCGAGCCGGTCGACGTCGTTCGAGAGCGCCGCCTGGAGCAGGTCGCGCGCGGCCGGCCCCTCGACCTCGAGCTCGCCCATGTGCGAGACGTCGAACACCCCGGCGTCTGTGCGGACCGCCCTGTGCTCGGGGATCACGCCGGCGTACTGGACGGGCATCTCCCACCCGGCGAACGGCACCATCCGGGCGCCGAGGGCAACGTGGCGGTCGTGCAGGGGCGTCCGGCGCAGGGTCTGCATCCGGGGCGATGCTAACGAGCGCCCGACCTGCGGTGAATCCGTGGACTCCCTGACCCGCCGCGGCGGCCTTCCCCCAGGAAAGGCGAAGCCCCGGCGGGGAGCCGGGGCTTCTGACCGGGTCGTGTGGGACTGCACTCCAGTCCCGAGAGGGCAAGGACGTCTTCACCGCCCCGCCCGAACGCTAAACCTCTCCTCAGTCCTCCCGGAGGAACGAGGGGACGTCGAGCGAGTCGCCGAGGTCGAACTCGTGGCTGCGGGCGCCGATCGGCGCGCCCTCGGAGAGCTGGCGTGCCCGCCGGCGGCGCTGGACGCCGAAGCCGGTGGCGATCACCGTCACGCGCACCTCGTCGCGGAGCTGGTCGTCGATCACGGCGCCGAAGATCACGTTCGCGTTCTGGTCGGCGGCGCCCGTGACGACCTCGGCCGCCTCGTTGACCTCGAACAGCCCGAGGTCCGGCGGGCCGCTGATGTTCAGCAGGATGCCGGTCGCGCCCTCGATCGAGGACTCGAGCAGCGGCGAGGAGACGGCCGTCCGCGCGGCCTCGCCGGCGCGGTTCTCGCCCTGCCCGGTGCCGATCCCCATCAGCGCCGAGCCGGCGTCGCGCATGATCGTGCGCACGTCGGCGAAGTCGAGGTTGACGATCCCGGGAACGGTGATCAGGTCGGTGATCCCCTGGACGCCCTGCCGGAGGATGTCGTCGGCCATCTTGAAGGCGTCGGAGAGCGGCGTGCGCTTCTCGACCACCTGGAGCAGCCGGTCGTTCTCGATCACGATCAGCGTGTCGACCTTGTCGGCGAGGTCGCCGATCCCGGCCTCGGCCTGCTGGGCGCGCCGCCTGCCCTCGAACGAGAAGGGGCGGGTGACGACGCCGACCGTCAGCGCCTCGAGCTCGCGCGCGATCTCGGCGACGATCGGCGCACCGCCGGTACCGGTGCCGCCGCCCTCGCCCGCGGTGACGAAGACCATGTCGGCGCCCTTCAGCGCCTCCTTCAACTCGTCGCGCGACTCCGTCGCGGCCTCGCGCCCGACGTTCGGGTCGGCGCCGGCGCCGAGCCCGCGCGTCGCCTTCGCGCCGATGTGGATCTTCACGTCCGCGTCGCACATCAGAAGCGCCTGCGCGTCGGTGTTGACGGCGACGAACTCGACCCCCGTCAGCCCGGCGTCGACCATGCGGTTGACGGCGTTCGTGCCGCCGCCGCCGACGCCGACGACCTTGATCACGGCCAGGTAGTTGCCGGAGCGATCTCTCATCTCGATGTGGCTCGACCTCAAGCTCGAGTGCAGGGTGGGGCTGTCGAGCGCCTCCTTCCTTCGGGAGCGTACGGCCGGTTTCCTGCCGTGTCAACACGGAAACGCTCGATCTCGAGGGCCCTCACCCTCAACCTCAACCTCCGACTTGAGAGTTCGAGGAGAGCACCGGCCGCTCGGGGACGCTGACGTCGAGGTAGCCGCCGCCCGCCTGCGCCGCCCCGGTCGCGGCGAGGATGCGGCGCGCGATCGCGTACTTCAGGCGGACGTCGCCCCGGTCGCCCAGGCGCACCTCGAGGCCGTGCGAGAGCAGCAGCGTGAGCCCCTGCGGGCCGTTCGTGACGAAGCGGACGCCTCCGGGGAGCGGCGCAGCCTGCAGCGGCGCGAGCGCGGCGGCGGCCGCGGCGACGGTGTCGGGGGCCTGCCCGCCGACCTGGAGCCGCACCTGCGGCGGCACGTACAGGCGCGGCAGCGAGGAGCGCCGCGGGTTCGGCACCGGCGCCAGCACGCGGGCACTCGCCGAGACGAGGTACGCGTTGCCGCGGGGGTAGCGGACGAGCAGCACGGGCACCTCGCTGCGCACGGTCACCTTCAGAGTGTTCGGGAATGCCCGGTCGTAGCTGAACGTCCGCACGAACGGGAGCGCGTCGAGGAGCCGGGCGAGCCCGGAGCCGTTCACGCGCAGGAGGCTGCGGCCGAGCTCCGGCCGGAGCGCCGCCCGGACGGCGGCCTGCAGCTGCGGCGTGCCACCGCGCACCTCGACCGCGCGGACGGCGAACAGCGACGTCTCGAGCGCCGCCAGGTAGCCGCCGACGGCGACCGCCAGCAGGGCCAGGCCGAGCGCGATCGAGCGGCCCGACGGCGCGATCCGCGCGAGGTCGAACCCGGCCCTGCGCGCAGGCAGGGCCGCCGCGCGGGCGCTGGGCCTCCTCCGGGCTGCCACCCGGCTCAGTTCTGCGCGGGCCGCGCTTCCCCTGCGATCGGCGGCAGCTCCAGGGGCCCGAGGAACTGCACCTCGTGTTCGAGCACGTACCCGAACCGCTCGTGCACCCGGTGGCGCGCCTCGGCCATCAGGGCGATGCAGTCTGCGCTGGCGGCGCCACCGGCGTTCTCGATGAAGTTCGCGTGCCGCGGCGAGATCAGCGCGCCGCCGATCGCGTGCCCCTTCAGGCCGCACTCCTCGATCATGCGCCCCGCGCCCGGGCTCCCCTCCGGGTTCTTGAAGACGCTGCCGAACGTCCGCTTGTTGGTCGGCTGCGTCGCCTTGCGCTGCGCGAGCAGCTCGGCCGCCTTCGCCTTCACGTCGTCCGCGGACGAGGGCTCGAGCCGGAACCGCACCTCGGCCACGACCTCGCCCGCGCGCAGCCCCGAGTGCCGGTAGCGCAGGCCGAGCTCCTCGACCGGGACGGTGCGCACGGAGGCGGCCGAGACGACGACGGCGTCGATGAGCACGTCCCTCCACTCGCGGCCGTAGGCGCCGGCGTTCATCTTCACACCGCCGCCCGCCGTGCCCGGGATCGCGGAGGCGAACTCGAAGCCGCCGAGCCCGGCGGCCCGCGCGCGATGGAGGCAGACGGCGTTGGCGGCGCCGCCCCCGGCGACGAGCGTCGTCCCCTCGACGCGCGCTTCCGCGAGCGCCCCGGCGAGCTTCAGCACGAGCGCCTCGACGCCGTCGTCGTGGACCAGCAGGTTCGAGCCGAGGCCGATCGCCTCGACCGCCACCGACCGCTCGGCCGCCCAGACGAGCGCCTCCTGCAGGTCCGCCACCGACTCCGGCCGCGCGAACCACCGGGCCGGCCCGCCGGTGCCGATCGTCGTGTAGCGCGCGAGCGGGACGTTCGCTTCCACGCGTCCCAGGCTAGTCCTCGAGCAGCGGGACGGCGCGGTCGACGTCGCCGGCGCCCACGACCAGCAGCACGTCGCCGCGACGCGAGCGGCGACGCAGCCGCGCCGCGCCCTGCTCCACCGTCGGCGTCCAGGCGGCGAGCACGCCGAGGTCGGAGAGCGCGTCGACGACGAGCTTCCCCGTCACGCCCGGGACGGGCTGCTCGCGCGCCGCGTAGACATCGGTGACGGTCACGTCGTCGGCCGTCGCGAGCGCCGCACCGAGCTCGGACGCGAGGTGGCGCGTGCGCGAGTAGAGGTGCGGCTGGAAGAGGACGCGCAGCGTCGCGTCCGGCCACCGCTCGCGGACGGCGGCGATCGTCGCGGCGACCTCCGTCGGGTGGTGGCCGTAGTCGTCGACGAGGATCACGCCGCCGAGGTCGTGCACCTCGAAGCGCCGCCCGGTGCCGGTGAACCGCGCCAGGGTCGCCTCCGACTCCCCGCGCGGCACCCCGGCCGCGTCGAGGGCGGCGAGCGCGGTGCCCGCGTTGCGGCGGTTGTGCTCGCCGGACAGCGCCAGCTCGCCCTCGTACGGCGGCGCACCGCGCACGACCTGCCGCGCCGAGAGGAGCCACGCGTCGAACGCCGCCTCCAGCTCCGCGAGCGACGCGTACTCCGTGTGGTGGTCGAGCTCGACGTTCGTGACGACGGCGATCTCCGCCGGCAGCGAGAAGACCGTCCGGTCGGACTCGTCGCCCTCGACGACGAGCAGGCCGCCGCCGAAGCCCGCGTTCGAGCCGAGCTGGGGCACGGGCGCGCCGATCAGCCATGCGGGATCGCGGCCGGTCTCGCGCAGGACGAACGCGATCATCGCCGCCGTCGTGCCCTTGCCGTGCGTGCCGGCGACGACCACCGCCGGCCGCTCGGCGACGAGCTGGCGCAGGAACTCCGCGCGGCGCAGGCCCGGCACCGAGGGGTACGCCGACGATACGACGGCCTCCCAGCCGTCCGGGACGACGGGCTCGGGCGCGAGCTCGAGGCGCACGTCCAGGAGCGGCTCGAGGTAGGGCGTCCGCACGCGGTCCCAGCCGCCGACCTCCGCCCCCCACGCCCGGGCGAGCTGCGCGTACGCGCTCAGGCCGGCGCCGCCGATGCCGACGAACCAGAGGCGACGCCCCTTCATCGCTTCGCCAGCGCGACCAGCTCGTCGGCGATCTCCGCCGCCGCGTCGGGGCGGGCGGCGCGGCGCATCGCCTCGCCCATGCGCGCGAGCCGGTCGGGATGGTCGAGCAGGGAGCGCACGAGGTCGGGGACGTCCGCGAGGTCGAGCTCGCGGACCATGATCGCGGCGCCGGCGCGCACGAAGTGCTCGGCGTTCGCCGCCTGGTGGTCGCCGGTGGCGAACGGGTACGGGACGAAGATCGCGGGCCGTCCGGCCGCCGCCACCTCCCACACGGTCGAGCCGGAGCGGCCGAGCACCAGGTCGACGGCGGAGAGCGCCGCACCGAAGCGCTCCGTCTCCGGCACGACGCGGTAGTCCTCACGGCGCGCGCGGCGGCGGACGAGGTCGTAGTCGCGCCGGCCGGTGACGTGCAGGATCGGCGGGCCGCTCCTCCCCCACGTCTCGACGACGAACTCGTTCAGCGCCTTCGCGCCGGCGAGCGCGCCGAAGATGCCGAGGATCCTGGCCTCCGCCGGCAGCTCGAAGATCTCGCGCGCCTCGTCCTGCGGGACCGGCTGCGAGCGCGCGGGGATCGGGCGGCCGACGACGCGCGCCCGCCCCTGCCAGCGCGTCTCGAGCGGATAGGCGAGGAAGAGGCGCCGCGCGAACGGGGCCGCGAGGCGGTTCGCGAGGCCGAGGTGCGCGTCGGCCTCGGTCAGCGCCGCGGGGATGCCGCGCGTCGCGGCGGCCAGCACCATCGGCCCGGCCACGTAGCCGCCCGCTCCGAGCACGACGTCGGGGCGGCGGCGCGCGAGGATGCGCCGGCAGGCGAGCGGTGCGGCGCCGGCGAGCAGCAGGGCGCGCAGGAGCGCGGGCGACGGGTTGCGCGGGATGCCGCTGACGCGGAACGTGTCGAGCTCGTAGCCGGCCTCAGGAACGAGGCGCGCCTCGACGCGATCCGGCGACCCGGCGAAGCTCACGTGGACGTCCCGCTCCGTCAACGCGTCCGCGACCGCGAGCGCGGGCAGCACGTGCCCGGCCGTCCCGCCGGCTGCGATCAGGCACCGAAGCTGCCGCTCTACCGCCACGTTCCGCGATGTTAAGGAGGATTCCCACCGAGCCGAGCAGGATCACGAGGCTCGAGCCCCCGTAGGAGAGGAACGGCAGCGGGATCCCGGTCAGCGGCGCGGCCCCCATCACGGCCAGGATGTTGATCGCCGCCTGCCCCGCGACGAGCACCGTCAGGCCGGCGGCGAGCCGCTTGCCGAACGGGTCGCGGCAGCGCATCGCCACGTCCAGCCCCGCGTAGGTGAAGAGCGCGTAGGCGGCGATCACGATCGTGACGCCGACGAGCCCGAGCTCCTCGCCGATGTTCGCGAGCATCATGTCGGTGGGCGCCTCGGGGAGGTAGAAGAACTTCTGCACGCCCTGGCCGAGCCCGACGCCGAACCAGCCGCCGGAGCCCATCCCGATCATCGCCTGCACGATCTGGAAGCCGGTGCCCTGGGCGTCGTGCCAGGGGTGCAGGAACGCGAAGAAGCGCGCCCGCCGGTACGGCTCGAGGTAGATCGCGAGCGTGCCGAGCGCGCCGACGATCCCGAGCGCCGCCCCGAGGACGCGCGCGGGCGTCCCGGCGACGAGCAGGACGGCGGCGAGCATCACGAGCAGCGAGATCGCGGTGCCCATGTCGGGCTCGATAATCAGCAGCAGGCAGAAGACGCCCGTGAGCGCTCCGACCGGCCGCCACAGCTCGCGCAGATCCTGCGGCGCCGAGCGCTTGGCGTAGTAGGAGGCGGCCCACACCGCGAGGGCGAGCTTCGCGAGCTCCGAGGGCTGGAACGACGCGGGGCCGAGCGAGATCCAGCGCCGGGCGCCGTTCACGGGCGGCGAGACGACGAGCACCGCGGCGAGCAGCACGAGCGAGCCGACCACGAGCACGGGCGCGAGCGCGCGCAGGCGCCTGTAGTCCCAGCGGTGCGCGACGATCATCAGCACGAGCCCGAGCGCCGCATAGATCCCCTGGCGCTTCAGGTAGTAGCTCGGGTCCTTGCCGCCGACCGCGGCCGCGCCGGAGGTGGCGCTGTAGACCATCACGAGCCCGAAGGCGACGAGCGCGAGGGTGACGAGGATGAGCAGGCGTGAGTCGAGCTCGCGGCGGCGCACGCGCTCTAATTCGTCGCGAGCCTCCTGAACGCCTCCCCGCGCCGCTCGAAGTTCTCGAACTGGTCGAAGCTCGCGCACGCGGGGCTCAGGAGCACGACGTCGCCCGGCCGCGCGAGCTCGCGCGCGTGCGCGACCGCGCGCTCGAGCGTGCCGTCGCGGTCGCCCTCGACGACCGCGGCGAGGCGCTCCGCCTCGGCGCCGATCAGGTGGACGGAGCGCACGTTGGGACCGATCGCGGCCGCGAGCGGCGCGAAGTCCTCGCCTTTCGGCGAGCCGCCGAGGATCAGGTGGACCGGCTCGTCGGCGTACGCCGCGAGCGCGCGCAGCGCCGCCGCGACGTTCGTCGCCTTCGAGTCGTTGACGTAGCGCACGCCGTCGCGCTCGGCGACCAGCTCCAGGCGGTGCGGCACGCCGGGGAACGTGCGGAGCGCCTCCGCGATGTGCTCGTCGGCGATGCCGGCCGCGCGCGCCGCCGCGGTTGCCGCCGCGGCGTTCTCGCGGTTGTGCGCACCGCGGATCAGCGGCTCCGCCGGCAGCTCGTCGTCTGCGGCGAACTCGATCCCCGCGAGCCCGAGGCCGCGCGGGACGACCTTCGCGCGGGCACGCTCGAAGATGCGGAGCTTCGCCGCGCGGTACGCCTCGAAGGTGCCGTGCCGGTCGAGGTGGTCGGGCTCGAGGTTGAGCAGCACGGCGACGTCGCACGCGAGCTCGTGCACGTCCTCGAGCTGGAAGCTCGAGAGCTCGCAGACGACCCAGTCGGCGGCGCGCACCGACGTCAGCGGCGTGCCGACGTTGCCGGCGACCGCGACGTCGCGCCCCGCCGCGCGGAAGATCGCGCCGAGCAGCTCCGTGGTCGTCGTCTTGCCGTTCGTGCCGGTGACGCCGACGAGCCTCGCGCCGGGCAGCAGGCGGTAGCCGAGCTCGACCTCCGACCAGACCGGGATGCCGCGCTCGCGCGCCGCGGCGACGAGCGGCGCGCCGCCGGGGACGCCGGGCGACTTGACGACGACGTCGACGCCGTCGAGCAGCGAGAGGTCGTCCTCGTTGCCGAGCGAGCGGTCGACGAGCACCGGGTCGTCGAGCCGCTCCGCCGCCGCGCGGCCGCTGCGCGCGAGGCCGTAGACGAGCGCCCTCACGGCGTCCGGGGCGGCCGGATGTTCGGGTAGTACTTGTAGAAGAGCGCGAAGCCCGCGGCGCAGAAGATCGCGGTCACGATCCAGAAGCGCACCATGATCTTCGTCTCCGACCAGCCCTTCATCTCGAAGTGGTGCTGCAGCGGCGCCATCAGGAAGATCCGCCGGCCCCACCACTTGAACGAGAGCACCTGGAGCATCACCGAGAGCGCGACGACGGCGAAGATGCCGCCGACGAAGAGCAGCAGCAGCTCGACCTTCATCATCACCGCCATCGCGGCGAGCCCGCCGCCGAGCGCCATCGCCCCGGTGTCGCCCATGAAGACCTCGGCCGGGAAGGCGTTGAACCAGAGGAAGCCGACGGCTGCGCCGATCAGCGCGGCGCCGATGTAGGCGACGTCGAGCCGGTTCTGGATGCGCGGCTCGCCGTGGAAGCCGGAGCGGATGTAGATCGTCACCGCCATCGCGGTGAACGTCGAGAGCGCGATGATCCCCGTGCCCGCCGCGAGCCCGTCGAGCCCGTCGGTCAGGTTCACGCCGTTGACCGACCCGGCGATGATCAGGAAGAGCAGGACGTACCAGCCCCAGCCGAGCGGCAGCCAGTAGTTGACGCCCGGGATGAAGACGGAGTGCGGGTGCTCGAACCGTTGGTGGTGCACGGCGTAGGCGACCGCGACCGTCACGCACGCCAGCATCAGCATCTTCCAGCGGCCGCGCAGCCCGAGCGAGTGCCGGTGGCGCAGCTTCAGCCAGTCGTCGAGGAAGCCGATCCCGCCGCACGCGAGCGCGGTGCCGAACACCGTCAGCGCCGGCACGGTGTAGTTCGAGACGGTGAGGAACGCGATCGTCGCGGCCGCCACGATCAGCAGGCCGCCCATCGTCGGCGTCCCCTGCTTGACCGCGTGGTCCGGGCCTTCCTCGCGGATGATCTGGCCGACCTCGTTCCGGCGCAGGAACGAGATGAACGTCGGCCCGCTCAGGATCGCGATGATCATCGCGACGAGGGCCGCCACGAGAACGCGTGCCATCAGCTCGTAAGGTTCTCCGCGACGACCTCGAGTCCCACCGCGAGCGAGCCCTTCACCAGCACGACGTCGCCGGGCTGGAGCTCCTGCCGCAGCCGCGCGGCGGCCTCCTCGGCGGTCGCGACCCAGTCGCCGCCGTACGCGCGGGCGAGCTCCCCGACGGCGATCACGCGCTCGACGCCGAGCCGGCGAAGGAGGTCAGCGATCTCGCCGTGGTACGCGGGCCCCTCGGGGCCGAGCTCGCGCATGTCCCCGAGCACCGCGACGCGCCGCCTCCCCGCCGCCCGCTCCGTCAGGTGCTCGAGCGCCGCGCGCATCGACACGGGGTTCGCGTTGTAGCAGTCGTTCAGCAGCAGCCCGCCGCCGGGAAGCTCACGCTCCTCCTCCCGGTGCTTCGAGAACTCGACGTGCAGCGTCCCCGACGGCGGCGGGACGTCGAGGCACTCGGCGACCGCCAGCGCGGTGCGCGTGTTCGCGAGCTGGTGTCGCGAGCTGTAGGTCGTGGCGAACGGCAGCGGCGACTCCGTGTCGACGCGCTTGACGAAGATGTCGGCCCTCCCCAGGAACGGCTCGAGCAGCGGCTCCTCCGGGACGACCGCGACGCCGCCGGCGGGCAGCGCCTCGATCAGCTCCGCCTTCGCGCGGGCGATGTTCTCCAGGCTGCCGAGGAACTCCAGGTGCGCCGGTCCGATGTTCGTGATCGCCGCCACCTCGGGCCGGACGAACGCGGCCAGCCACGCGATCTGCCCGGGCCCGCGCATCGCGAGCTCGGTGATCAGCAGCTCCGTGTCGGGCTCCAGGCGGCAGACGGTGAGGGGGACGCCGACCTCGGTGTTGTAGTTCCCCTCGTTGGCGACCGTCCGCCGGTGCGGCGCGCAGAGCGCGTAGAGGATGTCCTTCGTCGACGTCTTCCCCGTCGAGCCGGTGATCCCGACGACGCGCGCCTTCGAGCGGTCGCGCACCGCGCCGGCGATCGCGGCGAGCGCGCCGAACGCGTCGTCGGGGACGAGCGCGGCGGCCGCGCCGCGGGCGAGCGCGTGCTCGACGAAGTCGACGCCGCCGCCGACCGCGACGAACAGGTCGCCCTCCTCGACGCGCCGGGAGTCGACCTGCATGCCGGTGACGAGGTCCGCCCACGGCCGCGTCACGAGGCGGCCGAGCGGCTCGAGCACGTCGAGCTCGAGCGGGATCACCGGAGCAGCTCCCGTGCCACGACGCGGTCGTCGAAGGGGACGCGCCGCCCGGCCAGCTCCATCTCGGTGTCGGCTCCCTTCCCGGCGATCACGACCACGTCGCCGGGCGCCGCGTCGGCCAGGGCCATCTCGATCGCGGCGCGCCGGTCGAGGACGACCTCGAGCGCTCCGTCGGCCACCTCGTCGGCGATCGCGGCGGGATCCTCCGAGCGCGGGTTGTCGGTGGTGACGATCGCGCGGTCGGCCAGCCCGGCAGCGACGCGCCCCATCAGCGGCCGCTTCTCGCGGTCGCGGTCGCCGCCTGCGCCGAAGACGACGACCAGCCGGCCGTCGCCCAGGCCGCGCGCGGCCCGCAGCACGTTGGCGAGGGAGTCCGGCGTGTGCGCGTAGTCGACGATCACCGCGAACGGCTGCCCCGCGTCGACCGACTCGAAGCGACCCGGGACGCCGGCGACGCGCTCGATGCCCGCGCGGATCGCCGCCTCGTCGACGCCCAGCTCCCGCGCCGCCCAGATCGCGCCGAGGGCGTTCGCCCGGTTGAACGCCCCGCGCAGCTTCAGGTCGATGCCGCCGAGGTCGTCGTCCGGCGTGAACGTGCGCACGTCGCCGAGCTCGGCGGCGAGCCGCCGCCCCCACTCGTCGCCGACGTTGACGACCGCCCGCTCCGCCTGCTCGAAGAGCGCGCGCTTCGCCTCGTAGTAGGCCTCCATCGTCCCGTGCACGTCCAGGTGGTCCTGCGTCAGGTTCGTGAAGACGAGCACCGCGAAGCGCGTGCCGCCGAGCCGCCCCTTCGCGGAGGCGATCGACGTCGCCTCCATCGCGCACGAGCGGTCGCCGGCGTCGAGCATCGCGCGGAGGAGGCGCTGGAGGTCGATCGCCTCCGGTGTGTTCAGCCCCGTCGGCTGCTCGACGCCGCCGACGCGGCGCTCGATGTTCGTCAGCAGCGCGGGCCGCCGCCCCGCAGCGTCGAGCACCGAGTGCAGCAGGAACGCGGTCGTCGTCTTGCCGTTCGTGCCCGTGACCGCCGCGACCTCGAGCTCGTGGGACGGGTCGCCGAAGAACGCGCAGGCCGCCGCAGGCATCGCGCGGCGGACGCTCGGGACGACGAGCTGCGGCGCGTCGACCTCGAGCCGGCGCTCGACGACGAGCGCGACCGCGCCCGCCGCGAGCGCCTCGCCCGCCAGGTCGTGCCCGTCGGCGCGAGCCCCCGGCACGCAGAAGAAGAGCGCGCCGGGCGACACCGCGCGGGTGTCGTAGGCGAGGTCGCGGACCTCGAGCGCGGGAGCGTCCGGCACGCCGATCGCCGACGCCAGGCGAAACAGGTCCATCGGCGGGAATCTAGCGGGGGCGGCCGGAGCCGCCCCCGCTACCACGAACGCTAGGCCGGGAAGCCGAGCGCGGGCTCCTCGGGCGCCGCGTCGTCGGCGAAGAGCTCGCCCTCCGGCGCCTCGATGTGCGACGGCTTGCGCCGCTGCGCGCCGGCGTAGTAGGCGCCGCCCACGAGCAGGATCGCGACCAGCACCGTCCAGAGCACGGGCCGGTGGTTCAGCCAGCCCCAGTGGAAGTTCAGCAGGTTCCCCGTCTGGGCCGGAGTCGGGTTGGACGCGACGCGCGGCCAGGCGAAGTTGACCAGCATGCCGCCGCCGTAGACGAGCCCGAGCACCGACACCGGGATGCCCCAGCGGCCGAGCGAGAACGGCGCCTCGCGCTTCGGCCAGCCCTTCAGGCGCGCCTGGAGGATCGACGCGCCGCCGAGGAAGTAGCTGAGGTAGATCATCCCCGTCGCGGCGATCGCGAGGATCGCGACGCCGGCGTACTGCACCAGCGGGATCGCGGCGATCAGCGTCACGACCACGCACGCGATCCACGGCGTGTGCAGCCGCGGGCTGACGATCCGCAGCCGCGACGACGCGGGCAGCTTGTCGTCACGCGCCATCCCGAAGGCGAGGCGCATCACGTTCGCCTGGATCGAGAGCAGGCAGATGAAGATCGCGATCGAGACGACCGTCAGGTACGTCGTCGCGAAGGCGTTCGAGAAGTTCGCGCTGATCACGGCCGCCGGGCCGAGAGCGCCCTTGACGCCGCTCGCGAGCGTGCCGGGGACCGCCATCAGGGTGGCCCAGATGAAGATGCCGCCGATCACGAACGCGCCGGCGACCGAGTAGAGGACTGCACGCGGCGCCTCGCGCCGCGGGTTCCGCGTCTCCTCGGCGAGCGTCGCGGCGGTGTCGAAGCCGTAGATCACGAACAGGCTCATGAACATCGCGACGAGGAACGTCGAGGTCGTGACGCTCGTCCCGCCGGAGTGGAAGACGACGCCCACACCCTGGTGGTTGTGGAAGAGCGCCATCACGAAGGCGAACACGACCATGCCGAGGATCTCGAACAGCACGCCGACGTTGTTGATCAGCGCGACGGCCTTGACGCCGTAGATGTTCAGCACCGTCACGACGGCCATGAACACGAGCGCCAGCAGCCGCTGGTTGTGCAGGCTGTTGGAGAGGTGCCAGCCCATGCCGTTCAGCGCCGGGATCAGCGCCAGCGGCAGCGTCACGGCGACGGAGCTGATCGTCAGGATCCCCGCGAAGAGGTAGATCCAGCCCGTGAACCACGCCTGCCCCTTCGACGAGAGGTACTTCGACCACTGGTAGACCGAGCCGGCGATCGGGATGTGGCTCGACACCTCGGCGAACGAGAGGGCGATGATGAACTGGCCGAGCGCGACGATCGGCCAGCTCCAGAAGAAGATGCCGCCGATCGTCGACAGGCCGAGCGCGAACAGGGCGAAGATGCCGGTGGTCGGCGAGATGTAGCTGAACGCGACCGCGAACGAGCTGAAGAAGCCGAGCGACCGCCGCAGCTCCTGGCGGTAGCCGAAGCGGGCGAGCTCGGCCTCGTCGCGTGCGGCCTCCTGCGGCGTCTCGTCATGGACGTCCACGAGGTCCTCCTGGCTAGGTTGGGGGTCGCCGGGGATTGACTCACGCCAGCCGGACGGAAGTCAATCCCGCGGCGCTCAGTGCAGGGGTTGGTCCGGTGGGACGGCCAGGTACTGGAGGTCGAACTTCGCGATCTGCGCGAAGGCCGGCGCCGCGACGACGCCGCCGTAGATGGCGAGCTTCGGGTCGTAGACGGTGACGAGCACGAGCAGGCGCGGGTTCTGCACCGGCACCATGCCGACGAACGTCGCGTCGTACTTGCCCGTCGTATAGCCGTGCGGGCCCGGCACCTGGGCGGTGCCCGTCTTGCCGGCGACGCTGTAGCCGGGGATGGCGGCCTCGTTGCCGGTGGCGCCGTGCTCGTCGACGACGCCGGTGAGCATCTTCTTCAGCTCCGCGTCGATCGCCGGGCTGACGATCCGCCGGGGGGCCCAGCCGTGCAGCACGCGCCCGCCGACGCGCGAGACGAGGTGCGGCTGCACCCAGATGCCGCCGTTCGCGATCGAGGCGTAGGCGGCGGCGATCTGGATCGACGTGACTGCGATGCCCTGACCGATCGGCACGTTGCCGATCGTCGTGCCGGACCACTGCGTCGGATAGGACGGGACGATGCCGCCGCTCTCGCCCGGGAAGTCGAGGCCGGTGCGCTGCCCGAAGCCGAAGCGGTAGATCCACTTCATCAGCGCCTCGGGCCCGAGCGCACGCGCGATCGTGTCGGCGCCCACGTTCGACGAGCGCGCGAGGATCTGCGCGACGCTCATCGTCTCGGTGCCGCGCGGCTCCGCATCGTGGATGCACTTGTCGGCGACCTGGATGCACGGCGGCAGCACGAACTTCGTCTGCGGCGTCACGAGCCCCTCCGAGAGCGCACCGGAGACGGTGACGAGCTTGAAGACGGACCCCGGCTCGAACACGTCGGTCACGGCGTGGTTCGTCAGCAGCCCCGGCGCGACGTGCGCGGTCTGGTTCGCGTCGTAGCCCGGCGCCTGCGCCATCGCGAGGATCCCGCCCGTGGACGGGTCGAGCACGATCGCCGTCGCCGAGCGCGCGTGCCATTGCGCGACGGTCTGCCGCAGCACCAGCTCGGCGTTCGCCTGGATGGCGCTGTCGATCGTCGTGAACACGCCCTGCCCCTCGCGCACCGGCGTCGAGCCGATCGTGTCGATCGCCCGGCCGAACGGGTCGCGCACGATCGTCTGCCTGCCCGCGCGCCCCGAGAGGTTCCGGTTGTACTCGAGCTCGAGGCCGGTCAGCCCGTTGTCGTCGGTGCCGGCGAAGCCGACCACCTGCGACGCGACGCTGCCCTGTGGGTAGATCCGCTTCTCCTCCGGGTAGGCGTTGACGCCGGCGAAGCCGCGCTTCAGGAACGCCGCCGCCGCCTGCGCGTCGGCGAAGCGCTGCACGTAGACGAACCCGCTGTGCTTGTTCAGGAGCTGCGGATAGAGCGCGTTCGCGTTCGCGCCCAGGAGCTTGTGCGCCGCGACGGCGATCCCCTGGGGGTCCGTCACCTGCATCGGGTCGGCGTAGACGGTCATCGTCTGCTCGCCGATCGCGAGCGGGACGCCGGTGCGGTCGAAGACCGTGCCGCGGTTGGGCGGCACCGTCACGGTCTCGTGGTGCTGCCGCTCGGCCATCCGCCCGAGCGACGCCGCCTGCACAGCCTGGATCCAGAAGGCGCGCGCGAACGTCCCTGCGAACGCGAGCAGGAAGATGAGGAGCAGGAGGCGGATCCGGCGGTTGGCGTGCTGCTCGCGCACGGCCGCCTACTTCGCGAGGTTCACGTACCCGTACTGTTGGGCGGGGACGAGGCCGTACACCTTCGCGGCGCGCGCCTGGACTCGTGGCGAGGCGAGCTCGCTCGCGAGCTGCTGCTGGAGCGCCGCGTTCTCCGCGCGCAGCTTCACGCGCTCGGCGTTCGCGGAGTCGAGCGACAGGTTCAGCTGGAGCACGGCCACGTTCACGAATACGACGCCCGCGAGCAGAATCCCGCTGATCGCGATCCAGAGGATGCCGCCGCGCGCGCGGGCGCGCCTGCGCCGCGTCTGCGGGCGCGTCCTGGTCCGCGGGACGGGCTGGGCGATCGCCGCGTGTGCGTGCGTCGCGCTGGCCATCAGACCCTCGTCCCCACGCGCAGGCGCGCCGACTGGGCGCGCGGGTTGCGCGCGATCTCCCCGGCGGTCGGGCGAACCGCGCGGCGCGGCGTGGCGCGCATCGTCGGCTGCGAGCCGCAGACGCAGACGGGGAAGTCGGGCGGGCAGGTGCAGCCGTGCTCCTGCGCGCGCAGGAAGCGCTTGACGAGCCGGTCCTCGAGCGAGTGGAAGGAGATCACGCCGAGGCGGCCGCCCGGGCGCAGCATCTCGAGCGCCGCCGGCAGCGCCCGCTCGAGCGACCCGAGCTCGTCGTTGACCTCGATCCGCAGCGCCTGGAACACGCGCTTCGCCGGGTGCCCCTCGCCGAACCGCGCCGGCGCCGGGATCGCGCCCTTGATCGTCTCGACGAGGTCGGCCGTCCGCTCGAACCGCTGCTTGCGGCGGCGCGCCACGATCGCGCGGGCGATCTGGCGTGCGTACCGCTCCTCGCCGTAGCGCGTGAAGATGTCCGCGAGCTCGCGCTCGCCCGCCTCATTGACGAGCTCGCGCGCCGAGTGCTCCGCGCCCGGGTCCATGCGCATGTCGAGCGGCGCGTCGACCGCGTACGAGAAGCCGCGGTCGGGCCGGTCGAGCTGCATCGACGAGACGCCGAGGTCGAGCAGGACGACGTCGGCGCGCACGCCGTTCTCCGAGAGCTGGCGCAGCACCGACGAGAACTCGCCGTGGTGCAGCCTCGCCTTGACGCCGGTACTGCGACGGAGCCGTTCGAAGTACGGCGCCACCGTCGGATCGCGGTCGATCGCGATCAGCTTCCCCTCCCCGCGCAGGCGCGCGGCGAGCAGCTCTGCGTGCCCGCCCGCGCCGAACGTGCCGTCGACGACGGTCTCGCCCGGTCGCGGGTCGAGCAGCGACACGACCTCCTCGGCGAGGACGGGGACGTGGTCGGACTCAGTCGGCAAGACGCTCGGCAACATCTTCCGCCCTCCCTTCGGCCTGATGCGGCTGCTGGCGCCACTTCGCTCGGTCCCAGATCTCCAGGTGGTCGTAGACGCCCGCGACGGTCACCTCGCGCCCGAGCCCGGCGTGCTCGATCAGGGTCGTCGGCAGCACGAGCCGGCCCTGGCGGTCGAGCTCGCCCTGCGCCGCGCCCGCGAAGAAGTGGCGCTGGAGCACGCGGGCGTCGGGGGCGAGCGGGTCGAGGCGGCGGATCCGCTCGGCCATCCCCTCCCACTCGGCGCGGGGGTAGGCGAACAGGCACCCGTCGAGCCCGCGCGTGATCACGACGCCGTCCTCGAAGGCCGCGCGCAGCTTCGCGGGCAGCGTGAGCCGGTTCTTCTCGTCGAGGGCGTGGTCGTGTTCACCGAGGAGCATCGCGGTCCACTGCGCCCCACTGTATCCCACTTTCCCCCACCTGTAAACCCCAGGAGGCGTCCGTCGGAACCACGGATGCGGGCCCGCGCCCGCGGCGCGATCGTGGCGCCTATGGGCGACCGGCGAATTGCCCTGCTCGTGGCGATTTCGGCCGCCGCGCTGCCGGCGGCCGCGGTCGTGATGGGCAACGCGCCCCCGCCGCCCGCCCCGGTCGTCCGGGCCCAGGTCGACGGCCTCCGGCTCGCCACCCGCGACCTCGCCGGCGCCGTCGCGCTGGTCGCCTCGCGGCCGGTCGACCGCTGGCGGCTCGTGGGCGCGACCGGCTGGCGGCCCGCACGCGGCCGGGTGCTCTCACCGCGCTTCGACACGATCCGGATCCGGGACGGCCGCTACGTCCTCGAGCTCCGGGCCGGCGGGCGGACGACGACGCAGCCGCTGTCGATCCGCAACTCGACGTACCTGCCGACGACGCTGATCGCGAACGCCTCGGCGGGTCTCGACATCCGATCGACCGACGCGACCTCGGTCGCCGCCGCCTTCGCCCGCCGGAGCTACGCGCCGGGCGAGGTCGCGGCGCTCGGGCTGTCGGGCCGGTACGCGCACCTCCGCGTCCAGATGCTCCACGTCGGGCCGGAGCAGCAGCTGACGATCGGCGACCGGACGCTCGAGGGCGTCCCCGTCGGCGACCCGATCGACGTCGCCGCCGCCGGGCGCACGCTCCGGTTCACGGTCGGCGACTGGCCGAGCGGCTTCTACGCCGCCCGGCTCACGTCGGGCTCGAAGGTCGGCTTCGCGCCGTTCATCGTCCGCCCCGCGCAGCTCGGCGCGTCGCGGGTCGCCGTGATCGAGCCGACGAACACGTGGCAGGCCTACAACTACCGCGACTCGAACCACGACGGCGTCCCGGACACGTGGTACTACCGCGCGACGCAGCGGACGGTCGACCTGGCGCGGCCGTTCCTCGACCGTGGCGTCCCTCCGCACTTCCGCCAGTACGACCTCACGTTCCTGCGCTGGCTCGCGCGCAGCGGCAAGCAGGTCGACATGCTCGCGCAGGACGACGTGCAGCAGCTGTCGGGCGAGCGGCTCCGCCAGCTGTACGACCTGATCGTCTTCCCCGGCCACGAGGAGTACGCGACGGAGGCGGAGTACGACGCCGTGCAGCGCTACCGCGACCTCGGCGGGAACCTCGCCTTCCTCTCCGCGAACAACTTCTTCTGGCGCGTGAACCAGAGCGGCGACACGATCACACGTATCGGCCTGTGGCGCGACCTCGGCCGGCCCGAGGCGGCGCTCGTCGGCGTCGAGTACTTCGACTGGAACCACGGCGTCTCGGGCTCGGCTCCCTACGTCGTCGACTCGACCGCGGCCGCGCCGTGGCTCTTCGCCGGCACCGGCGTCGCCGACGGCTCGCCGTTCGGCGCCTTCGGCATCGAGTCCGACCATCGCACCGCCGACTCGCCGCCGCAGACGCAGGTGCTCGCGCAGATCCCGGACGTGTTCGGCTCGGGCCAACCCGCCGAGATGACGTACTACGTGACGTCCGCCGGCGCGCACGTCTTCGCCGCCGGCGCGTTCACGCTCGCCGGCACCGATGTCCGCTGCCCCTCCGTCTCGCGCTTCCTCGAGAACCTCTGGGACGAGCTGACGAACGCGCCCGCGGCCGACCGGCTCGCGCCGGCGAACGTCGACCTCGGGCCCTGCCCGCTCGCGAGCGGTTAGACGGGTTCGACGGGGTCGCCCAGGCGCACCCGCCCGGGCTCGGCGACGGCGGCGTGGACGCCGAACGGCAGCGGCTCGGTCGTCTCGACGTCGCGGCGGTAGCGCGCGAGCGCGTTCAGCGTGTCGAGGTCGGACGTCCCGGTGTCGGGGTTCTGGGTCGTGATCGCACAGCGGCCGACGTTGCCGTGCAGCACGACGACGGCGTCGCCGACGCGCACGCGGCGCCCGAGCCAGCCGTCCTCCTCGTGCGGCTCGAGACCCTCGACGCCGAAGCTCATCCGGAAGCGCCGCGGATCGACGCGCTCGACGCCCAGCTCGCGGGCCAGCGCCGCGAGCGACGCCGTCGCGAGGAGCGTGGTCGCACCGCTCCGCCCGCGGTCGGGCGCCCGGCCCTCGGGCACCACGAGGCGCAGGCGCTCGCCGACCAGCCCGGAGAGGAGCTCGTCCCAGGGCCCCGCGACAACGCGCGCCGGCCTGGGCGCGCCGTGGAAGTCCGTGACGAGCTCGTCGCCCGGCTGCGCCTCCGCGTCCACGTCGCCCTCGGGCGTCCGGACGGTCAGTACGCGGGACTCCTCCTCGTACTCGGCGCGTGCGGTCTGCAGGACGCTGCGGCGCGGCCGCTTGGAGCTGACGAGCCGGCCGGTTTCGTCGACGAGGTAGAAGCGGCGGTCGCCGCGCAGCCCGTGCTCGTCCAGCTCGATCTCGTCGACCTGGGCGAGCGCGAGCGCCTTGACGGGCGTCAGCGAGATCCAGGCGACGCGGGCGGTCACCCGCGCAAGGCTAGCTGCGAGGTGTACGGGCCGCGCCCGGCGAGCACCGCCGCGCCCGCGCGCGCCGCGAGCGCGAGCGCGTCCGCGGGCGCATCGCCGCGCGCGAGCGCGAAGCAGAGGGCAGCCGCGAACGAGTCGCCGGCGCCGTACGTGTCGGCGACGCGCTCCGGGGCGGGCGCGGCGGCGTAGCGCTCGCCGTTGAACGTGCCGCCGGCCGCGCCCTCCGTCAGC
The DNA here is from genome assembly GCA_964496175.1 of uncultured Gaiellales bacterium. Lineage (GTDB taxonomy): Bacteria > Actinomycetota > Thermoleophilia > Gaiellales > Gaiellaceae > PALSA-600. The sequence continues at coordinate 47,914 of CAZBYA010000005.1, read as the reverse complement.
ACGACCGCACGCGCGTCGAGCGACCCGTCGTAGCGCTCGCCGGGGTCGTGCGCGCTCGCGACGAGCAGGTCGAGCGCGACGCCTGCCTCGCGCAGCGTCGGCAGCTCGCGCGCCGACGCGGCGAGGAACCGGGCCGCCCGCGCCGCGCGCAGCGCCTCGACCGCGCCGGAGACGAAGAAGACGGCGTCGTAGCCGTGGAACGGCGGCGGGTGCGTGGCCAGCAGCTTGTCGCCGAGCACGGTGATGGTGCGCTCGCCGGCGGCGTCCACATGCGTCCAGGCGCGCCGCGTGCTGCCGCGGCGCTCGGCGTGGACGTCGACGCCGAGCTCGGCGAGCCGCCGCTCGCTGCGTCGGCCGAGCTCGTCCCCGCCGAGCGCGGTGAAGAGCTCGCAGCGGCCCGCGAGCAGGGCGAGCTGTCGCGACACGACGGCGCCGCCGCCGGCCGGCTCCTCCCACGTCTCGTCCGCGTGCACGATCTCCCCGGCCGCCGGCATGTGCGGGACGCGGGCGAACTCGACCCATTCGACGTGACCGACGACCGCGCATCTCACAACGCCGCACCCTGCCACGTTTGGGTCGATGATGGGGAACGTGGCCGACCCGCCGATCCCGCCCTTCGAGCGCTTCTACCTCGCTCATCGCGACGACGTGCTCGGCTACCTGCGGCGGCTCCTCGGCCCGCGTGCCGAGGACGCATGGCAGGAGACCTTCCTGCGCGCGCTGCGCGCGTACGGGCGCCTACGGCACGGGCGTCACCTGCGCGCGTGGGTCTTCACGATCGCGACGAACGTGGCGATGGACGAGCTGCGGGCGAAGCCGGAGCTCACCGTGGCCGCAGAGCCCGCGGTCGAGTTGCGCCGCGACGCCTTCCGCGAGCTCGAGCACCTGACCGACGGGCTGCCGCCGACGGAGCGCGCGGCGGTCGTGCTGCGCTACGGCTACGACCTCCCCTACGCCCAGATCGCCGAGGCGCTCGGCTCGTCCGAGGAGGCCGCGCGCGCCGCGGCGTCGTCCGGCGTCCGCAGACTGAGGAGGGAACATGAACGTCACGCCTGAGCTCGACGCGCAGTTTCGCGCGGCGGCGCTGCGCGAGGGGATCGTCGACGTGCGCTTCGACCTCGTCGACTCGCCGCTCGGGGAGCTCTACGTCGCCGCCACCGACCGCGGCGTCTGCCGGATCGCGTACTTCCCGGAGCAGGCGGAGGAGCAGCTCGTCCGCACGTTCGGGCCGCGGCTCCTGCGATCGCCGCTCGACGACGTTCGCCGCGAGCTGGACGAGTACTTCGAGGGGCGCCGCCGGGAATTCGACCTGCCGCTCGACCTCCGCGTCGCGCCGTTCAACGAGGCTGTCCTGCACGAGCTGGCTCGCGTCCCGTACGGCCGGACGGAGACCTACGGCGCGCTCGCGGCCAAGGTGGGCCGGCCGAAGGCCGCGCGGGCGGTCGGCACGGTCATGAACCGGAACCCGATCCCGATCGTCCTGCCGTGCCACCGCGTCGTCGGCGCCCACGGCGCCCTGACGGGCTACGCCGGCGGCCTCGAGCGGAAGCGGCACCTGCTCCGCCTCGAAGGGGCGATCCTCGAGTAGATGCGGGTCGTGATCGTCGGCGGCGGCTTCGCGGGCCTGCTCGCCGCCCGCGGGCTGCGCCGCGCCGACGCCGACGTCACGCTCGTCGACCGCCAGAACTTCTTCCTCTTCCAGCCGCTGCTCTACCAGGTCGCCACCGGCGCGCTCTCCTCCGTCGAGGTGGCCGCGCCGCTGCGTCAGGTGCTCCGCCGCCAGCGCAACGCGCGCGTCGTCCTCGCCGAGGCAACCGGGTTCGACGTCGAGCGCCGCGAGGTGCTGCTCGGGCGCCTGCCGAACGGCGCCGAGGGCGAGCGGCTCCCGTACGACGTGCTGGTCGTCGCCGGCGGTGCGCGCTACTCGTACTTCGGCAACGACGCCTGGGCGGGGCACGCGCCGGAGCTGAAGTCCCTCGACGGGGCACTCGAGCTGCGCAACCGGATCCTGACCGCCTTCGAGGCGGCCGAGGTGGAGCCCGACCCGGGGGAGCGCACGTCCTGGCTGACGTTCGTCGTCGTCGGCGCCGGCCCCACCGGGGTCGAGATGGCCGGGCAGATCGCAGAGCTCGCGCGGCAGGCGCTGCCGCGCGACTACCGCGCGATCGACACGGCCGCCGCGCGCGTGCTGCTCGTCGAGGCGGCCGACCGCGTCCTCGGCGGCTACGCGGAGCGGCTGTCGCGCAGCGCGGAGCGGCAGCTCCGCTCCCTCGGCGTGACGACGCTGCTGTCGACGCGCGTCGTCGGCATGGGCCACGGCACGGTTGACGTCGAGCGCGCGGACGGTGCGCGCGAGACGGTCCGCGCGCGCGTCGCGGTCTGGGCCGCCGGCGTGACCGCGTCGCCGCTCGCCGCAGCGCTCGCCGAGGCGACGGGCGCCGAGCTCGACCGGGGCGGACGGCTCGTGGTCGAGCCCGACCTGACCGTGCGCGGGCACCCCGAGATCTTCGCCGTCGGCGACATGGTCGCCGTGCGTGGGCAGGCGCTGCACGGGGTCGCGCCGGTCGCGATGCAGCAGGGCCGGCACGTCGCGCGGTCACTCCGCCGCGGCGAGCGCGCGCCGTTCCGGTACCGCGACAAGGGCGAGCTCGCGACGATCGGACGCGCCCGTGCGGTCGGGACGCTGAAGGGCGTGCGCGTGACCGGCTTCCTCGCATGGGCGCTCTGGCTCGGCGTCCACATCGCCTACCTCGTCGGCTTCCAGAACCGCTTGATCGTCCTCACCCGCTGGACGTTCAGCTACGTGACGCGCGGGCGCGGCGCCCGCATCGTGCACGGGCGCTAGGGGAGCGCCGCGGCGGCGACGCGCACCGCCTCGGCGTACGCGACGCTCGCGAGCCCCGATCCCCAGGTCATGCGCGCCACGCCGAGACGCGCGAGCTCCGCCGGGCCGGGCACGCCGGGCGCGTTGATGACCGCGACGGGCCCGTCGATGCGACGCGCGAGCTCGCCGATCGCCTCGGGCGGGCAGAGGATCGGGAAGACGCAGTCCGCGCCGGCGGCGAGGTAGGCGCCGGCCCGCTCGACGGCGTCGTCGACCGTCCCCGCGCCGCGGAGGAAGACGTCGATCCGCGCGTTGACCACGAGTTCCGGCGCCGCCGCGCGGATCGCGGCGATCGCCTCCGCCTGCTCGTCGACGGGGACGAGCGCGCCCGCGGTCGAGTCCTCGAAGTTGATGCCGACCAGCCCGCTGTTCCAGGCCGCGCGCGCGGTGCCGACGGGGTCGCCGTAGCCGCGCTCGAGGTCGGCGCTCACGGGGACGTCGACGGCCGCCGCGATCCGCGCCGCAACCTGCACCATCTCCTGCGCGGGCGCCTGCTCCCCGTCCTCGAAGCCGAGCGAGCGTGCGACTGCGGCGCTCGAGGTGGCGAGCGCGCGGCAGCCGGGCAGCTCCGCGAGGGCCCGCGCGGAGGCGACGTCCCACGCGTTCGGCAGCACGAGCAGCGGCGGCTCGTGGTGCATCCGCCGGAACGCGGCGGCCTTCCCGGCCTGGTCCACGCGGGAAGCGTACGCGCGGCCCTACACCTCCGGCGCGGTCGCGGGCGCGGGGAGCAGCCGGTAGCCGACGCCCCACACGTTCTCGACCAGCTCGACCGCCGGGGCGACGGCGCGCAGCTTGCGGCGCAGCCGCGACGCGTGCGAGTCGAGGGTGCGGGTGCGGCCGATCGTGGCGTAGTTCCACACCTCCTGGAGCAGCTCGGCCTTCGTGAACACGCGCTCGGGCTCGCGCGCGAGCCGGAGCAGCAGCTCGTACTCCTTCTGCGCCAGGCGGATGCGGACGCCGGCGACACGCACGTCGCGCGTGCGGGTGTCGATCCGCACGGGCGGCGCGTCCACCACCTCCGGCCCCCGTGGCTGCGCCCGGCGGAGCACCGCGCGGATGCGCTCCACGAGCTCCTGGTACTCGAACGGCTTCGACACGTAGTCGTCGCACCCGCAGCGGAACGCGTGGATGCGGTCGAGCGCGTCCGCCTGCTCGCGCCCGAGCACGATCACGGGCGCGCGCTCGACCCAGCGGTCGAGGCGATCCCCGTCGCCGGCGAGCACGAGGTCGAAGCGCCCGTACGGGGGCACGAGCTCGAAGCCGTCGTGCGGGAGGTGGCGCTCGAGGAAGCCCTTCGTCTCCGGCTCGGCGTCGGCGAGGAGGAGCGCAGCTGCCATGCCACGACCGTAGACGCGCGCCCCCGCGCGCGCGAGTCGTCCATTCGCACGATTGTGCGACGATCGTTCCTCAACCGGCCGGTGCGGCCACAGGGCTTTCTAGAGGCGGCCGGAGCGGATCACGCCCCAGAGCAGCCACACCCCGAGCACGCTCGAGAGCAGGAAGCCCGCGACCGAGAGCACGTGCAGTCCGAGCAGGTGCGGCCCGCTCTTGGCGAAGATGCCGATCAGGCTCGAGCCGATCAGCCCGCCGACGACGACGAGCGCGATCACGAGCCGGTTGAAGAGCGTGTCCAGCTTGGACAGCAGGTCGTCGAGGCCCTTGTGGACGAAGCCGACCTCGATGCGGCCGTCGCGCACCTGCTCGAGCGTCTCGTGCACCTGGTACGGCAGCTCCATGGCCATGTGCGTCAGCATCCAGCCCTCGCGCCTAGCGCGCGACGCGACGCGGCGCGGCGTGAACCGCTCGAGCATCAGGGCGCGCGCGTACGGCTTCGCCACCTCGAACACGTTGAAGTCCGGGTAGAGCTCGATGCCGACCGACCCGAGCATCGCGATCGCCTTGTCGAGCAACACGAACCGGGTGGGCAGCCGCAGGTTCATCGTGTAGATCAGCGCGAAGCCCTCGCGGATCACCTGGAGCGGGTCGATGTCGGCGACGCTCGCGCCGTAGTAGCGGTAGTAGAGCTCGCGCAGCTCGGCGACGAACTGCTCCTCGCGTTCCTTCGGGTAGCGGACGCCCAGGTCGGCGAGCCGGCGCGGCAGCAGCTCGACGTTCTCGGACGCCGCGTCGATGAACAGCCGCGTCAGCTTCGACATGTCGTCGTCGGTCAGCTTGCCCGCGAGGCCGAAGTCGACGAGGCCGATCCGGTCGGGCGCGAGCACGAGGATGTTCGCCGGGTGCGGGTCGCCGTGGAAGAACCCGTTCCGGAAGATCATCGTCATCCACGTCTCGGTGACCAGGTACGCGAGGCGGCGGCGCTGGTCGAGCGTCCACTCGGCGACGTCGAGGTCCGCGAGCTGCACCCCCTCCAGCTCCTCGAGCGTGAGCACTCGCGAGCGCGTGTACGACCAGTACACCTTCGGGATCGCGACGTGCGGGTGCCCGGCGAAGTCGCGGTGGAACGCGTCTGCGTTGCGGGCCTCGAGCCGGTAGTCGAGCTCCTGCCGGATCGACCGCGCGAACTCGTCGACGAGCTCGTTCGCGTCGACGAAGTCGAGCGCCCGCACGCGCTCCTTCACGAGTCGCGCAGCCTGGTACATCAGCGCGAGGTCCGCCTCGATCTGTCGCGACGCGTTCGGCCGTTGCACCTTGACGACGACGCGCCGTCCGTTCGGCAGGGTCGCCCGGTGGACCTGTCCGATCGACGCCGCGGCCAGCGGCGTCTGCTCGAACGCGGTGAACAGCCGCTCGATCGGCTGGCCGAGCTCCTCGCGGATCGTCCGCTCCACCTCGGCGAACGGGAAGGGGCGCACGTCGTCCTGGAGGGACCGCAGCTCGGCGACGATGTCCGGCGGCACGACGTCCGGGCGCGTGGAGAGCAGCTGCCCGAACTTGACGAAGGTCGGGCCGAGCTCGTCCAGGAGCTCGCGGAGGTGCCGGCCGCGCGCGGTGCCCAGCTCGGGCGAGGAGTCGCGGCGGCCGTCGACGACGTAGCCGAAGCCGTGCCGCACCGCGACCTGGGCGATTTCGCTCAGGCGACCGAGGTTCCGCTGGTGCTTCGGCCGGGTCGCCGCCACCCGGGAAGTGTGCCTGAGCGTCGGCGGCTAGCCTGCTCCGCGTGCGCAGGATCCTCTGACGGGCATGTCGGGCACGGTCAAGTCGACGGCGCTCGCGGAGCTCGAGCGGCGCGGATTCGCCGTCGTCGACACCGACGAGGACGGGTGGACCGTCTGGTCGGACGCCGAGGACGGCTACGTCTGGGACGAGGACCGCATCGCGGAGCTGCTCGGCCGTGACGACGGGCGGACGCTTTACGTCTCGGGCACCGTCTCGAATCAGGGCCGCTTCTACTCGCGCTTCGACGCCGTCGTCCTGCTCCACGCGCCTGCGGAGGTCCTGCTCGAGCGGATCGCGACGAGGGCGACGAACGGCTACGGCAAGAGCGTCGAGCAGCGGGAGCTGATCCTGCGCCACCTGGCGGAGGTCGAGCCGCTACTGCGCGCGACGTGCACGCACGAGCTCGACGCGACGCAGCCGCTCGATGCCGTGGTCGCGGAGCTCATCGCGATCGGCGAGGGCACGAGATGACGAACGCGCCCGGGTTCGTCGTCCTGCGTCAGGTGGAGGGCGGCACCTGGGAGCTGCTGGCCGAGGTGCCGCGCCGGCGAGGGCTGCCGGCGCGCGCCGCCCGAACGCAGGCGATCCTGGACGCCACCGGCGGCACGGCGCGCAAAGGCGAGGTCTACGCGGCGGTGCTGCGGAGCGAGTGGCGGATCGCGCAGGACTGGTCGCCCCCGCCGGCGGGGTGACTCACCACCTGCGCGGCTCGGCGGCCACGGCCGACACCTCGCCGTGCTCGTCGACCGAGACGACGAGCCGGCGCTCGCCACCCGTCGTGCGGGTCAGCCGCCGGACGACGTCCCAGCGGCGGCGGACGATCACCGCCTGCACCGCCGTCCGCGTCTCGACCTCGTAGCCGTCGGCCTGCTGCCGCTCCAGGTACGCGTCGAGCGCCGCGGAGCGCCGATCCTCCTGCGCCTGCCTCGTCATCGCTCGAGCGCCCCTCCCAGCTCGCCGCCCGCCAGCACGCTCACCGCGCAGCTCCCGAGGTGCACGACCAGGTGCCCGTCGCGTCGCCAGAACCCGCGCTCGAACTCGTCGGGCCTGAGGACGAACCCGCTCTGCCGCGACCCGACGTGGAAGAAGAAGGTCTCGACCTTCGCGTCGTCGCCGCGCAGCAGGACCTCCTCGAGCCGCGCGTCGAGCTCGCCGCGGTCGAGCCGTCCCGACACCACGCCGGCGATGAACGGAGAGCCGCTGGCGCCCGAGAAGAGGACGAGGACGGGGCGGCCGACGAGCCCGAGGAGAGCCTCCAGCGTCTGCTCGTAGCCGAGCTCGGCCGTCCCGTCGGGCAGGCCGCTGCCGGCGAAGCTGCTCACGCCTCGGCGGCCGCGTCCGCGTCCGTCTCCGTCTCGGAGACGTCCACCGGCTCGGAGAGGCTCCCCGGCTCGGCGGCGGCGCGGCGCTCGGCCGCGCGCGCGTCCTTCTTGGCCTGCTTCAGCTCGCGCTTCTCGCGCAGCGCCTGCTCGCGCGCACGCTTGACCGCCGACTCCGGTGTGCGCCTCCCCATCAGCGCCGTCCCCGCATGCGCGCCCGCCGCGCGGCCATCAGCGGCACCAGCGTCACGCCCACCGCCCGCGCGTCGTCCTCGCGACCGATCCGCTCGAAGCAGACACGCGTTCCGCGGCAGCCGTCCCTCAGGAGCTCCCCGGTCGCGAGCCCGGCCTCGTCGACCCGCAACCGCTCTCCGTCGTCGGTGCGGATGAAGCCGTGCTGCTTCTCCGGGTTGAACCAGATCATCGTCCCTTCCATCGACGCTCCCTTCAGCGGGGGCCTGCGAGAGCGCGCGCTCTCGCAGGCCGATTGGACAGGGACTAGACCGCGACGACGCTCTTCGCCTCGGGGCCCTTCGCCCCGTCGACGACGTCGAACTGCACGTTCGCACCCTCGGCGAGCGACTTGTAGCCGTCGCCCGTGATCGCCGAGTGGTGGACGAACACGTCCTTGCCACCCTCGGCAGGGGTGATGAACCCATACCCCTTCGCATCGTTGAACCACTTCACGGTTCCGGTTGCCATACAAACACCTCCTCCACCAACGAAAGAACGGGCAGAGGAAGCGCGGGACGCGCAGCCGGTACTCGCTCAAGTATCGCCGCGCACCGTAGCACGCGCGCGAACGGGCTCACGCCTGCGCGAGCCGGAAGAGCTGCCACGTCTCGTCGATGCCCTTGAGCCGGGCGGCGCCGCGATCCTCGAAGTCGATTCCCGAGCCCGCGACGAGCGCCTTCACCGTCGAGGAGACGAGCACCTCGCCCGCCTGGGCCGCGGCGGCGACGCGCGCGCCGGTGTGGACGGCGATGCCGGCGAGCTTGCCGTCGACGAGCTCGCACTCTCCGGTGTGGACCCCTGCGCGCAGGTCGAGCCCGACCTCCTCCCGCACACGGTCGACGATCGCCGCTGCGCACCGGACGGCGCGCGCGGGGCCGTCGAAGCGGGCGAAGAAGCCGTCGCCGGCCGTGTCGAGCTCGATTCCGCGGTGGCGCGCGAGCTCCCTGCGGACGACGGAGTGATGCTGCTCGAGGAGCGCGCGCCACCGTTCGTCGCCGACTCGCGCCGCGATTTCGGTGGAGCCGACAACGTCGGTGAAGAGGATCGTGGAGAGGACTCGCGAGGTCTCCACGCCGGGCCGCGCGCCCGTCAGGAACTCCTCGATCTCGACGAGCAGCCGGTCGGAGTCGCCGAGCCACGGCAGGTGTGCGTCTCCGGGCAGCTCGACGAAGCGAGCGCCCGGGATCTGCGACGCGATCCAGCGTCCTTCCTCGACGTCGACGTCCCGGTCGTGCGTGCGGTGGAGGACGAGCGCCGGCACGGACACTGTCGGCAGGACGTGCCGCACGTCGATCTGCGTGTTCATACGCAGGAGCGCAGCGGCGGCGCCGGGGCTCGCCGAGCGGCGGAGGTACCGCGCGATCGCCTCGAGCTGCTCCGGCGTCGCCTGCGGCGCGAGCGGGGCCGGATCGAGCTGCGCCCAGTCGCGCTCGACGGCGTCGATCTCGCGGGCGCGGTCGTCGGGACGCGGCGCCCACGGGTAATCCGAGCTCCAAACGCGCTTCGCGAAGACTCCGAAGGTCACCAGTGCGCTCGTCCGCTCGGGGAAGGTCGCCGCGAAGAGCACGCTCATGTTCCCGCCCTCGGACACGCCGAAGACGGCCGCCCGACGCGACTGCGCGGCGTCCATCACCGCGCGTACGTCGTCCATCCGCTCTTCGAGGGTCGGGAGGCGGTCGATCGGTACGGCGTCGGACAACCCGGTGCCGCGCTTGTCGAACATCAGCACCCGCGCGAACGAACCGAGGCGGCGCAGGAACGCGCCGTACTCCGGGAACTCCCAGGCCTCCTCGACGTTCGACACCCAGCCGGGCACGTACACCAGGTCGAGCGACCCCGCCCCGAACACCTGGTACGCGATGTTCAGGCTCCCGCTGCGGGCGTAGCGAGTCCGGGGAGCGTCCACGCGGCAAGCGTACGGCCCGCTGCCCCGGTCTTGAATCCCTCGGCCCGCCGTTCTATCGTCGGCCGATGCGGTGGGGGGTCCTGCTCGCGTCCGCTCTCGCGCTCGCCGTGCCGGCCGCGGCGCTCTCGGGCGTCCGGGCCGCGCCGAAGCCGTGCGGCCTGATCGGGACCGCGGCGGCCTCGCAGTACCTCGGCGCGCCGGCGAGGGCCTTCCCGGAGCGGGCGAACGACGGCGGCACGATCTGCCTCTACATCGCCTCGACCGGCCGCCTGCAGATCGACGACGGGCCGCGGTCGCTCGCCTCGACGCCGAACCCCGCCGACGACCCGCCCGGCACCGTGATCAAGAGGGAGCCCGTGCTCGGCGCGGACGGCTGGCTCGTCTACAACACGAGCAAGAAGTACCGCTTCGCCAATGTGGGGTTCGTGCTCGGAGCGTACGAGTACGACGTCTACAGCCAGGTGATCCCGCCGGCGAGGGTCCTCGGGCTGGCCACGCTCATCCACCGGAAGCTCGCGGGGTAGCCGAAGACCGGACTGACGCGCGCTAGTGGATGTGGCGGATCGTGGCGCGCCAGGCGCCGCGCGGCGCCTGCACCTCGACCGTCTCGCCGATCCTGCGCCCCAGCAGCGCGGCGCCGAGCGGCGACGTCGGCGAGACCGTGCCGGGGCCGCCGACCGACGAGACCTCGACGGTCATCGTGTCGCCGCCCTCCTGCTCGACGTCGACGACCGAACCGATGCCGACCGCGTCGCTCGACGCGTCCTCGACGATCTCGGCGCCGTCGAGCCGCGTCCGCAGCGTGCGGATGCGCGCCTCGAGCAGCCCCTGCTCGTTCTTCGCCGCGTGGTACTCGAAGTTCTCCGACAGGTCGCCGAACTCGCGCGCCTTCTTGATCGCCGCGACGACCTCCGTGCGGCGCGGCCCTTCGAGTTCCTCGAGCTCCTCGCGCAGCGCCGCCGCCTGCTTCGCCGTCAGCCGCTCGTGCTCTACCACTTCGAGCGGCCCCCGCGGCGGCGCGACGTGTAAACGAGCCGCGGCTTCGCGAGCGTCATGCCGGCCGACTGGAACTCCTCGACCCGGCCCTGGAGCCGCGCCACGCGCGACACCTCGGCCTGCTGCTCCGGCAGCACGAGCGTGATGCCGATGCCGCCGCGCCCGGCGCGGCCGGTGCGGCCGACGCGGTGCGTGTAGACGTCCGGCTCCTCCGGCGGGTCGAAGTTGATCACGTGCGTGATGTCGTCGACGTCGAGGCCGCGCGCCGCGACGTCGGTGGCGACGAGTGTCTGCACCTTGCCGGTGTCGAAGCGCGCGAGCGCGCGCTCGCGCTGCGCCTGGCCCTTGTCGCCGTGGATCGCGATCGCGTCGACGCCGTGCCTGCGCAGCCGCTCGACGAGCCGGTCGGCGCCCGCCTTCGTGCGTACGAAGACGAGGACGCGGCCGGCGTCCTCCTGGCCGAGCAGCTCGACGAGTGTCGCCACCTTGTTGTCGGGCGTGACGGCCACGAAGCGGTGGTCGACCTCGCCGGACCTGCGCTCCGCGGGCAGCTCGCCTTCGAACCGCGCCGGGAAGTGCGTGTAGCGCCGGGCGAGCTCCCCGACCTCGCCGTCGAGCGTGGCCGAGAAGAACATCGTCTGGCGGTTGTCGCTCAGCCTGCGGACGAGCCGGTCGACCTGCGGCTTGAAGCCCATGTCGAGCATGCGGTCGGCCTCGTCGAGCACCAGGACACGCACGCGGTCGAGCGAGACGAGGCCGCGGTCGACGAGGTCCTGAAGCCGGCCCGGTGTGGCGACGACGACGCCGGCGCCCTGCGCGTCGCGCGCCTGCGCCTTCAGCGGCACGCCGCCGTAGACGGACGCGACCTTCAGCCGGTCGCCCGCGATCAGCGCGAACTCCTCCGTCACCTGCACGCAGAGCTCGCGCGTCGGCACGAGCACGAGCGCGAACGGCGTCCCGTCGCTGCCGTTCTCGACGATCGGGATCGCGAACGCGAGCGTCTTGCCGGAGCCGGTCGGGCTCTTGGCGAGCACGTCGCCGCCGCGCAGCGCCTCGGGGATGACGAGCGACTGGATCTGGAACGGCGCGACGATGCCGCGCGCGGCCAGCACTTCGCACACGGCCTCGGACACCCCGAGGGAACGAAAATCGGTCAGTTGTCTCAACTCCTTCGTGACGTCGAGATCCGGCGTCCGAACGAGGAGACCCGATCTCACGGGAACGCGGCCCATCCGCGCTCCGTGCCCACCACGGTACCAGGGACTACGGACGTTCGGGCGTGTCGCGCTCGAGCAGCCGCAGCCGGTGCTCGAGCTGCGCGACCCGCAGGTCGAGCGCGTCCCAGTCCTCGCGCGTCACGAGCCCGAGCTCCGACGCGAGCTCGTTCAGCCGTCGCCGCGTCCCCTCCCCCACGCGCACGGCGTCGCCGCGCCACCGTGACGTGGCGTCGTCGAGCACGGAGCGCACCTCGTCCCAGCGAGGGCCGAGCAGCGCGATCAGCCGCTCGAGCGGCTCCTGCCCGCCGCCTCCGCCGCTACCGGGCGCGCCCATGCGGCCGCGACTTCCTGCGCTGGCGGCGACGCTCGCGCTTCGCGTCCGCGTCGCCCTTGCCGTCCCCGACGGCCGCGGCGAGGCCCTGCTCGACCAGGTCGACCGGCGTGTCCGGGATCGGCTCCGCGGCTGCGGCCGCCTCGGCCTCCTCCAGGAGCGGCGTGCCGGCCTTGCCCTCCGGCGTCTCGCGGCCCTTCCGGCGCGCGAACTCCGGCTCGCGCTCCTTCCAGATCGTCAGCATCGGCGCCGCGATGAAGATCGACGAGTACGCGCCCGAGGTGACGCCGACGAGCAGCGCGAACGCGAAGTCCTGGAGCGTCGCGCCGCCGAAGAAGAACAGCGCGCCGATCGGGAGCAGCGTGATGAACGTCGTCGCCAGCGAGCGGCGGATCGTCTCCCAGAGCGAGACGTTGACGATCGTCGCGAACGGCGCGCGCCGCATGATCGGCACGTTCTCGCGGATGCGGTCGAAGATGATGATCGTGTCGTAGATCGAGTACCCGAGCACGGTCAGCACCGCGGCGACGGTCGCCTCCGTCACCTCGCGTCCCGTCAGCGAGTAGACGCCGATCGTGACGAGGATGTCGTGCAGCATCGCCAGCACCACCGGGATCGCGAACGCGAGGCCGCGGAACCTGATCGTGATGTAGAGCGTGATCACGAGCAGCGAGAAGAGGATCGCGATCACCGCGCTGCGGGCGATCTGGCTGCCGAAGCTCGACGAGACGTTCTTCACGCCGAGCGCCTGCGCGTTCACGTTCTGCTGGAGCAGCGTCGTGAAGCGGCTCTGGTCGGCCGGCTTCAGCTTCTTCAGGCGGATCTGGAAGTTCTTGTAGTTCTCGCCGCCGTTCGTCGACGTGCCGCGGCCCTGCACGACGGCGTCCTTCGCGTGCCCGATCGCCTGCGCCTGCGCGCGCACCTTCGACAGCGACGTGTACTGCAGCGTCTTGAACGTCACCTGGACGCCGCCCTTGAAGTCGATGCCGAGGTTCAGGCCTCGCGCGCCGAGCGACGCCGCTCCGATCACGAGCACGACGCCCGAGATCGCGAACCAGAGGTAGCGCCGCCGCATGAAGTCGATCTGGAGGAAGCGGCCCCGCTGCGTGCCGCCCGCGCCCATGAAGCGGGGGTTGTCGAACCAGCGGAAGCCGGCGAGCAGGCCGAGCAGCGCGCGGGTCGCAGCGACGGACGTGATCAGCGAGACGACGGTCCCGATCAGCAGCATCAGCGCGAAGCCCTTGACGCTCGCCGACGCGACGGCGAACAGGATCAGCGCCGTGATCGCGGTGACGACGTTCGCATCGACGATCGTGCGGAAGCCCTTCGCGTAGCCGGCGGCGACCGCCGCGCGCACCGATCGGCCGGCGCGCGCCTCCTCCTTGATGCGTTCGAACACGACGACGTTCGCGTCTGCCGCGACGCCGATCGTCAGGATCAGGCCGGCGAAGCCCGGCAGCGTCAGGGTCACGTTCAGGAGCAGGATCGCCGCGTACATGAAGGCGGCGTAGATGCCGAGCCCGAGCACGGCGACGACGCCGAGGAAGCGGTAGAGCAGCAGCAGGAAGACGACGACCGCGATCAGGCCGCCGATCGCCGCGTACTCCGCCTGCGTCAGCGAGTCCTTGCCGAGCGTCGCCGAGACGTCGGTCTGCTCGAGCGTCCGGAAGCTCACCGGCAGCGCGCCCGTCTGGAGCACGAGCGCGAGGTCCTTCGCCTCGCCGAGGCTGCCGATGCCGGTGATCTGCGCGCCGGTGCCGGTCGGGTCGATCCCCTGCGGGTTCTGGCCCGGGTCGACCGTGGGCCACGAGCGCAGCTCGTTGTCGAGCACGATCGCGAACGCGCACAGCGCGCCGCAGTTGTTGTGTGTGAGGCCGGCGATCTCGCCGCGCACGGCCTCGTTCTTGGTCACCTGCTTGAAGATCCTGTTGCCCTCGCCGTTGAAGGAGAGGAGGACGATCGGCTGCCCGGTGGTCGGGTCGAAGTCCTGGCGCGTGCCGGACAGGTTCAGGTCCTTGCCCGGCATGTTCGGGTACTGGCCGTTCGTGGCGTACTGGTCGTTCGGGTACGACCCCCGCTTGAAGAGGTAGTAGTCGACCTTCGTCCCCGGCGGCAGGCCGTTGAGGCTCCGCTCGCCCGGGCAGACGGTCGTCGTCTTCGCCGAGCAGCTGATCACGACCGTCTTCGCGGGCACCGGCAGCACCTTGTCGCCCGTCGGCACCTTGCCGCGGAACGGGTCGAGCAGGCCGGGGTTGCCGGTCGTCGGATCGAGGTGCAGGGTCGCGGCCGGGCCGGCGATGCGCGTCCAGACCGTGGTCGTCGTCGTCCTGCGCTTCTTGCCGGTGCCCGTCGTCTGCTTCAGGTGCACCGGCTGGAACAGGTAGTAGGCGCTCGGCGTGCCCGCCTTCGCGCTGGCGTTCACGCGCGAGAGGAGGTCGTAGAGATTCTGGATCGGCACCGGCTGCGGGTTCGAGCCCGCCGTGATCGACGGCGAGACCAGAGCCGGCACCAGGTCGTAGAGCTCGAGCTGCGCGGTCGAGCCGATCAGGGCGGCGGCCGCGGCCGGGTCGTGCACGCCCGCGAGCTCGATCACGATCTGGTTCGGGCTCTGCGTGCGGATCTCCGGCGACGCGACGCCCAGCTTGTCGACGCGGGAGCGCATGATCGACACCGACCGGCTCAGGTCCTGCGACGTCAGCTGGTGGCCCTTCGGCGGCACCGCCTGGAGCACCACCTCGAGGCCGCCCTGGAGGTCGAGGCCCTTCTTCAGCGAGCGGTGGACGGGCGAGCCTTTCCAGCCCAGGAAGAAGACGCCCACGAGGGCGAGCACGATCAGCAGGACCAGCGTCAGGTGGGAGCGGCGGGAGGCCACGCGCCGGACAGGTTAGCCGGGTTCCACGGGGCTTTCCGGCCCCGCCTCCGGCTCCGGCTCCGCCTCGGTCTCGACCTCGACCTCGGTCGCGACGGCCGCGACCGCCCGCCGGTCGAGCGTGACGACGACGCCGTCGGCGATCTCGAGCCGCAGGTGCCCGTTCTCGAGCTCCCGCACGGTCCCGTGCAGCCCGCCCGCGGTGATCACCTCGTCGCCGGGCGCGAGCGAGTCCTGCATCGCGACGTGGGCGGCGCGCTTGCGGCGCGCGGGCATCGCGAACAGCAGCCACATCGCCCCGAGGATGACGATCAGGATCAGGAATCCGGACATCTACAGCCTTTCCAGGAGATCGCGCTTGTAGGCCGCGAACGCGCCGCGCTCGATCGCGTCGCGGGCGCCGCGGGTCAGCTCCAGCAGGAAGCGTAGATTGTGGAGCGAGAGGAGGCGCAGCCCGAGCAGCTCGTTCTGGTTGACGAGGTGCCGGATGTAGGCGCGGCTGAACCGCGTGCAGGCCGGGCAGTCGCAGCCCTCCTCGAGCGGCGCCGGGTCGCGCGCGTAGCGCGCGTTGCGGAGGTTGATGCGCCCTTCGTGCGTGAGCGCGCTCCCGGTGCGGGCGGTGCGGGTCGGCAGCACGCAGTCGAACATGTCGACGCCGGCCTCGATCACCTCGAGGATCCCCTCGGGGTCGCCGATGCCCATGAAGTAGCGCGGCCGGTCGGCCGGCAGCAGCGCCGCCGCCCAGTCCGTCGTCTCGAACATCGCCTCGCGGTCCTCGCCGATCGCGAGCCCGCCGATCGCGTTGCCGTCGAAGCCGAGCTCGGCGATCTCGAGTGTCGAGCGGCGGCGCAGCTCGGGGTCGACGCCGCCCTGCGCGATCCCGAAGCGGAGCTGGCCTTCCGCGCGCGCCGCGTCGCGCTGGCGGCGCGCCCATTCGGTCGTCCGGCGCACGGCGTCCTCGAGCTCGCGCCGGCCGACGCCGGCCGGCGGCACCTGGTCGAGGCACATCGCCACGTCGCTGCCGAGGTTCGCCTGCACGCGCGCGGCCAGCTCGGGTGTGAACCGCGTGGCTGCGCCGTCGTAGACGCTCCGGAACGTGACGCCGTCCTCGTCGACGCGCGCGATCGTGTCCCGCAGCGAGAACACCTGGAAGCCGCCGGAGTCGGTCAGGATCGGTCCCTCCCACGCCATGAACGCGTGCAGCCCGCCGAGCTCGCGGATCAGCTCGTCACCGGGACGGAAGTAGAGGTGGTACGTGTTCCCGAGAACGATCTGCGCGCCGAGGTCGCGCACCTCGTCCGGGTGCAGCGTCTTCACCGTCGCCTTCGTCCCGACGGGCATGAACACGGGTGTGCGCACCTCGCCGTGCGCCGTCCGCAGCACCCCGGCGCGCGCCGCGCCGTCGGTCGCGGTCACCTCGAAGACGGTCACAGGATCAGCATCGCATCGCCGAACGAGTAGAAGCGGTAGCGCTCCGCGACGGCGAGCGCGTACAGGCGCCGCACCTCCTCGACGCCGGCGAACGCCATCACGAGCGCGAGCAGCGTCGAGCGCGGCAGGTGGAAGTTCGTCAGCAGGTGATCGACGCGCTCGAACTCGAAGCCGGGCGTCACGTACAGCTCCGTGCGGCCCGCGAGCGGCGCGCCGCGGACGAGCGTCTCGAGCACGCGCACGGTCGTCGTGCCGACGGCGAGCACCCGGTCGGCGGATTCGATCCGCCGCCACGCGTCTTCGCGCACCTCGTAGCGCTCGCCGTGGATCGCGTGCTCCTCGACCACCGCCTCCGTCAGCGGCCGGAACGTGTCGAGCCCCACGTGCAGCGTCACGCGCTCGACCTCCAGGCGCGCGAGCACCTCGGGCGTGAAGTGGAGGCCCGCCGTCGGCGCCGCCGCCGAGCCGCGCTCGCGCGCGTAGACCGTCTGGTACCGCTCGGCGTCCGCGAGCGGCTCCGTGATGTACGGCGGCAGCGGCGCGTCCCCCGCGGGCTCGCCGTCGAGGCGCACGCGCCAGCGGCCCTCGCCCAGGTGCTCGACCAGCTCGACCGGGCCGTAGCGGCGGCCGGCCTTCAGGCGCCGCGTCGGCCGGGCGAGCGCCTCCCACAGCTCGCCGCCGAGCTGCTCGAGCAGGAGCACCTCGCCCTTCGGCCGCTCGATCGGGATCCGCGCCGGCACGACCCGCGTGTCGTTGACGACGCAGAGCGTCGCGGGCGGCAGCACGTCCGGTAGCTCCCGGAAGACGCGATGGTCGACCGCCCCGCTCGCGCGGTCGAAGACGAGGAGCCGCGACTCGTCCCGCCGCTCGACGGGCCGCTGCGCGATCAACCCGGGAGGCAGGTCGTAGTCGAGCTCGCGCGTCTCCATCCGGTGGGCACGCTAGCGTCGCGGCATGGACGAGCTCCGCAAAGCCCTCCGCGACGGCCTGCGCGAGGAGGCGGCGCCGATCGCGCGCAGGCTCGCCGAGGTGAAGGGCCTCGAGTGGAACGCGATCCACCGCCTCGAGCGGCTCGAGGCGACGATCGACGCCGAGCGCTCCGCGCGTGTCGACGATCTCGCGCTGCTCGTCGAGCTGCTGACGGAGGGCTGGCGCACGCTGAACGCCCGGCTCGACCGGATCGAGGAGCTGCTCCGGACGGAGCCGCCGGTGGCCGAGGTCTACCGGCTGCCGACCGCCGACGCCGGCTGAGCCGCGTTTGCCGGCAGCACGAGCTCGAAGCGCGAACCCTTCCCGACCTCCGACCGCAGCTCAAGCCGCCCGCCGAGCGCGGCGGCGAGCTCCTTCGCGATCGCCAGCCCGAGCCCGGTGCCCCCGCCGCCCCCGGAGACGAACGGCCGGAACAGCCGCTCGCGCATCTCGTCGGGAATGCCCGGCCCCGAATCCTCGACCGCCACGTGCACGCTGCCGTCGCGCCGGGCGAGCTCGAGCGTCACGCGGCCGCCGTCCGGGGTCGCGTGGAAGGCGTTCGTGAGCAGGTTGCCGACCACCTGGAGGACGCGGTCGCCGTCGGAGACGACCACGGGCCGGTCGACCACCTCGCGCTCGAACTCGATCGAGCGGCGCCTCGCCTCGTCGCGGTAGGTCTCGTACGCGCGGTCGACGAGGTGGCCCATGTCGACCTCCTCGCTGGTGACCGTGAAGCGGTGCGTGTCGAGCTTCGCCAGGTCGAGGATGTCGTCGACGAGGCGCTCCAGCCGCGTCGCCTCCGCCGCGACCGTCTCGAGGGAGATGCGCTCCAGCTCGGGATCGTGCACGACGCCCTCGAGCAGCGCCGCGACGTGGCCGCGGATCGCCGTCAGCGGCGTGCGCAGCTCATGCGAGACCGACATCAGGAAGTTCCGCTCCCGCGTCTCGACCTCGGCAAGCCGGTGCGCCATCTCGGCGAACCGTGTCGACAGGTGGCCGAGCTCGCCCGGGGCGCCGTGCGGCGTCGCGACCGCGTAGTTGCCCGCCGCGACCTCGTCGGCGGCGTCCGAGAGCTGAAGTACCGGCCGCACCACGCGGCGGGCGAGGTACCAGGAGAGCAGCGCCGCCACGAGCAGGCCGAGCAGGCCGGCGAGGCCGAGCCGGACGAGCAGCGCGTTGACGCGCCCGCCGATCTCCTTCTTCGGGGTCGCGACGACGATCGCGCCGATCACGGAGGATCGCCCGAGCGTCAGCGGGTACGCGACCGCGAGGTACGTCCGGCGCGCCTTCGGCGGCGTGAACTGGAACGTCAGCGTCTTCCCCGACGACCAGTCGATCGTCGACAACGGCAGCTGCCGCAGCCCGGTCACGAGCGTCCGCTGCCCAGGGAAGACGCGGCGGGCGCCGATGATGAACAGCCTGTCGCCTGTCGCCGCCTCCAGGCTCATCGCCGTGAGCTGCGGCGGCGCGCGCCGGTCGTTGGCGTTGCCGTAGCCGCCGCTGATCGAGCCGGAGTAGAGCAGCGCGATCCCACGCGCCTCGCGCCGAAGCTGCTGGAGCGTCTGGTCCTGCGCAAGCTGGCCGAACAGGCGGACCGAGATGAGCGCCGTGACGACGCCGGCGAGCAGGATCCCGGCGAGGAAGACCAGGGGCAGCCGGACGCGCAGCGAGCCGAGCATCAGACCCTACGTCTTCGCCGTGTCCTTCGTGGCGTCCTTCGCGGGCGAGACCTTGTAGCCGACGCCCCACACGGTCACGATCGGCGACGCGTCGCCGAGCTTGCGCCGAAGCTGGCGGACGTGGACGTCGACGGTGCGCGTGTCTCCGGCGAACGTGTAGCCCCAGACGCGCTCGAGCAGCTGGTCGCGAGTGAGCACGAGCCCGCGGTGGTCGAGCAGCTCCCAGAGCAGGTCGAACTCCTTCGGCGCGAGCTGGACCTCCTCGTTGCCGACGTGCACCTCGCGCCGGCCGGCGTCGATGTGCAGGTCGCCGTGCGCGATCACCTCGCTCTCGCGGTCGCGACGGCCGGGCGCCGCGCGGCGCAGCACCGACTTGACACGGGCCACGAGCTCGCGCGGGTTGAACGGCTTCGTCAGGTAGTCGTCGGCGCCGACCTCGAGACCGATGATCTTGTCGACGTCCTCGTCTCGCGCCGTCAGCATCAGGATCGGCACGTCGCTCGACTGGCGGATCCGCTTGCAGACCTCGATCCCATCGATGTCGGGGAGCATCAGGTCGAGCACGATCAGGTTCGGCATCTGCGACGCGACCTGGGCGAGCGCGTCTGCGCCGGTGGCCGCCGTCCGCACGCCGTAGCCGGCGTTCTTCAGGTACAGCGACACGAACGAGGCGATCGAGCCCTCGTCCTCGACCACCAGGATGTTGGGCGCCTGCGCGCCCACTTAGGGCGCGCTCGTCGTCGACCCTGTGCTCGCGGACGGCTGCGCGCCGAACGGCACGATCTTCAGCTTCGCCGGGACCGGCTGCCAGTCGCCGTCGTCGACCGCCCACCTGCCCATGTCGATCGCGTCGGCGTTGCCGTCGATGTACGCCTTGCCCGAGCCCACCGCCGTCAGGTCGATGCCCCAGCCCGTGAACACGAAACGGTACGGCCCGTCGGTCGAGCGGAAGTGGATGTTGCGGCCCTTGTAGACGATGCCGTTGCCGTCGAGCGTCGGATACGACACGTCGTAGCCGCTGACGTACGGCGTCGACGTGCCCTGTGGCAGGTTGTAGACGATCAGGGTGCCACGGTCGAACTGGCCCCAGATCGCGCCGCGGGCGACGATCGTGACGCGGTCGGCGTTGACGGCGTTCAGCTCGAGCACACCGTCACCCGCCGCGCGCGGCGCCGCGAGCGCCGCGGGCACGGCGACCAGGCCACAGAGCAGGATGAGACAGAGCCTCCGCATCGGCAAGGATCAGTCTTTCCTGCCGAATTATGCCTTCAATGAGCGAAACGTAAGGACTTTTTTGAGGAACGCGGTCCGGCTCTAGTACCGTCGGGCCGCGTGCACGAGCTCACGAGCTTCGGCGCCGTCGTCCTGCTCGTCGCCGGCGCGCTCTCCGCCGCCCTGCTCGCGTCGAAGGCGAGCGCCCGCATCGCGGTGCCCTCGGCGGCGGTCTTCCTGCTCGCCGCGGCGATCGCGTCCGACCTCTTCCCCACGCTCGTCCTCTCGATCACCACGGTCGAGCGGATCGGGACGATCGCGCTGATCGTGATCCTGTTCGACGGCGGCTTCTCGATCGGCTGGCGCCGCTTCCGTGTCGCGGCCGCCCCGATCGGCTGGCTCGGCGTCGCCGGCACGTTCGCGACGGCGGGCGTCGCGGCCCTCTTCGTGCACTGGGCGTTCGGGCTCGGCTGGGTGACCGCCGGGCTGCTCGGCTCCGCGGTCGCGCCGACGGATCCCGCGGTCATGTTCTCCGTGCTCGGCGAGCGCGAGATCCACGGGCGGACCGGGACGATCC
Organism: uncultured Gaiellales bacterium; assembly: GCA_964496175.1. Classification (GTDB taxonomy): domain Bacteria; phylum Actinomycetota; class Thermoleophilia; order Gaiellales; family Gaiellaceae; genus PALSA-600. The sequence continues at coordinate 27,173 of CAZBYA010000005.1, read as the reverse complement.
TCGAGGGCGAGTCGGGCGCGAACGACCCGGTCGGGATCGCGCTGATGCTCGGGATGATCCAGCTTGCGACACACGCGGACGCGAGCTTCTGGATCGTCGTCCGCGTCTTCTGCGAGCAGATCGCGATCGGGCTCGCGGTCGGCGTCGCCGGCGGGCTGGCCGAGCGGTGGCTGCTGACGCGGGTCGCGCTGCCCTCCGGCGGCCTCTACACGGTGCGGACGCTCGCGCTCGCCGGCATCGTCTACGGCGTCGCCACCGTCGCGCACGGCTCCGGCTTCCTCGCGGTGTTCATCGCGGGCCTGCTCGCGAGCGACGTCCGGGCGCCGTTCCGGTCGGAGATCGCGGTCTTCCAGGAGGGGCTGTCGACGCTGGCGGAGATCACGGTCTTCGTCGCGCTCGGGCTGACGGTCGACCTCGGCGGCATGGGCGCGGGCCGCTGGGGCGAGGGCCTGGCGCTCGCCGCGTTCGTCGCGCTCGTGGCGCGGCCGCTGGTCGCCGGCACGCTGCTTCTCCCCGCGCGGCTCGACGCCGGCGAGCGGCTCTTCGTGATCTGGGGCGGTCTCAAGGGCGCCGTCCCGATCCTGCTCGCGGCGTTCGCGGTCGCGCAGCACGTCCACGACGCGCAGCGCATCTACGAGACCGTCTTCGTCGTCGTCCTGCTCTCGGTCGTTGTGCAGGGGAGCACGATCCCCGCGGCGGCGCGCCGCCTCCGGGTCGAGATGCGGCACGTGCGCCCGGCGTCGCGGCTCTAGCTCTCGTACGTGTAGAAGCCCTCGCCCGACTTGCGGCCGAGCTTGCCCGCCTTGAGCATCCGCACCAGGCGGGCGGGCGGCGCCATGCGCGGCTCGCGCAGCTTCTCGTACAGCGCCTCGCTCGCGTGCACGTGCACGTCGACGCCGACGAGGTCGAGCAGCGTGCACGGCCCCATCGGCCAGCCGGCGCCGTGCTTCATGCCGGCGTCGAGGTCGTCCGGCGTCACGCCCGCCTCGTCGAGCACGCGCACGCAGTCGTTCAGCAGCGGGATCAAGACGCGGTTGACGACGAAGCCGGGCGTGTCGGCGCAGCGGATCGGCGTCTTGCCGAGCGTGCTCCCGACCTCGAACGCGCGCTCGAAGACGTCGTCGGCGGTGCGTTCGGCGCGGACGATCTCGACGAGGGGCATCAGCGGCGCCGGGTTGAAGAAGTGCATGCCGACGGCTCGTTCGGGGCGCTCGAGCACGGAGGCGATCTCGGTGACGGAGAGCGCCGACGTGTTGGTGGCGAAGATCGCGTCGGCGGCGACGACCTGCTCGAGCTCGCGGAACAGGTCGTGCTTGACGGCGAGGTCCTCGAAGGCAGCCTCGATCACGAGGTCGCACTCCGCGAGCTCGCCGACGTCGGTGGTCAGGTCGAGGCGGCCGAGCGCGTCGTCGCGAGCCGCCTGCTCGAGCTGGCCCTTCTCGACCTTGCGGGTGAGGAAGTGGCCGATCCGCTCGCGGGCGGCGTCGCCGCGGGCGGCGTCGACCTCGCGGCCGATCGTCCGGTAGCCGGCCTCGACGGCGAGCTGGGCGATCCCGGCCCCCATCGCGCCGAGCCCGACGACGCCGACCGTCCGCACCGCGCGTGCCACGGCGCGCGATCCTACCTGGGCCGTGCCACTTCGAGACGTGTCCCGGCTCAGAGCGTGGACACGTCCCGAACCGACCAGCGCGTCGTCGGATCGGGACCTGTCCGGGCTCTGAGCCCGGACATGGCCCGCGCGGGCATGGCTACAAGCGTTCGACCACGCCGGCGATCGCCATGCCGGAGCCGACGCACATCGACGCGATCCCGTAGCGCGCGCCGCGGCGCTCGAGCTCGGAGAGCAGCGTCGCCGTGATCCGCGCGCCCGTCGCGCCGAGCGGATGGCCGAGCGAGATGCCGCCGCCGTTCGGGTTCAGGTCGCCGAGCCGGTCCTCGAGGTGCAGGTCGGCGACGGTCTGGAGGATCACCGACGCGAACGCCTCGTTGACCTCGATCACCCCCATGTCGTCGAGCGTCAGCCCGGCGCGCGCGAGCGCCTTCTCCATCGCCTGCGGGTTGCCGTGCAGCATCCGCGTCGGGTCGACGCCGGCGAGCCCGAACGACACGAACCGGCCGCGCGGCTCCAGTCCGAGCCGCGAGACCGCGGACTCGCTCGCGACCAGCACCGCCGCGGCGCCGTCGACGATCTGCGACGAGTTCCCGGCGGTGACGACGCCGTCCGGGATGAACGCCGGCTGCAGCGCCCCGAGCGCCTCGAGCGACGTCTCGCGCCGCACCGCCTCGTCGACGGCAAAGCGCGTGACGGTCGCCGCGCCACCGCCGGACGGCGCCTCGGGCAGGTCGATCGGGATGATCTCCCGCTCGAACCGGCCCTCGTCGATCGCCGCCGCCGCGCGCCTGTGCGACTCGAGCGAGTACGCGTCGAGCGACTCGCGGTCGAGACGCCACTCCTTCGCGAGCAGCTCGGCGGAGATGCCCTGCATGACGATCTCGTGGCGGTCGGTGACGCGCTCCGAGACGGAGCCTCCGTTCGACCCCATCGGGACGCGCGACATCATCTCGACGCCGGCGGAGACGACCAGGTCGAGCTGTCCCGCCGCCACGGCCGCGGCTGCGTTGAAGTTCGTCTGCATCGACGACCCGCACTGCCGGTCGACGGTCGTGCCGCACACCTCGACCGGCCACCCGGCTGCGAGCACCGCCATCCGGCCGATGTTCCACCCCTGCTCGCCGATCTGCGTCACGCACCCCATCTGCACGTCCTCGATCTCGGCGGGGTCGAGCTCGTGCCGCGCGAGCAGGCCGTTCAGTACCTGCGCGGCGAGGTCGTCGCCGCGGACCTGAGAGAGGGTCCCGTTCTTCCGCCCGATCGGCGAGCGGACGGCGTCGACGATGTAGGCGGTCATGGAGGTCAAGTGTAGGCGGGAGCCCAGGGCCGATCGTGGTGTGCCAGGTAGACCAGGCGGGGCCGCAGGTCGTGGATGCGCCGGATCGAGTCCGTCGCGCCGTCGATCAGCTCGCGCATCGAGTACGTGACGTCGCCGCCGAGCACGACGAGGCCCTCGTCGGTCGTCACGACCACCGACTGGTGACCGCGCGAGTGACCGGGCGTGAACAGCACCGAGACGCCGTCGAAGAGCTCCGCGTCGCCGTCGAGCTCGACGTACGACTCGCCGGGGAAGCGCACCCACTCCTCCAGGTAGTCCGGCGCGACGGCGTGCTCGAGCTCGACGCGCTGGACGAAGGTCGGCGTGCCCGCGAAGCGGCGGTTGCCGCCGCAGTGGTCGAAGTGGAGGTGCGTGTTGACGACGGCCGTGATCTCGCCGAGCTCCGGCCACGGCCGCAGCACCGGCCCCCACTCCGCGTCGAGCTCCGGCGTCGAGTCGATCATCCCCGTGTCGACGAGCACCCGTTCGTTGCCGTTCTCGACCAGCCAGCCGAACACCGGCCACAACGCGCCCTCGACCGTGACGTCGCAGAAGTGGACCGGACGGACGCTCGCCGCGTGCCCCACCGGCCGGAGCATAGAGTCCGATGGATGGCGACCGGCGAGTGGATCGAGGTGCGCTCGCCCTACTCCGGCGAGGTCGTGGGGCGGGTCGCGAAGGGCGGCGCCGCGGAGGCGCGGCGCGCGCTCGACGCCGCCGCGGACGCGGCGTCGCGGCCCCTCCCGGCGCACGAGCGCGCGCGCATCCTCGACGCGATCGCGCGCCTGCTAGAGGAGCGCCACGACGAGGCCGCACGCACGATCTCGGCCGAGGCGGGGAAGCCGATGAAGGCCGCGCGCGTCGAGGCGCAGCGGGCCGTCTCGACGTTCACGTTCGCCGCGGTCGAGGCGCGCAGGCTCGCGGGCGAGGTCGTGCCGATGGACGCGTCGCCCGCCGGCGAGGGGAAGCTGGCCTTCACGCTGCGGGTGCCGATCGGGATCGTCGGCGCGATCTCGCCGTTCAACTTCCCGCTCAACCTCGTCGCGCACAAGGTCGCGCCGGCGCTCGCCGCCGGCTGCCCCGTCGTGCTCAAGCCGGCCTCCGCGACGCCGCTCTCGGCGTTCCTCCTCGCGGGCCTGGAGGAAGAAGCGGGCCTGCCGCCGGGGTGGCTGAACGTCGTCGCCGGCTCCGCGTCGGAGATCGGAGATGCGCTCGTCGACGACGAGCGGGTGAAGCTGATCACGTTCACCGGCTCCGGCGACGTCGGCTGGGGGATCGCCGAGCGCGCCCACCGCAAGCGCGTGAAGCTCGAGCTCGGCAACGCGACGCCGGCGATCGTCTGCGCGGACGCACCGGAGGGGGCGGCGGCGAAGCTCGCCGCGAACGCGTTCTCGTTCGCGGGCCAGAGCTGCATCTCGGTGCAGCGCATCTTCGTGCTCGCGGACGCATGGGACTCGTTCGTGGCGGAGTTCGTCCCGAAGGTCGCCGCGCTCAAGGTCGGCGACCCGGCCGACGAGGACACCGACGTCGGGCCGGTGATCAGCGAGCACGACCGCGACCGGATCCTCGAGTGGGTCCACGAGTCGAAGGGCGAGCTGCTGCACGGCGGCGACACGACCGAGGACGGGCTGATCCGCCCCGTCGTGATCGCAGGACCCGCTCCCGACGACAAGGTGCAGTGCGAGGAGGTGTTCGGCCCGGTGGTGACGCTGACGCGCGTCGACAGCGTCGACGAGGCGATCGAGCTCGCGAACTCGACGCGCTACGGGCTCCAGGCCGCGATCTTCACGCGCGACGTGCGCACCGCGCTCGACGCCTCGCGGCGACTCGAGTTCGGGGGCGTCACGGTCAACGAGGCGCCGACGTTCCGCGCCGACCAGATGCCCTACGGCGGCGTCAAGGCGTCGGGCAACACGAAGGAAGGGCCTGCGTGGGCCGTCCGCGAGATGACCGAGGAGCGTCTCGTGGTTTTGCAGACCTAGCTTCGGGTCACACCTGAGGCGTGGCCGGAAGCCTCGGAGTCGGCATCGCGCTGCTCGTGATCGGGCTGATCGGCCTCGTCGTCTTCCCGTGGGGCGGAGCGATCGTGGCGGTGGTCGGGCTCGTGATCCTGATTGCGTTCCTGCTCGGCTTCGGCCGCGCCGCCGGCACCCGAAGGCCGTAAGCCGGCCTCGTTAGACTCGCTCGGGATGTCCCTGCTGCACCGGCGGCGCGCGACCGAGGTCGAGGGGATCGCTCCGCGACGGCCCCACGCGGGGCTCCTGCGCCGCGAGCGCCGCGCGCTCCTGAAGGCGCGCGAGGACGCCCTCCGCGACGTCGGCGGGCTGCTCGTCGAGATGTACCGCCGCGGCGGCTTCCGCGACGACCTGCTAGCCGAGGGCTGCGCGGCGATCGTCGGCATCGACGCACGCCTCGCCGAGATCGACGAGCTGCTGCACGCACGCCGGAACGTCGCCCGGTGCGAGTGCGGCGCGCCGCTGCTGCGCGGCTCGCACTTCTGCCCCAACTGCGGCCGTCCCGTCGGCCCCGCCGCCGGCAACGGCGCGTCCGAGGAGACGGTGATCGAGCCGGCGCCGGAGCCGTGACGAACGCGGCCGACGAGCGCGAGCAGGCGGTCGCCGCCGCCGACGAGACGTGCCCTCGCTGCGGCGCCCGGCGGCAGCCCGACCAGCGCTACTGCCTCGACTGCGGCCTGGAGCTGCCGGCGGTGACCGGGCGGCTGCCGGCGCTGCGCCGGCGCTGGATCCGCAGGATCGGCTGGTACCCCGGCGACTGGATCTGGATCTCGCTCGCGACCCTCGGCGTCGCCCTCGCGGGCGGCGGCGTCGCCGTGGGCCTGACGATGAGCGGTCGCGCGGCCGCCGCGACGACGATCGCGGCGACGCAGCCGGTCTCGACGACGCAGCCGACGCCGGTGCCGACGACGACCGGGGCGGCGACGACCACGGCCCCGGCGACGACCACGGCCCCGGCCACGACGACCGCACCCGCGACGACGACCGCCCCGGCGCCGCCGCCGGCGCCCCCGAACGGCCGCCTCCAGTGGCCGGCGAACGAGAACGGCTGGACGGTCGTGCTCGTCTCCTACCCGAAGGTCGGGGGCACCGCCCCGGCGTTCCGGACGGCCTCGCAGGCCGCCGCCTCGGGGTTGCCGCAGGTGGGCGTCCTCGACTCGAGCCGCTACCCGAGCCTCCAACCCGGCTACTGGGTGGTCTTCAGCGGCGTCTACGGCACCGGAGGCGATGCGGGCGCGGCGGTGCCGACGGCCCGCGCCGCGGGCTTCGGCACCGCCTATTCACGCCAGATCGCCCGCTAACACGATGTGTGAAGGTCGGGCCCGCGGGTACGCGGTCTCCGTGGACGGCTGCGTCCGTTTACGGAAGTGAAAACATTTGTGACAGCGGCGGGGAGCATGTTAGAGTCCTCCCGGTCGCGTCCCGGGGAGAAGGATTTACGGCTTCTTAAAAGGGTTGCGGCTAGAGTCGAAGGGAGCGAACCGAAGCGCCGTGGACGAGCGGATCCTGCACATCCAGCACTGCATGTATCAGTACTCGCGAGCGATCTACCGCTCGATCAAGGATCTGATCGACCCGTACGTCGACCAGAACACGCAGCTCGAGTACCGCCGTGAGGTGCTCGCGGCGTGCGAGGGGACGATGGAGCGGCTGGCGGCCGATCCGCACTACTTCGCGAAGCCCGACCGGGCGCTCTTCCAGGACATCCGCCGCTACTTCCCGATCACGGTGCAGGCGCAGGTCGCCTGGGCGGTGACGCAGGGTGTCTGCGCGGCGGTCTCGTTCGTCGAGGACCAGATCGAGGCGGGCGCCTTCGACGGCGGGGTCGCGCGCTGCCGCGCGACCACGCGGAAGGGCAAGCCCTGCCAGCGCACGCCACTGCCCGACCGCGATTACTGCCCGTCCCACCAGCACCTCGAGCGCTCGAAGGTCGCGGCATAGATCGGGCCGCGGCGAAAGCCGCGGTCACTGTAGGCTCGACCCCTCGGGGTGAGCCACGACACCGACAAGCTGATCCGCCAGCTCTCGCTGGTCGCGTTCCTGATGGCGGAGCGCAGACCGTTGACGGCGCGCGACATCAAGTCGAACGTCGAGGGCTACCAGGAGATGAGCGACGAGGCGTTCGCGCGCCGGTTCTACTCCGACCGCGCCGAGCTCGTCTCGCTCGGGGTGCCGCTCGACAGCCAGCGGGACGAGTTCACGGGCGAGGAGCTGTACACCCTCCGCTCGGAGCGCTACTTCCTGCCGGAGCTCGAGCTCGACGACGAGGAGCTGGCGGCGCTCCAGACGTGCTTCTTCCTGCTCGAGGGACGCTTTGCGTACGCCGAGCCGCTCCGGCTCGCGCTCCAGAACCTGGCGCTCGGCCGCTCGGCCGGCGCGCTCGAGGCGGCGCCGACCGGCACGGCCGTGCGGGTGGAGGTGCGCGACCCCGACTACTCGCCCGAGCTGCAGGGACGGCTCGGCAAGCTCGAGGGCGCGATCTCGAAGCAGCGCACCGTCAAGTTCCGCTACTGGTCGATCTACCGCGACGAGGAGGAGGAGCGGACGCTCAATCCCTACGCCCTCCTCCCCGAGAACGGCTCGTGGTACGTGATCGGGCACGACCTGGAGCGGGACGACATCCGCACCTTCCGCGTGTCGCGCATCCGCTCCGACATCCGCTTCGCGACGCGCCGCGAGCGCGACTTCCGCCTGCCGCCGGAGTTCGACGTGGAGGACTACCGCGGCCGCGCCGACTGGCAGTTCGGCGACGTCGTCGGCGAGGCGCGGATCGAGGTCGCGCCCGACACCGCCTGGTGGGTGGAGCGCGCGTACGGCGGCGAGCGCAACCGCGTCGAGGGCGACGTCTTCGTCACGCAGTACGCGTCGTCGCACCTGCTCGCGCGCTGGATCCTGCGGCAGGACGGCCGGGCGATCCCGCTCGAGCCCTCGGAGCTGCGGCGCCTCGTCGTCGAGGGTGCGCGGGCGGCGCGCCACGCGCACGAGGGCGCACCGACGACGCCCGCCGCGGAGGAGCTGGCGGGCGAGGCCGACACGGCGGCCGACCGCCCGGCGGGCCCCGTCGCGCCCGAGCGCTTCGGCGTCCTCCAGTCGCTGCTCGCCTACCTGCTCGCCGCCTGCGGCGACGAGCGCGAGGCGACGATCCCGGCGGAGGAGCTGTCCGGGCGCTTCTCGATCCCGCCCGACCAGCTCGAGGAGCACCTCTCGCTGCTGAACCTCGTCAACTTCGGCGGCGGCTGCTATGCCGTCTACGCGGAGCTCCACGGCGACGAGGTGCACGTCGACAAGGAGCTGTTCGGCGACACCTTCAGGCGCCCGCCGCGCCTGACGCCGCTCGAGGCGCGCGCGATCCGGCTCGCGCTCGAGTTCGTGGGGCCGATGGTCGCGGCGGGCGCGCACGCGCCGCTCGACCGCGTACGCGCGAAGCTCGAGGAGACGTTCGGCGCGTTCGACCTCACGCAGACGCCCGCGCCGCACGTCGGCGAGGAGGAGGACCTCGTGCAGACGCTGACGCTCGGGATCCAGGAGCACCGGCTCGTGGAGCTCGAGTACCTGAAGCCGGAGGAGCGGGGCGCGGTCACGCGGACGGTCGAGCCGTACGCGATCGAGCGCCGGCTGCCGCACTGGTACGTGCACACGTGGGACGTCGAGCGCGACCAGCCGCGCTCGTACCGCCTCGATCGCATGCGCAAGGCGAAGCTGCTGCGCAAGTCGTTCGCGCCGCGCGAGGGGTTCGACCCGTCCGAGCTCCACCACGCCACGACCGCCCGCATCTGGTACTCGCCGGCGGTCGCGCGGTGGGAGGTCGAGAAGGGCGCGCGCCCGCTCGTCGACGGCGCGGCGGTCGCGGAGAAGGCGGTCGGCAGCGCCGAGTGGCTCGTCGGCGAGGTCGTGTCCTACCGCGGCGATGCGGTCGTGCTCGGCCCGCCGGAGCTGCGCAACCGCGTCGCCCTGCGCGCCCGCGAGCTCGCGGCCGAGCTTCGGCCTAAACGGGAAGTCTCAGCGTGAACGTTGCGCCCCGGCCGGGCGTGGACGCGACGTCGAGCGTGCCGCCGTGCGCCTCGGCGATCGAGCGCGCGATGTAGAGCCCGAGCCCGGTCCCGGGCTTGGAGTTGCCGCTCGCGACGCGGCCGAACTTCTCGAAGATCAGCCGGTGCTCGTCGTGGGCGATCCCCGGCCCGCCGTCGGAGACCGAGACGACGACGGAGCCGTCGCGCTGCGCCGCCCGCACCTCCACGGCCCGGCCGGCCGGCGAGTACTTGACGGCGTTGTCGATCAGGTTCGCGAGCACCTGCCGCAGCCGGTCGGCGTCGCCGCGGATGAGGGGCAGCGTCGCCGGCACGTCGGCCAGCACCGGCACCTCGTCCTGGCCGACGAGCGCCGTGGCGACCGTCTCGTGCACGAGCGCGACGAGGTCGACGTCGCGGAACCGGTACGTGAACGTGCCCGCGTCGATCCGCGACGTGTCGAGCACGTCGCCGATCAGCTCCGCGAGCCGCGTCGTCTCGTCGGCGATCAGGGCGAGGAACGCCTCGCGCTGGCCCGGCTGGAGCTCGCGCCACCGCTGCTGGAGCGTCCGCGCCGCCCCGATCACGGCCGCCATCGGGCTGCGCAGCTCGTGCGAGACGAGCGAGACGAAGTCCGCGCGCAGCGCAGACAGCCTCCGTAGCTCGTCGACGGTGCGCCGCTCGCTCTCGTAGGCGCGGATGTTCTGGATCGCGGACGCGGCGAGCCTGCCGAGCAGCGTCATCAGCTCGACGTCGTGGTCGTCGAACGCGTCCGGCTCGGCGCGGCCGACCGAGATGAGGCCGATCGTGCGCGCTCCCACCTGGAGCGGTGCGACGAGACGGCTCTGGATGCCGAGCTCGACCAGCCGCTCTTCCTCCGCGTAGCGGTCGTCCGGCATCCGCCCGCGCACGATCGTCTGCCCGCGTGCGACCACCTCCGTCAGCACGTTCCGCTCGAGGCTGATCCGCGAGCCGGGCGGCATCACCTCGTCGGCGCGCGTCCCGGAGGTCGCGATCACACGGGCCACATCCTCGTCCACGAGCACGATCGCCATCCGCTCGAACGGGACGAAGGCCCGGAGCTCACGGAGAAACGCCGAGAACGCCTCGTCGAGGTCGAGCGAGGAACTGAGGGCGCGGGCGCAGCGGTTCGCGGACTCGAGCAGGTCGGCGCGGCGCCCGAGCTCATCGCGCAGCGACTCGGCTTCCGACGCCCGCTGCTCGGCGAGCGCGCGCTCGGCCGTCACGCGGCTGACGAGCCACCCGACGAGCAGCGCCATGATCAGCCCGACGCCCGCCTGGAAGGTGACGTAGTCGATGCGGTAGCCGCCGTGGACGAAGCCCGAGCGGCGGGCCTCGAACCAGGCGGCGGCCGGCACGGCCGCAGCCGCGGTCGCGACGCCGCCGGCCACACCGAAGCGAACGGCGCCCTCGACGACGCCGACCAGGAGGAGCTGCCTCGTCGGCGTCCCCGGCTCGAACGCGAACAGGATCACGTAGGCACACACGACCGCGAAGTCGAAGGCCAGGGCGACGTACGCGAAGCGGGTGCCGGTCGGGCGTTGCGCCAGCAGGAACAGGACGAGCGCGCCGGCCGCGAACGCGGCCGTCAGCGCCCACGCCGCGAGGCGCTCACCCGGCGGGTAGTCATTCGTCAGCGCGATCTGGAGCACGGCGAAGGGGACGGCCGCGAGGCGCACGACGCCGATCCACCACTCGAGCTGGTGTGTCCGGAAGCGCTCGTTCACCCGCGCTCCCGCACGCGCGCGAGCGCCCACGCCGCGTGCTCGGCGAGCAGCTCGTCGTCGCCCGAGGCGTGACGCGCGAGCACCGGCTCGTGCTCGGGCCCGCCAACGTTGCCGAGCGCGACGAGCACGTTGCGCCGCAGCCAGCGCGCGTCGTTCCGCGGGACGTACAGGCGGTCGTACTCCTGGACGAGCTCTCGCCCGTCGGCCTCCAGCCAGGCGACCAGGTCGACGTGGCCCCCGCCCCCCTCCGCGTCCGCGCGTCGCTTCTCGACACCTCGGTTCCAGGGGCACACGTCTTGGCAGATGTCGCAGCCGTACACCTGCGCGCCGAGCTCCGCCCGGTACGCCTCCGGGATCGGCGCCGGCGCCTGCGTCCAGTAGGACAGGCACCTCGACGCGTCGAGTACGCCGGGCTCGTCGAGCGCCCCTGTCGGGCACGCGTCGACGCAGAGACGGCACTCGCCGCAGTCGGTGGCGAGCGGCGGTGTCGGTTCGAGCTCGACGTCGGTGACGAGCGTGCCGAGCACGACCCACGAGCCGTGGCGCCGCGTGATCAGCATCGTGTTCTTGCCGTAGAAGCCGACGCCGCTCCGCGCGGCCGCCTCGCGGTCGACGTGCTGGTTCGCGTCGACCAGGACGCGGTACGAGCCGCCGAGCGCGCGGCCGAGCGCGTCGAGGCGCTCGCGCAGCACGGCGTAGGCGTCGTCCCACGTGTACCGCGCGAGCCGACCATGACCCCGCTCGAGCGGCGTCTCCGGGCGCCAGTAGCAGAGCGCCGCCGAGACGACGCTGCGCGCGCCGTCGAGCAGCGTCTCCGGATGGCAGGAGCGCTCCGGGTGCGCGATCGTGAAGCGGAGGTCGGCGAACAGCCCGCGGGCGCGGCGCTCGCGGATGTGCGCTTCCGTCCGCTCGTAGGCCTCGGCGCGGGCGATCCCGACCGCGTCCAGGCCGAGCTCGTCCGCCAGGCGCCGTACGTCCGCCCCGGTCATGCGAGGATTGTGCCCGCGTGAAGGCGATACGCATCCACGAGGACGGCGGCCCCGAGGTGCTGCGCTACGAGGACGTGGCGGACCCCGAGCCCGGCGACGGCGAGGTGCTGGTCGAGCTCAGGGCCGCGTCGCTGAACCACCTCGACGTCTGGATCAGGAAGGGGATGCCGGCGGTGCCGAAGCCACGCATCCTCGGCGCGGACGGTGCGGGGGTGCTCGCCGGCACCGACGAGCGGGTCGTCATCAACCCCGGGATCCTGCGCGGCGGGAAGATGCACATCGTCGGCGAGACGATGGACGGCACCCACGCGGAGCTGATCGCGGTCCCGCGCGACTACGTCCACCCGATCCCGGGCGACCTGAGCTTCGAGGAGGCAGCCGCCTTCCCGCTGGTCTTCCTGACCGCCTACCGGATGCTGGTGACGCGTGCGCGCCTGGAGGCGGGCGAGTGGGTGCTCGTCTGGGGGATCGGCGGCGGCGTCGCGACCGCGGCGTTCGAGCTCGCGAAGGCGCTCGGCGCCCGCACCGTCGTCACGTCGTCGAGCGACGCGAAGCTCCAGCGGGCGCGCGAGCTCGGCGCCGACGCGACCGTGAACCACGAGACCGACGACGTCGTCTCCCTGGTGCGCGAGGTGACCGAAAGCGGCGCGCACGTCGTCGTCGACGACGTCGGCGAGGCGACGTGGAAGCGGACGCTGGAGGCCGCCCGGCCCGAAGGGCGGATCGTCGTCTGTGGCGCGACCACGGGCCCGAACCCGCCGTCGGCGCTGCACCGCGTCTGGTGGAAGCAGCTGTCGATCCTCGGCTCGTCGATGGGGACGCCGGACGACTTTCGCGGCGCGTACGACCTGATCGCGTCCGGCCGCGCCCGGCCGATCGTCGACCGCACGTTCCCGCTCGCCGAGGCGCGCGCGGCGCACGAGCGGCTCGAGGCGGGCGAGCAGCTCGGCAAGATCGTCCTGACGATGGGCTGAGAACGACGATGCGCCCCGTCGCCGGGGCGCATCGTGCGCAGCGGGGGCCGCTCTCGCGGAGTTACGGGCCGCTGACGGTCGCGAGCGTGACGGTCGAGGTGTAGCTGCCGGCGTAGGAGTTGCCGGGGATCGCCACGGAGACGGTCGGGGTGACGTCGACCTTGCCGAGGCCGGTGTTGGCGGCCGCGTTGAAGACCTTCGCCGCCGTCGCGCTGAGCGTCAGCGGGTAGGTGATCGCGTTGGTCGCCGCGGTGCAGGTCGAGCCGCTGTGACAGGCCGCGCTGACACCGGTGACGGTGCCGGCGGCGAGCGAGTGGCCGGAGCCGTCGGAGAAGGTGGTCGCCGCGATCGTCACGTTCCAGCCGGCGCCGGTGCCGCGGGCGTCGACGACGCCGAGCACGGGGGCGTACGTGACGGTCTGATCGGTGCCGTCGAGCGTGTCGGAGACCGACGGGTTCGACGGGAGGTTGAGCGAGATCCCGGCCGTGCCGGTGACCGTCGCCGTTGTCGTCAGGGTCGAGGCCGCCGCCGCTGTGGCCGCCGCAAGGGCCACCGCCGCGATACCGATGATGATGAGGAGCCGCCGCTGCATGGTGTGTTCTCTCCTGGGGTCGTTCGTCGCTTGCAGGAGGCACTGTCGCGGCGCCCGGTGGGAAGCCGAGGGGCGGGGCGGTATGCAAACGGCATGGACGCGAGTCCCTCGATCGAGGGACGCTCGCAGCTGTCAGCCTGCCCGGAGACTACCCCTGTTCACGTCCGGCATGGCGGATCGACGTGAAGGTGGCCCGGCTCGCAAGCGCGAACCGGACCACCCTTCTGCGCCCTAGAACAGGTGCCCGACCCTGACCACCAGGAACAGAATCACCGGGATGCCCACCACGATCAGGATCAAGCCGATCAGGATGCGGGTCAGTCCGGTCAGCAGCTCCAGCTCCCACTCGCGTACACGTAGCAATCCACCGTCTTGTTGTACGTGTTCGGGGGCGTCGTCTCAAGGATCACGTTGGCGTTGTACGTGTAGTGGGCGAAGCCCTGGCCGGGACCTCCCCCGACCAAGAAGGGGCCGTTCGTGCTTCCGCAGCCGTAGATGCCACCGGCGCGGCAGCCGTCCTGCTGAATCGAGGCCGACACGATCGTTGAGCCGTTCCAGCAGAAGTTCACGCCGAGGTAGACGGTGTACCAGTCGCCGATGAATCCGTCGTCCCAGTGGTCCTGGCCAGACGCGGTTCCACACTGGGTCGTTCCGCCCCCACCGCCACACGTCTGACCGCAGAGCACGTCCCCGATCGGCTTCGCGCTTGCAATCGACGCGGACGCGGCCGCGAGGAGTCCCAGGGTGAGGACGAGAACCGCCAAGATCGCCACCCGTTTCATGACGTGACCTCCTTCGTGCGTTGGCGCTGCCCCGGCGGCGGCGCGGTCGCGTCACGCTGAAGCTGAGAACGGGACATGCACATAACCCGAAGGGTGTACTCGGTCGGCCCGCGACCGAAGATCATCCGAATGGTTGATGTCCAATCGGGACGATCAGAGCCGCGAAGCGCAGCGTGTCGACCGCCTCCTGCGACGCCGGGGCCTAGCCGAAGCCGAGGATGAACTTCGCGTCGTCGGACATCTTGTCCGGCGTCCAGGGCGGGTCGAAGACGAGCTCGCTCTCGACCGACTCGACGCCGGGGATCTCGTGCAGGACGCGCTCGATGTCCTCCTGGATCAGCGGTCCCGCCGGGCACCCCATCGACGTCAGCGTGTAGCGGACCTTCACCGCCTGGCCCTCGATCTCGGCGTCGTAGAAGAGCCCGAGCTCGACGATGTCCATCCCGAGCTCCGGGTCCTCGACCTGGCGCAGCGCCTCGACGACCTCTTCCTGGCTGGGCATGGCGGGAGGCTAACTGAGCCGGACCTCCTCGCGCCGCTCGCGTGCGAAGAAGTGGATGCCGTCGACGAAGCGCACCCAGTTGCAGCGGGTGCACATGACGAGCGAGTGCGTGCGGGCCGAGTCGGCGAGGAAGCGGACGCCGCGCAGCAGGTCGCCGTTCGAGACGCCGGTCGCCGCGACGATCACCTCCTGCGGGGCGAGGTCGTCGATCGTGAAGACGCGGTCGACGTCCTCGACGCCGTGCGCCCGCGCCTCCTCGATCTCCGCCCGTCGCGTCGGCCACAGCTGCGCCTGGAGCTCGCCGCCGAGGCAGCGCAGCGCCGCCGCCGCGAGCACCGCCTGGCGCGTGCCTCCGATTCCGATCGCGAGGTGGTCGTTGGTGCCGCGCACCGCCGCGCTGATCGAGGCGGTGACGTCGCCGTCCTGGATCAGCTTGATGCGCGCGCCCGACGCGCGGATCTCCTCGATCAGGTCGTGGTGGCGCGGCCGGTCGAGCACGATCGCCGTGATGTCGTTGACCATGCGACCGAGCGCGTCGGCGATCGAGCGGATGTTGTCGCCGACGGGCTTCGACAGCGCGATCTTGCCGCGCGCGACCGGGCCGACGGCCATCTTTCGCATGTACATGTCGGGCAGCGACGGCATCGACCCGCGGGGCGACGCGGCGATCATCGAGATCGCGTTCGTCCCGCCGCGGGCGACCACCGAGCGCCCCTCGAGCGGGTCGAGCGCCAGGTCGTACGCCTCGCCGCCCGCGCCGATCGACGTGCCGGCCGCCAGCTGCTCCGCGCCCTCGTGCGCGCCGATCACGATCTGACCGTCGACCGGCAGCCGCTCCAGCGCGAGCCGCGCGCCCGAGAACGCGGCCTCCTCGGCCGCCTCCTGGTCGGCGCGCCCGAGCCAGCGCGCGCCGGCGAGCGCCGCGCGCTCGGTCACGCGCGCGAAGCTCTCGCACTGGCAGAAGGGCCGCGGGGGCGCCTCCAGCTCGCTCATGGGCGCGCCGTCACCCCCTCCGCGGCCTGCATCACCAGGTCGAGCACCTCGTCGATCGTCCGCTCCACGTTCGCATTCTCGACCACCGCCACCCCCTCGCGGCGGGCCCTGCCGACGACGTAGCCCTGGATGCGGCGGATGTCGTCCAGCCGGTCGAGGTACTTCTCCATCGGCCGGATGCCGCCCGTGGCGGCGTCGCGGACGTGGAAGTGGGTGCGGTGCACCTGCTCGTCGGCGATCTCCATCACGACGTGCACCAGCACCGCCCCGTCAACGGCCGCCGGGACGAGCCCCGGCACCAGGTGCACGCCCTCGAGCACCATCGACCAGCCCTCGGTCAGCGCGCGGTGAACCGCCGCCTCGACGCCCACGCAGACCTGGCGGCACTGCTCGACGAAGCCGAGCACGGTCGGGTCGCCGGTGACGTCGGGCTCGACCGCCCGGCCCGCCTCGAAGCTCGAGTAGTGGATCGCCGGCATGAATTCGCGCGAGAAGAACGCGCGCATCGTCTGCCGGATGAAGTCGGTCGACGCGACGCGCGTGATCCCGAGGCGGTGCGCGACCTCCACCGCCACCGTCGACTTGCCCGTGCCGGTGGTGCCGCCGACGAGCACGATCAGCGGCACGTCGAGGGCCTGTAGGTCGGCGAGGCGCTGGAGCCGCCGCGTCGCGCGCTCCCCCTCCTCGACGCCGAGCGTCTCCCGCGCCAGCTCGAGCAGCCGCTCGATCCCCGCGGAGCGCTCGCCGCGCTCGGCCAGGTCGAGCTCGAGCCGCTGCGCCAGCAGGTACGCGCGCTCGGGCGCGACTCCGGCTGCGATCAGCGCGCGCGCCATCATGCCCTTCGAGTACGGGAACTCCGCGTCGCCGAGCGGCAACGGCGTCCCGTGCCTGGGCTTCGAGTTCACGCAGCCACCGGCGCGAGCGCGAGCAGCGCCTCGTCGTCGACGCCGACGACGTCGTGGCCGGCGACGACGACGCGGATGCCCTGCGCGAGCGCGTGCTCGACGACGACGTCGACCGCGGCGGCCTTCAGCTCGACGAGGTACGTGTCGGCGTCGACCAGGTCGCGGCGGAGCGCCTCGCGGTCGGCGAGGCTCGTCGAAACGTGGACGACGTCGGCGTCGAGGTGTGCGACGTCGGTCGCGCCCGCGGTGAAGACGGCGACGCGGCCCTCGAGCGGCCCCGTCGGCCGGAGGCGCAGCTCCGGGTCGGCGACGACGACGTCGGAGATCAGCCGGCGGTACGTGTTCAGGTAGCCGTCGGCGTCGCGGCCGCGGCCGGTGACCAGCACGCGGCGGTCGACGGCGACCGGGGGGATCGCGGCGCCGCTCGAGTCGAACACGACCACGTCGGGACGCAGCTCCGCCGCCAGCCGGGCGCCGGCCGCGAGGTTCGAGGTGAGGACGGCGCCCGCGAGCCCGCCGCCGGCGCGCCGGCAGCCGATCGTCGGCACGCCCGCGAGCAGCGCCGTCTCGAGGTGGTCGGACGCGGCGTGGCCGCCGGCGCGCGAGCGCTCAACGAGCTGCTCGAGCGTCGGCGGCGTCGCGACGAGCTCCGGCTCGGCGGGGCCGCCGCGCCCCATCGAGACGACGACGACCGACCGGTCGCGCGCGTACAGCCGCGCCAGGTGGACGGCGACGGCGGTCTTGCCGACGCGCTTGCCGGTGCCGATCACGGCGACCGACGGCAGCTCGAACAGCGCCAGCTCGGGCGGGTCGAAGCGGAAGTCGGCGCCCACGTACGGCAGCCCGGCGGCGAGCGCTCGCGAGGCCCAGCGGAACCGCTCCGCCGGGCCGAGCACCGGCTCGTCCGAGACGTCCACCACCACCTCCGCGTCGCCGAAGCCGTCGACGAGCGGGACGCCGTAGTCGAGCTTTCCGCGCAGCTTCTCCGTCCCGCCGACGAGGATCGCGCCCACCCACTCGTACGGCAGCGCCGCCAGCGCCTCGCGCACCACCGGCGGGTAGTGCTCCCCGTCGACAAGGGCAACGGCTCGCGTCACCGCTTCGCCGTCACCTCCGACTCGATCCGGCCCGTGTACTTCTCGTACTCGCCGGTCGCGACGTCGAACTGGATGATCCGCTCCTGCCCGTGGAACGGGTAGCGGCGCCAGACGGCCACGTGCGTGCCCGAGACCTCGATCAGGTTGTAACAGGGACGCGTGTGACCGCGCAGGCGCAGGGTCGAGACCGTCCCCGCGTTGACCACGAAGAGGTTCTCCAGCTTCCACGCGTACGGCACGTGCTTGTGGCCGGAGAGCACCAGGTGGGCGCCGGCGCGCTGCAGGCATTCGAGCGCGTCGCCGGCGTCGTAGACGACGTTCCGCTCCCGCCCGGTGCCGGGGATCGGCAGCAGGTGGTGGTGCAGCACGAAGACCTTGAGCTCCGACGGCTCGGCCGCGAACTGCTCCTCGATCCACCCGTAGCGGCCGCGGCCGATCTGCCCGTGGTCGAGGTCGGGCTCGGTCGAGTCGACCGCCACCACGGTCACGCCGCCCTTGCGCAGCACCGACGAGCGGGCGCCGAAGTGCTCCTCGAAGTGGACGTAGCCGACGTTCCGCGAGTCGTGATTGCCCGGGACGACGA
The DNA here is from genome assembly GCA_964496175.1 of uncultured Gaiellales bacterium. Lineage (GTDB taxonomy): Bacteria > Actinomycetota > Thermoleophilia > Gaiellales > Gaiellaceae > PALSA-600. The sequence goes on along the minus strand of CAZBYA010000005.1, from coordinate 9,056 downwards.
CGAGCGACTCGCACTCGATCCGGTCGAGGTAGCGCTTCGCCTCGGCGTACTCCGCCTTGAACCCGAAGGTGGTCAAGTCGCCGGTGCAAATGACGATTTCTGGTTTGACGTCGTTGATCTCGGCAATCGCTCGTTCCAGGAGGTCCGGTACGAAGTGAGGTTCGCCGCAATGGAGATCGGAGAGATGGGCGATCGTCGAGGGCACCGCGGTGACTCTAGAGCATCCGAGGCCGCTGCTACCCTGGCTGAAGTGGTGCCGGAAACGCCTGTTTTCCAGGCATATTGCGGTGCAGAACCGCCGCGCTTCGCCAACCCCGCGGAACTCGAGTACGCCAAGGTGCTCGACTGGCACGGCATCCCCTGGCAGTACGAGCCGACCACGTTCGTCCTCGAGCGCGACGCGGAGGGTCGCGTCACCGAGGCGTTCACGCCGGACTTCTACCTCCCGGAGCAGGATCTCTACCTGGAGGTGACCGTGATGAAGCAGTCGCTGGTCACGCGGAAGAACCGGAAGCTGCGCAAGCTGCGGCAGCTCTACCCCGACGTCAAGATCAAGCTCTTCTACGAGCGCGACTTCGAACGCCTGGCGGCCCGGTACGGCCTGCGGAAGGCGTCCTGAGCACCCTGGCCGCCCGCGACGAGCGCATCGGCGAGGTCTTCCTCGCCGCCGAGGAGATCGGCGCGCGCGTCCGCGAGCTGGGGGCCGAGCTCGACCGCGACTACGCCGGCCGGGAGCCGCTGCTCGTCGGCTCGCTGAAGGCCTGCATTCCCTTCGTCTGCGACCTCTCCCGCAACCTCGAGATCCACCACGAGCTCGACTTCGTCGAGCTGGCCGGCTATGGGCAGGGCGGCGACGGCATCCGCTTCCTCAAGGACCTCGACACCGAGATCGATGGGCGCGACGTGGTGCTGATCGACGCGGTGATCGACACCGGCATGACGATGCACTACCTCGTGCGGTCGCTGGCGATCCGCCGGCCCGCCTCGCTCTGCATCGCGACCCTCTTCGACCGGCCCTACCGCCGGCTCGTGGACGACCTGCCGGTGCGCTACGTGGGCTTCACGATCCCGGACGAGTTCTTCGTCGGCTACGGCTTCGAGCTCGGGGAGCGCTACCGGAACCTGCCGGACCTGCGCCTGCTGCGGCAGATTTAGTCACGGCTAAACTTTCCGGGGTGATCGCGTCCCGCGTCGGGCAGGAGCTGCCGGCCGGCCTCCGCACCGTCGACGAGGCCCTCCACCGCACGCGCTTCCGCATCCTCCCCTTCCTCGGGCCGGCCTTCATCGCCTGCGTCGCGTACATCGACCCGGGCAACTTCGCGACCAACGTCGCCGGCGGGTCGAAGTTCGGCTACCGGCTCGTCTGGGTGATCGTGCTCGCGAACCTGCTCGCGATGCTGATCCAGACGCTGTCCGCGAAGCTCGGGATCGCGACGGGACAGAACCTCCCGGAGGTCTGCCGCGACCGGTTGCCTCGCCGCGCCGTGGCGCTGCTGTGGGTGCAGGCGGAGGTGATCGCGATGGCGACCGACCTCGCCGAGTTCCTCGGCGCCGCGATCGGGATCTCGCTGCTGACCGGGCTCGGGCTGTTCCCGTCCGCCCTCGTCGCCGGCGTCGCGGCGTTCGCGATCCTCGAGCTCCAGCGGTTCGGCCTGCGCCCGTTCGAGGCGCTGATCGCGACGCTCGTCGGCGTGATCGGCGTCTCGTACCTCGCGGAGCTCGCCTTCGCGCACCCCGACTACGGGGCGGTGCTCACACACGCGGTCGACCCCGCGTTCGGCAACCGCGAGGCCGTGCTGTTGTCCGTCGGCATCCTCGGCGCCACCGTCATGCCGCACGTCATCTACCTCCACTCCGCGCTGACGCAGGACCGCCTCGTCCCGGAGACGGACGAGGACGCGCAGACGCTGCTGCGCTACACGCGCATCGACGTCGTGATCGCGATGACGATCGCCGGCGCGATCAACGTCGCCATGCTCGTGATGGCGGCGGCGACGTTCTTCCGCAAGGGACTCGAGAACGTCGACTCGCTGGTGGGAGCGCACCGGACGCTCGAGCCGATCCTCGGCGGCGCCTCCAGCGCGCTGTTCGCGCTCGCGCTGATCGCCTCGGGCCTCTCGAGCTCTGCCGTCGGCACCCTCTCGGGGCAGGTGGTGATGCAGGGCTTCGTGCGGCGGCAGATCCCGCTCGCGCTCCGCCGGCTGGTGACGATGGCGCCGGCGTTCGTGGTGATCGGCCTCGGCGTCGACGCGTCGCGGACGCTCGTCCTCTCGCAGGTCGTGCTCTCGTTCGGGATCCCGTTCGCCCTCGTCCCGCTCGTGGTCTTCACCGCCCGGCGCGACGTGATGGGCGCGCTCGTCAACCGCGCGGCGACGACGGCCGTCGCCGCCGTCGTCGCGGCGACGATCGTCGCCCTGAACGTCTTCCTGCTCGCGCAGGCCGTCGGCCTCTAGGGCCCCGCGGTGATGCCCGCTACGAACGCATGGTGGCTGCCGCCGGTATGCGTCGCACGACCAGCCAGGCAGCTGCAGCGGTGAACTCGGTTCCGACTGCGGCGATCGAGTCCAGCATTCGCAGATCGCACGAGGCGATCAGCCACGCTCCGCCTTCGAGCGGAGAGTTCTTCCGTGTCGGCGCGCCGGACCTCAGGCTCAGGCGACTCGCTTGAGTCGCAGGTGCACGGCGCTGTGACGCGAGTGCGGGCTTTGCCCGTGCTCGCCCGCTGCGAGGTGCCACGTGTCGGAGAGGGGGCCCGCGGGGGAGAACCGAAGGTGCTCCCCCGCGCAGAAAAAAACGGGCGCCCCGGGGGGAGGCGCCCGCTCGTCGGGAGACGACTTCGCAGTGGCAGACGCGATCGCCCACGCGTCTTTACCACTTACAATCTGTAAACGACGCCGGGCCGCGGACGGTTACGGCCGAGGTGTGCGGGGCAGAACGGCGCTCGTCCACTGACACCAAGGAGCGAACTGTCGAATGCCTGTCCTGCTACTCGCACTGCTGATCGTGATCGCCCTCTTCATCCTCGGCTTCGCCGTCGTGAAGTTCCTGATCTGGGTGGCGATCGTCCTCGCCCTGCTCTGGCTGATCGGGTTCTTCGTGCGCGGCGCGAGCGGCGCGCGCTGGTACCGCTGGTGAACCGCTAGTCCGAGCCGGGCTCGGGCACGAGCGGCTGGCTCGGCGGCGTCGCCTCGTCCGGCGGCGGGTACGGCTCCTGGACCGGCGGCGGGACGGGAGGCGTGCCCTCGTCGGGCGGCGGCGCCGGCTCGCCGGGCAGGTCGGGAGTCTCGAAGGCGCTCATCCCGGGACCGTAGCGCCGATCGGCGTCGAGCGCGCGCAGCGCCTGCGCGGCCTGCTGCCGCAGCGGGCCGACGAGCGCGCGGTAGTCCTCGTCGAGGATCTTGCCCGTGCGGTGGTCGAACTCGAGCTCCTTGAGCGCGCCCAGCGCCCGGTCGCGCTCCTCGACCAGCAGCAGGCGCCGTTCTTCCTCCTCCCCGGGCGCGTCGAGCCGGTCGTCGGCCGCCTGCGGCTCGCGGAGGAACGGCAGTGCCACGAGCAGCACGGCGCCGACCGCGACGGCGACGGCCAGCACGAGGGCGAGCGAGCTCACGCGCGCGCGGGTGCGAGCCGCGTCACCAGGCGCCGCTGCTCGCGCGCGTCCGGCCACATCGCGACGCCGGAGCCGAGCAGGAACACGATGCCGGCGATCCAGATGAAGTTGATCAGCGGGTGCACGAGCACCTTGAAGTACACGGTGCCGTCCGGCCGGAAGTCGTTCGCGATCACGTAGAGGTCCTCCGCCCGCAGCCAGTCCGTCTTGATCCCGACGGCAGGATTCGACGGCTCGATCGAGCTGCCGTTGAACTGGTCGTTGCCGGAGAGGAGCGTCCCGTTCCAGCGGCCGCGCACGCTGAGCACCGCACGCGTCTCGTACGCGTTCTGGTTGGGCGGGTGGACGACGCCCCGGTAGGTGAGCGTGTAGCCGGGGATCGCCATGCTCTGTCCCGGCCGGAGCGCCTGCTCGGTCGTGCGGCCGTAGGCGCCGTCGCCGGCGATCCCGATCGCGAGCAGCACGATCGCCGCATGGACGACGTAGCCGCCGTAGCGTCGCCGGTTGCGCGCGACGAGCTGGAGCAGCGAGCCGGTGGCGCGGGTCCCGCGCACGAGCTCGAGCACGACCGTCGCCAGCACGAACGCGCAGAACGTGTACGCGATCAGCCCTACTCTCGACGAGCCGGCGCCCGCCGCGGCGAGCGCGACACCGCAGGCGATCGTGACCGCGAGCGGCCACGCGAGGGTGCGCGCGAGTGCGCGGACGCTCGTCCGGCGCCACGCGATCAGCGGGCCGATCCCCATCAGCAGGAGCAGCGGCAGACCGAACGTCCGCAGGAAGAAGTCGTAGTAGGGCCGTCCGATCGTCCGCGTCTCGCCCTTCACGAGCTGCGTGACGATCGGGAAGAGCACGCCCCACAGCACCGTCAGGCAGAGCGCGACGAGCAGCAGGTTGTTGTAGAGGAACGTCGCCTCGCGCGACAGCGCCGACTCGAGCTTCGTCCGCGCCTTCAGGAGGGGCAGCCGCCACATGATCAGCGCCAGCGAGAACAGCGACGAGATCACCACCATCGAGAGGAACCAGCCGCCGATCGGGCTCTTGGCGAACGAGTGGATCGAGTTGACGACGCCCGACCGGGTCAGGAACGTGCCGAACAGCGAGAGCTCGAACGCGAGCGCGACGAGCACCATGTTCCAGACCTTCAGCATGCCCTTGCGCTCCTGGATCATCACCGAGTGCAGGAACGCGGTCGCCGCGAGCCACGGCATCAGCGCGGCGTTCTCGACGGGGTCCCAGCCGTAGTAGCCGCCCCAGCCGACCTCGGTGTACGCCCAGTGCGCGCCGAGCAGCTGCCCGAAGCCGAGGAACGTCCACGCGGCGAGCGTCCAGCGGCGGGTGGCGACGATCCAGCGCTCGTCGGTGCGGCCGGAGAGCAGCGCGCCCGCGGCGAACGCGAACGGGATCGACAGGCCGACGTAGCCGAGGTAGAGCATCGGCGGGTGCGCGACCATGTACGGGTTCTGGAGGCTCGGCGTCAGCCCCGCCCCGTCGAGCGGGGCCGTCTGCGTGTCGAACGGGCTGGCGACGGCGACGAGGACGAACGCGAAGAAGGACGCGAGGCCGCCCAGCACCGGTACGACCCACGCGACGAGGTCGCGCAGGAGGCGGCGGTTCACCATCACCGCGAGCGCGCCGTACCCGGTCAGCACGAGCAGCCAGAGCAGCAGCGAGCCCTCCTGGCCGCCCCAGAACGCACTCAGCGAGTAGAGCGTCGGCAGCGTCCGGTTCGTGTGCGTCGCGACGTACGTGAAGGAGAAGTCGTGGCGGACGAGCGCGCTCGCGAGCACGGCGGCTGCGACGAGCGTCGAGCCGAATGCGGCGATCAGCGCGTTGCGGGCGGAGGTCGCGAGGCGCCGGCGGTTCCGCACGGCCGCGGCGGCGCCGGCGACGAGCGCGTAGAACGACAGCCCGAGGCTGACGACGAGCGCCGCCCGGCCCAGCTCAGCCATCTACGCGGCCGGCGCGGCGGGCGTGTACTTCGACGGGCACTTCGTCATGATGCCGCTGCCCGCGAGCCGCCCGTTCGCGTACGAGCCCGAGACGACGACTGCGCGGCCGACGGCGAAGAGCCCGCCCGGCTGGTCGCCGTGGTACACGACGGGCACCGCCCGCGCGCCGGTCGGGGCGCCGATGTCGCGCACCGAGAAGCGCATCCCCTGGGCCGAGTGCGGGTCGCCGACGATGCGGCCGGTGACGACGCCCTCGACGTTCACACGGCCGAGGCGGCCGGCGAGCTGGCTGGGCTTGAGCTGCGGCGTCGAGTTGCCCGCGATCGCCGTGTAGACGAGGAAGACGGCGAGGACGGCCGCGACGGCGAGGGCGACGATCAGCCGCGCAGGGCTGCGCGTGGGCACGGGCCGGAGTGTACCCGGCTAGCTGGAGGCGGGCTCCGGCCTGCGGGCGGGCACGCGGTAGCCGTGGTCGGCGCAGAGCGAGCCCGGGGCGTCCTCGGTCAGGGCGTCGCAGTAGCCCTTGCCGTAGGCGGCCCGCATGAACGCCGCCACGACGTCCAGCGACCACTCGCCGATGCCGGCGGCCTCGCGCCAGAGGTCGGCGAGGCGCAGGTCGATGTCGAGTTCGAGGAGGTCGATGCGGGTCGGTCCGGCCATGCCGGCAAGGGTAGGAGCCGCGTCGGACGGACCCCGGCCGGCGGGCCGGTACCCTCGGTTCGGTGCTCCATTTCGGCCCTGCGCGCGTCCCGTCCCGGGACTCCCCCGAAGCCGCCGTCGAGGCGCTCGCCGAGCGCGGGCTCTCGGCGTGCGAGATCGACTTCGAGGGCGGCTTCTGGATGGACTACGACTTCGCGGCGGCGCTGGGGGCGCTGTGCCGCGAGCAGGACATCGCGCTCTCGGTGCACGCGCCGATCGCCGGCTTCATGGGGCACGCGGAGCGCGGGCGCAAGCTGAACATGGCCGTCGGCATGCTCGACCACTCGGCCGGGATCGCGCAGGCGGCGGGGGCGGAGCTGGTCGTCTTCCATCCCGGCTTCCTGCTCGGCCGCACGCGGGAGGCCGCGATCGACGCGGTCGTGGAGCAGCTCGGCGAGCTGCGCACGCGACTCGAGCAGAAGGGGCGCGCGGTGCCGTTCGGGATCGAGGTGATGGGCCGGGTGCGCGAGCTCGGGTCGCTCGACGACGTCTGCGAGATCGCATCGCGCCTCGACTGGGTGCGACCGGTGCTCGACTTCGCGCACATGCACGCGACCTCCGACGGCGCGTTCACAACGGTCGAGCCGTTCGCGGCCGCGCTCGCGCAGGCGGACGCGGTGATCGAGCCCGGCGCACCGTTCCACATCCACTTCTCGGACATCCAGTACGCGAACCGGAACGAGACGAAGCACCTGCCGTACGGCGAGGGGACGCTGCGGGCGGAGCCGCTGCGTGAGGCGCTGCTGCTCCACGAGCGGCCCGCAACGGTGATCTCGGAGTCGCCCACCGCCGAGTCGACCGACACCATCAAGGCCATCCTCGAGGCCTAGATAGGCTCGGGTTCGTGCTCGACCCGAAGGTCTTCAAGGCGTACGACGTCCGCGGCATCTACCCGGCCGAGCTCGACGAGGCCGGCGCGTACGCGGTCGGGCGCGCGTACGTCGACGAGTTCCGGCCCGAGCGGCTCGCGGTCGGGCGGGACATGCGCCTCTCCGCGCCCTCGATGGCGCACGCGGTGATCGAGGGCGCAGCGGACGGCGGCGCGGAGGTGCTCGACCTCGGGCTGGTCGGCACCGAGATGCTCTACTTCGCGGTCGGGGAGCTCGGGCTCGACGGCGGCGTGATGGTCACCGCCTCGCACAACCCGAAGCAGTACACCGGGATGAAGGTCGTGCGACGCGGCGCACTTCCGGTCGGCGGCGAGTCGGGCCTGCTCGACGTCCGTGACCGCGCCCTCGCCGGAGACTGGCGGGAGGCGACGCGCGGCACGGTGCGGCGCGAGGACGTCTGGGACGCGTTCGTCGAGCGCGTGCTCTCCTTCGTCGACGTCGACGCGCTGCGCCCCCTGCGGGTCGTGATCGACGCGGCGAACGGGATGGCCGGCGCGATGCTGCCGCCGGTGCTCGAGCGGCTGCCGATGCTCGAGGTCGTCCGGTGCTACTTCGAGCCGGACGGGTCGTTCCCGAACCACGAGCCGAACCCGCTGCTGCCCGAGAACCGCGAGTTCATCGTCCGGAAGACCCGGGAGGAGGGCGCGGACTTCGGCGTGGCGTTCGACGGCGACGCAGACCGGTGCTTCTTCGTCGACGATGCCGGGGAATTCGTGCCGGGCGACTTCACGACGGCGCTGTTCGCCGAGCAGATCCTGGAGCGCGAGCCGGGCGGCAAGGTGATCTACGACGTGCGCGCGTCGTGGGCGGTGCCGGAGGCGATCGAGGCCGCCGGCGGCGTCCCGCTCGTGAACCGCGTCGGGCACGCGTTCATCAAGCAGCGCATGCGGGAGGAGAGCGCGGTGTTCGGGGGCGAGGTGTCGGCCCACTACTACTTCCGCGACTTCTCGCAGGCCGACTCGGGCACGGTGCCGTTCCTGCTGATGGCGGAGCTCGTGTCGAGGCGCGGCCGCCTGAGCGAGGTGCTGGCGCCGCTGCGCGCGCGCTACTTCATCACGGGCGAGCTGAACACGCCGGTCGCCGACGTCGCCGCGAAGCTGCGGGAGCTCGAGGAGCGGTTCGGCCCCGAGGGTCGCGTCTCGCACCTCGACGGCCTCTCGGTCGAGGCGGACGACTGGCACTTCAACGTGCGCCCGTCGAACACCGAGCCGCTGCTTCGCCTGAACCTGGAGGCGCGCTCGCAGGAGCTGATGGACGCGAAGCGCGACGAGGTGCTCGCCGCGATCCGCTCGTAGCGCTCGTCGTGGGCGCCGTCGACCCGTACTTCGTCCTGCTCGCCGTGGCGTTCGTCGGCGCCGTCTTCGCCGAGCGGCGGCGGAGGCGTCGAGCCCGCCGGCGCAGCGTCGACGAGCTCGTCTTCCCCGCCGAGGGCTTCTTCGCGGCGCCGGATGCGGCCGTCGACGAGATGCTGGTCGAGCGAGGGCCCGCAGGCGCCTTCGTCGGCGTCGACGCGAAGCTGATGACCCCTGCCGTGGTCGCCCGGCTCGGACACATCCTGGTCGCCGGCGAGTTCGAGGCGCTCGTCGAGGAAGCGTCCGCCACGGCGCGCCGGAGCACTCGCGGCGACGCCGGCGTCTTCCGTCTCCCGACGGCAATGCGCGACTTCCTCGCGTCGGCTGACGTCGCCTCGACGGCGGAGCGGTGGAGCGACACGGAGGAGCTGCTTCGTGCGGGCTGGACGTACGCCGACGCCCGCGCCGTCGTTGCGCGACTTCGGCGGCTTGCAGCGGCAGCCCGCGACGACGGCACGTCGATCTGGGTGTGGTGGTCGGCGCGGTGAGCGCGCCTCCGACGGTCTAGCATCGCCTGCGTGAAGATCGAGCTCGGGCACGTCACCGACCGCAAGCC
>CAZBYA010000004.1:66893-79987 GCA_964496175.1 uncultured Gaiellales bacterium | reverse complement strand
GGGCCGCGCTCGACGTCGCGCGCGAGGCGGTAGAGCAGCGCCGCCTCGTCGATCTGGAGCGAGACGACGCCGTGGTTGAGCTGGTTCGACGAGAACAGGAACGCGAGGTCCTCGAAGCCGCGCATCCGGTCGGGCCAGCGCTCGACGCGACGGAAGCGGAGCTCCGCCGGGTCGCGGAGCACGGCGGCGTGGATCAGGTTCTTGCCGGCCGCGGTGCGCCCGGCGCGCCGGACCAGCTCCTTCAGGCGGCTGCGCACGGCGGCCACGCTACTGCAACGCGTGCACGTAGGACCACGCGTGCCGGAGCCCGGCGGGGCGCCACAGTGCGAGCACGACGCAATAGGCGACGAGCCCGACCGTCGCCGCCGAATACGGGCCGAGGACGATGCGCGGCAGGCCGAAGGCGAGCGCGGCCAGCCCGCCGCAGGCGAGCGACGCCGCAGCGGTACCGCGCGCGACCGGCCCCAGCGCGCCGAGCGCGGCCAGCAGCACGGCGAGCACGACCGCCGTCGTCAGCGCGAGCGCGCCGGCGATCCCGGCCAGGCCGAAGGCGGCGCGGCCGCCCCACTCGACCAGCACCTGGAGCCCGAAGGCGGCCACGGCGAGCACCGGCAGCCAGCGCGCCCGGCCGCGGACGAAGACGAGCGGGTACGTGACCGTCAGCGCCACCGACGCGACCATCCACGGCGCCAGGTAGACGACCAGCCGGCCGAGCTCGCTGCCCGTGCCGCCGCCGTAGCTCGAGCCCAGCACGTGCCGGACGACGCCCCCACCGGCGAGCGCGAAGACCCCGGCGGCGGCGGCGACGAGGACGAGCGACAGCCACGAGATCGCGACGACGTGGCGCGTGACGCGCTCGGGCGACGAGCCCTCGCGCGCGAAGGGGACGGTCGCCACGAGGGCCGTCGACGCGGCCGTCACGGCGACGAGGAAGGCGGCGATCAGGTACGCGTACGAGAAGGTGGTCGCGCGGCCCGCGCCGAGGCCCGAGGCGAAGCGGTAGCCGACGGCGTAGAGGAGCTGGAGCGCGAGCGGCAGGGACACTCCCTCGCCGAGCTCCGCGAGCCGGCCCCACGCTCGTCCGCCGGGCCGGCCGACGCGGCGGCGCCACACAAGCGGCGCGAGCGGTATCGCCAGGGAGAGCGCGCCGTTCAGGGCCAGCCCCCAGCCGAACGCGACGACACCGTGGCCGAGCAGCGCGACCGTCAGCCCGACGCCGGCGAGCGAGCCGGCCGCGAACCCGTACGCGGCCCAGCGGTAGTCGTCGCGCGCGGCGAGCGCGCTCGCGACGAGGCCCCCGTAGACCTGCGCGACCGCCGACGGGACGAGCCACGGCAGCAGCTGGGCGGCATAGCCGCGCGCCTCGGCGTTGGACGTCAGCGCGGACGCGACGCCGTGCGGCCAGGCGACCGCGACGACGACGCAGGCCAGGAGCGGCGCCGTCAGGGCGGCGGCCCACGACCCGACCTCCCGCTCGAGCCGGCCCTCCGCCTGCGCGGCGGCGAACCGCGGCAGCACGATCACGCGCACGGAGCTCGCGACCAGGACGAGGGCGAGGTAGAGGACGTAGGCGGCGAAGAAGCCGTCCGTCTTAACGCCGTGCCCAAATTTGCGGGAGAGAATGACGCCCAGCACCGCGGCGGAACCGCTCACGGCCGCGGTCGAGACGCCCGTCAGGATCCCGCTCGACACAGTCCCCCGACCGCGTGAACGACTACTCTGCATCCGTGCCCGGCGACGATACCGCCACGTGGCGCAGCGGCGAGCTCGACGCGCTGCGCGCGGAGTACGGTGACGCCTACGCCGGCCGAACGGTGCTCGTCACCGGGGCGGACGGCTTCATGGGCTCGCACCTGACCGAGGCGCTCGTCCACCTCGACGCGAACGTGATCGCGTTCGTGCGCGCCACCTCGTCCGGCGCGCTCAACAACATCGGCCACCTGCGCGAGCGGCTGCGCGTCGTCTTCGCCGACCTGACCGACAAGACGTCGATCGACTACCTGATGCGCGAGCTGGCGCAGGCGTCCGAGCGGCCGTACGTCTTCCACCTCGGCGCCCAGGCACACGTCGGCGAGTCGTGGCACCGTCCGTACGAGACGGTGATGGCGAACACGATCGGCACGCTCAACCTGCTGCAGTCGGTCGTCGACCACGGCGTCGAGCTGGAGAAGTTCGACACGGCCGGCACGTCGGAGGAGTACGGCAACGTCCGCGAGTCGGTGGCGCACCACCACGACTACGACGAGGAGGGCAGCCTGATCCTCCACGAGCGCTCGCCGATCAACCCGAAGTCGATCTACGCGACGGCGAAGGTCGCCGCGGACTTCCTGACGATGAACTACCACGACGCGTACGGCGTCCCCGGCGTCGTCACCCGGATGTTCAACAACTACGGCCCGCGCCAGAACCCGCGCTACGTGACGGGAACGATCATCACGCAGGCGCTGACCCGCCCGGCGGTCGAGCTCGGCGCGCTCGAGCCGTTGCGCGACTTCTGCTTCACGACGGACGGCGTGCGCGGGCACCTGACGGTCGCGGCGCACGGCGTCCCCGGCGACCTCTACGTCTACGGGCAGGGCAGGAACATCTCGATGCGCGACTGGTCGCAGCTGATCCTCGACACCGGCGCGGAGCACGGCTTCTGGCCCGACGACCGTCACGTCGTCACGAGCGAGAAGCGGCTGCGCCCCGGCGTCACGGACGTGCTGGCGCTACGCGTCGGCTACGACAAGCTGAACCGCGAGACGGGGTGGGAGCCGCGCGTCTCGTGGGAGGAGGGCGTCCTGCGCACGATCACGTGGTACGCCGAGAACCGCGACCGGTGGCTCGGCCGCGTCGACTGGCTGACGGCGGAGCGCGCCGCGCAGCGGTGACGCGCGTCCTGGTCACAGGTGGCGCAGGATTCCTCGGGTCGCACCTCGTGGAGCGGCTCGAGCAGCGCGGCGACGACGTCCACGTGCCGCGCCGGCGCGACGTCGACCTGACGCGCTGGGAGGACGCGCAGCGCGCGTTCGAGGAGGCGCGGCCGGAGCTCGTGTTCCACCTCGCCGCGGAGGTGGGCGGCATCGGCGCGAACCGCGCCAACCCCGGCCGCTACTGGTACGCGAACCTGATGATGGGCGCGCACGTGCTCGAGCTCTCGCGCCTGCACGGCGTCGCCAAGGTCGTCTTCGTCGGCACGGTCTGCGCCTATCCGAAGTTCACGCCGACGCCGTTCCGCGAGGACGACCTCTGGAACGGCTACCCCGAGGAGACGAACGCGCCCTACGGCGTCGCGAAGAAGTCGGTGCTGGTCGGCGCCCAGGCGTACCGCGAGCAGTACGGGCTCGACGCGATCTACCTGCTGCCCGCGAACCTCTACGGGCCGCGCGACAACTTCGACCTCGAGACGTCGCACGTGATCCCGGCGCTGATCCGGAAGATGAACGAGGCGGATGAATCCGTGGTGCTCTGGGGCGACGGGTCGCCGACGCGCGAGTTCCTGTACGTCGACGACTGCGCCGAGGGGCTCCTGCTCGCCGCCGAGCGCTACGACGGGCCGGACCCCGTCAACCTCGGCACCGGCGTCGAGACGTCGATCCGCGAGCTCGCGGAGACGGTCGCCGAGGCGACGGGCTTCGACGGCGAGATCGTCTGGGACACGTCGATGCCGAACGGCCAGCCGCGGCGGCAGCTCGACGCGTCGCGGGCGCGGGAGCTCTTCGGCTTCGAGGCCCGGACGCCGTTGCGCGAGGGCCTCGCCCGGACCGTCGCGTGGTACCAGTCGACCGCGGATGCGCCCAGCCGTCGCTAGGAGCATCGCGCTCGGCGCCCGGGGGCTCGCCTCGCGGATCGCGAACATCAGGCCCGCCGCCCTCCTGATCCCGCTCTGCCTCGTCCAGGTCGCGCTCGCGCTCGGCTTCGCATTCTCGACGCCGCACAACGGCTGGGTCTGGTACTCGGGTGGCGACGCCACGGAGTACTGGGCCGACCAGTGGTCGGTCGCGCACTTCCTCCTGCCGCAGGCCTACATCAGCTGGGCCCTCCCCGTCCTCTACGCGTGGGTGCCGCCGGTCACCGGGGTGACGCTCGCGCAGGGCCTGCCGGTGATCGTGCTGCTCCAGGCGCTCGTGCTGGTGCCGCTCGCCACCTTGCTCGTGTGGGCGGTCGCCGACCGCCTCTTCGGCCGGACGTTCGCGGCGTGGGCGACCCTGTTCTGGGTGGTTGCGCCGCTCCTCTTCGTCTGGGGGCTCCAGCCCGGCTACCGCTCAGAGTTCGTGCAGGTCTTCCTCGTGCCGCACTGGTACGGGTTCACCAACATGGCGGACTTCCCCTCGCTCGTCGTCGTGCTGGCGTGCGCCTGGGCGGCGCTGCGAGCGGCGGACACCGGCCGGACGGCCGACGGCGTCCTCGCCGGACTCCTGCTGGGCCTGCTGATCGGCCTCAAGCCCGCGAACGGCTTCTTCGTGCCGGCCGCGCTCCTCCTGCTCGTCGCCGCCCGGCGGCAGCGGGCGCTGGCCGCCGCAGCGGCGGCGACCGCGCCGGCGCTGCTGACGCTGCTGCTCTGGAAGCTCCGCGGCCTCGGCCACCTGCCCGCCGGCGCGTACGCGCCCGCGCGCGAGGCGCTCGGCCCCGGACGGCCGCTGCTCGCGGCCTCGCCCCTCCACTACCTCCCGTGGGATCCGCACTACCTCGGCCAGGAGTTCCACGACCTCGACGCGCGGTTCTGGAGCATGCGCCTGCTCGAGTTCCTCGCCGTCGCGGGCGCGGTCGGGGCGATCAGGCGGGACCGCGCCAGGGGCCTCTTCCTCGTCCTCTGGTTCGCCGCCTACGGCGTGGTCAAGGGCAGCAGCACGCAGTCGAGCATCACGAGCCTCTCGTACTTCCGGCTGACCGAGCCCGGGCTGCCGGCCTACGTGCTGCTCGCGGCCTCGTGCGCCTTCCTGGTGCCGCGCGGCGCGCGCCGGTTCGCCCCGCTCGTCACCCGCGCCGCCCGGCCGGTGCCGCGCGCCGCGCTCGCGGCGCTCGTCGTCGCGACCGCCCTGGTACCGCTCGCGGTGGTCGCCGGGGCCGCCGTTCCGCGCACGCCGCGCCTCGCCCGCGCGTTCCAGGCGCAGACGGTGATGCCGATCTCGAGCCGCCTGACGGCCCACGCCACCGCCGCGCCGGGAGGCGTCGCGCTGACCTGGCGACCGGTCGCCAGCGGCGGCGCCCGGGTCTGGTACGTCGTCCTCGCGGTCCCGACCGGCACCTCCGGCTGCACGCCCCCGACGCAGGGCGTGAACGAGTGCGTGCTCTGGACCCTCACGCAGGTCGCGGTCACCCGTTCGACCTCCGCGCTCGTGCCGGCGGGCCGCGCGACCTACCGGATCGGCGCGACCGTCGGCTACAGGGACGTGCCCGGCACGGGAGATCTGATCCTGATCGGGCCGCCGGTGACCGTTCCCTAGCGGGAACGCTCGCGCTCGTCCAGCTTCGTCTCGAGCAGCGCGAGCCGCTGTGCGAGCACGACGTTCTGGTCGGCGAGCCTCGAGATCACCGTCGAGTAGTGCAGCAGGACGAGAATCACGAACAGCAGGCCGACGGCGAACAGCACCGCGGGCGGGTAGCCGCGCACGCCCAGCCAGGCCGCGATCGTGTTCAGGCCGCCCCGCCACGCCGAGAGCACGACCAGGACGAGGCCCGTGACCAGCCAGAGCAGCGCGTAGCGCTCCCGCAGCCGGCGCGAGCGGATCAGCTCGAAGACGACGAGCACGAGCACCACCGACGCCGCGGTCGCCGCGAGCGAGACCTTCAGCGGCGTCCCGGCCGCGATCACACGTCCTCCAGCGGGACGACGCGGCGCCGGAAGAGCCCGACGAAGAGGGCGAGCAGCACCTTCGCCATGTAGTACACCGAGCGGAGCGCCGTGATCGATGAGCGGCCGTGCTCGCGCTCGCGCATCGTCACCGGCACCTCGCAGAGGCGGAGACGGTGCTTGATCGTCATCACCATGCCCTCGACCTCGGGGTAGTCGTGCGGGTAGTCCTGGGCGAAGAGCTCGAGCGCCTTGCGGTTCAGCGCCTGAAAACCGGAGGTCGTGTCCGTCACGCGCTGGCGCGCGATCGTCGACACGATCGCGGCGAGCAGGCGGATGCCGACGCGCCTCGTCGCCGAGGAGCGGTAGCCCTCCGCGCCCGCGAAGCGCGAGCCGACGGCGATGTCGGCCTGGCCCGCGAGCACCGGCCCGAGCACCTTCGGCAGCTCGGCCGGGTCATGCTGGCCGTCGCCGTCGCAGCGGACGACGAGCTCGTAGCCGTGCTCGTGCGCGTAGCGAAACCCCGTCTGCACCGCCCCACCGATGCCGAGGTTGAACGGCAGGCGGACGACGTGCGCTCCGTGCGCCGCCGCCACCTCCGCGGTCCTGTCCACGGAGCCGTCGGAGACGACGACGACGTCGAGGCCGGGGTCGAGCGCCCGCAGCTCGTCGAGCACGCGGCCGATGTTGCGCTCCTCGTTCAGCGCCGGCACGATCGCGATCCGCCGCAGATCTGAAAGCTCAGCCGACACGCGCCTCCTCGCGCAGGCCGAGCAGCGCCAGCAGGCGGCGCGCCCGGTGGCGGTACGTGTGCTCGTCGAGCACGCGCTCGCGCGCACGCCGTCCGAGCTCGTCCGCCTGCGCGGGGTCGCCGAGCAGGTCGCGGTAGGCGTCGACGGCCTCCGCGGCGTCGTGCACGACGAGCAGCTCCGAGCCCGGCTCGAACCACCGCTCGATCCCGTCGTAGGGGTTGGCGACGATCGCCGCCCCGGCCGAGGCGAGCTCGAACGGCCGCGAGGACGAGGACGCGAAGACGGTGGCGTGGGAGCGACGCGTGATGCACAGGTTGACGCGCGCGGCGGAGATCGCACGTGCGAAGGCGTTGAAGGGAATGTCGCCGAGCAGCCGTGCATGCCCCACGTCGCCCTGGAAGTCGCGGCCGCCCAGCGCGAAGTCGACGTCGGGAAGGCTGCGCGACGGCTCGCCGACGAGCGCCTGCACCCACTCCCGCCGGAACTTGTCGCCGTAGCCGTAGAAGAAGACGTCCACCTCCTTCTCGACCGCCGCGGGGGCGAAGAAGTCCGGGTCGGCGCCCCAGAAGATCGCCTCGGCGCGGCGCGCCCCGAGCTCGCGCAGCCGCTCGAGCCCACCCTCGGAGTTCGAGATCAGCAGGTCGTACTCGGACGGGTCGGCCTGGTGGTACCAGTTGAAGCCGGTGTCCATGCCGCCGAACTCCGGCAGGCTCATCGGCACGTCGCCGTCGTAGAAGACGACGGGCACGCCGTGCCGCTGCCGCAGGTGCGTCGGCACGCCGCGCAGATGGGCCATCGGCACGGTGAAGACGACGACGGCGTCGGGACGCTCGCGCGCGACCAGCTGGTCGAGGTGCCGGCGCCAGCGCGGCGTCACCCACCGCCAGACCGCCTCGCGGGTGAGCCGGTCGCCGAAGCCGTCCTCCGGGCTCTCCTCGGCGCGCCGCAGGTGCGTGTCGCCCTTGACGCGCGCGGCGATGTCGCGCAGGCGCGCGAACGACTCCCCCTCGACGTACGTCGGGTTCGGCGCCGTCCGCCACCACGGCGACTCGACCGCGCGGCCGCGGTACGGGGTGACGACCAGGTCGACCCCCTCCTCGTAGAGGCCCTTCCAGAGCTGCCACCAGGCGGGCGTGCAGCCGTAGCGGAAGTCGAGGTCGACGGCCGAGGCGACGGCGAGGATGCGGGGCGCACGCACGCCGGAAGTGTCTCAGAGGGGGGTTACGGCGCTGTAAACGCGCCGTAGGATGCGCACGATGGCAAAGGGGCTCGTCGCGGCGGCAGCGGGGATCGCGGCTGCGCTCGCGCTCGGCGGCGCGGCACTCGCCGACGGGACGTTCTCGTCGAGCGACCCGCTGCTGAACCGGATCTGGCAGGCGTCCGTCCGCACCGCCGACGACATGCTCGCCCCGGGCGGGCAGACCGTCGACGCGAAGGGGCGGCCGTGCGCGACGCCGGCCGGCACGGCCGCGATCCTCGACGGCACCGTCCGCGACCGTTGCCCGTACATCGGCGACGAGTCGGTGATCGACGCCGTCTTCGACGCGTCGACCCCGCATCTCGACGTCCAGCAGGCGATGCTCCGCTGGTTCGCCGCCCACCAGCACGGCGACGGGGCGATCCCGTCGTCGCCGCTCAACGACTGGTGGATGGTCCTCTTCGACTACAACGGCTACTGGCTCGAGGCTCTGCACCGCTACGTGCTCTACAGCGGCGACGTCCCCTTCGCCCGGGAGCTCTGGCCGAACGTCACGCGCCTCGTCGACGGCTGGTACCGGTCGCACCAGCTCACGAACGGCCTGCTGCTCAACGACCTCGGCTTCTACGACTACGCCTTCGTCCACCGCCGGGGCAACGTCGTCGCCTACTACAACGCCGAGGCCGTCGTCGCGATCCGCGACGCCGCCGACCTCGCCACCTGGACCGGCAACGCGCCGGCGGCGCAGCGGTGGAGTCGCCTGGCGAACCAGATCGCCGCCGCGAGCGCGGCGCTCTGGGACCCCGCCGCAGGCGCGTTCGGCGACACGCTGACCGACCGCACGACCCACCCGCAGGACGGGAACGCGTTCGCGGTCCTCGCCGGGATCGGCACGGAGCCGCAGCGCGCCGATGCGCTCGACTACCTCTGGCGGCACGACTCCCGCCCGTACGGCAACACGATCGTCGACACCGACGCCTGGGACAACGCCGCCTGGGGGTGGCAGGCGTCGGAGCGCTGCTACCCGTTCATCTCGTACTACGAGGTCGTCGCGCGCTTCGCCGCCGGCGACGACCTGCGGGCGCTCGACCTGATCCGCCGCGAGTGGGGCTACATGCTCGCGAACGGGCCGCAATCGACGATGTGGGAGACGATCGGCCCGTTCGGCGGCCGCCCGACCGACCAGTGGCCCTCGTGGGACGCCGGCTGGTCGGCCGGAGCCGCGGCCGCGCTCACCGAGTGGGTGCTCGGCGTGCAGCCGACCTCGCCGGGGTTCTCGACCTTCACGGTGACGCCGCATACGGGCGACCTGACGTCCGCGTCGGGGACGGTGCCGACCCCGCGCGGCGACATCCAGGTCGCGTGGACGCTCGCGCCCGACGGGTCACCGTCCGTGACGGTGACCGCGCCGCCGGGCACACGCTGGGTGGACGCCCCCAAGCCGTCGCGGCGTCACGAGTAGGGTCGCGACGCGTCAGTAGGCTCCGCGCCGCGACGCGACGGCGAGCGGCGTCTTGAAGAGGATCGTGATGTCGAGCCAGATCGACCAGTTCTCGAGGTAGTAGAAGTCGAGACGGACGAGGTCGTCGAACGTCAGGTCGCTGCGGCCCGCGACTTGCCACAGCCCGGTCATCCCGGGCAGCACGTTGTACCGGCGCCGGTGCCACTCCTCCAGGCGGCGGTAGTCGCGCAGCGGCAGCGGGCGCGGGCCGACGAGGGACATCTCGCCGCGAAGCACGTTCAGCACGTTCGGCACCTCGTCGAGCGAGAAGCGGCGCAGCACGCGGCCGACCGGGGTGACGCGCGGGTCCTCGCGGATCTTGAACAGGGCTCCGCTCGCCTCGTTCGCCCCCTCGAGCGCCGCCTTCTGGCGGTCGGCGCCGGCGACCATCGTCCGGAACTTGAGCATTCTGAACTCGTGCTCGCCGAGGCCGATGCGCGGGTCGGCGTAGAGGACGCCGCCGCGCGACGTCGACGCGATCGCGAGCGCGATCAGCAGCCAGAACGGCAGGCCGACGACGACGATCAGCATGCCGACGACGAGGTCGAACGACCGTTTCGCCGCCCACTGGGTCCCGGCGAAGATCGGCGGCCGCACCTCGAAGAGCGGCACCCCTTGTCCCGGCACGTACTCGCCGCGCTCGATCAGCAGCTCCGTCGTGCGCGGTGCGATGCGCACCTTGACGCCCCGCCGGTGCGCCGCCTCGACGATCTCGAGCAGGCGGCGCTCGTCGATGCCCGCGTCGGCGACGATCAGCTCGTCGAGCGGCTGGTGTGCGAGCGCCTGCTCGACCTCGAGCCCCGGATCGACCTCGCCGGCGAACGCGTAGTCGATGCCGCCGCGGCTGGCGCCCAGCGACGCGCGCAGGTGGTCGCGCGCGGCGGGCTCACCGACGAGCAGCGCCTGGCGGCGGATCCCCGCCGCGCGCATCAGCGAGCCGGTTGCGAGCTCGTAGCTCGCGCGGAAGACGCCGATCAGCAGCGAGACGAAGATCGCTCCGACGACGTAGAGCCCGAACGTCGTGAAGTGCTGCCCGGTGCCGATCGCGAACGCGAGCGCGAGCAGCGCGACGAGGAACGTGCTCGGCACGACGCGCCCGGCGCCCTCGCGCAGCTCCCGCGGCGCGTACAGCCCGGCGCGCCAGAAGACGAGCACGAGCAGCAGGATCAGGAACGGCAGCCAGCTCGTCTCGTGGTCCCAGAGCAGCCCCCAGAGGATCGGCATCGGATCGAAGATCAGCGAGCGCAGCGCGAGCGCGGCGTAGAGGCCGAGCACGAGGCCCGCGACGTCGATCGACGCGAGCACGGCGATGCTGGCGACCCGGCGGGCGAGCGTCCGGAGCGGCGACGGCGCGAGGAAGTACGGGCGCACGGCCCGCACGTCCTCCACCGGCGGGAGCAGCCCCTGGGTCACGGCGCGATCGTAGCCTCGTCCCACGCGAGCTCCGGCGCGCCCGACGCGCTGGCGGCCAGCTCCTCGACGTCGAGGGGGCGGCGGCGGAGCCGCAGCAGGCGGAGGAGAACCCGGAGCGCCGCGGCGCGACGGCGGTCGACGAGCTCCCAGTCGTGGAAGTGCACGTGCACCGTGCCGCGGAGCACCGGCAGGGCGCGGGCGAGCATGCCGAGCGAGTGGGTGGCCGGCAGCTCGAGCAGCGTCGCCCCGTCTGCGAGCCGGAGCCGCCGCGGGCCGTGGAGCTGGAGCCGCGGGGCTCCCGGCGGCAGGTACCGCTGCGCGAACGTGGTCGCCGTGCAGTCGACGTAGCCCAGCTCGGCGAGCGCCGCCGCGAGCTCCGCGTCGAGGTACCAGCCGCCGCCGCAGAAGTACCGCGGCTCGAGCCCATGCCCGCGCAGCCACTCGGCCTCGCGCCGCACGGTGACGGCGACGTCCTCGGTGCGCGGTCTCGCCTGCGTCGGCCCGCCCCAGTGGGTGTGGTGCCCGAGCGGCGCGAGCGACGCCGCGATCCGGGCGCGCTCGAGCCAGCGGCGCTCGTCCTCGCCGGACCCGGCGTGCGGAGGCCGCAGGAAGGGAGTGACGAGGAAGCCTGCCGGCCGCCTGCGGAGCAGCCGCTCGAATGCCTGCCAGACGCGGTCGTCGAGCGGACGCTCGACGTGGCAGGAGACGACCGCGTAGCGTTCAAGTGCCTTCACGGTGCGCATCTTCGCAGCGACACGCACGGCGACCCTGGTCGTCCTCGCGGCCGCGGTCCTGCCGCGGCTCGGCGTGCTGCTGTACGAGCGCGGCGCGATCCTCGGCAACTACCTCGAGAAGAGCGACATCTTCGCGCGGACGTTCCTCGCCTCCGGGACGTACGGCTTCGTGCCGGGCGTGCCGTCCGCCTACACGCAGCCGCTCTACGGCTGGTTCCTGATCCCGCTCTACTGGCTCGACCGCACGTGGTGGCTCGTCGGCGGCGCGCAGATCGCGGTCGCGGCGTGCACCGCGCTCCTCGTGCTGGCGATCGGCCGGCGCGAGCTCGGACCGCGCGGCGGGCTGGTCGCCGCGCTGATCCAGACGCTCAACCCGTACCTGCTCTGGCACGACGTGCACGTCAACCGCGAGATCCTCGACCAGCTGCTCGCGGCGGCGCTTTTCGGGCTCGTCCTGCTCGTCGCCCGCCGCGGCACGCTGCCGCTCGCGGCCGTGACGGGCGCCGTCGCCGGGCTCGCGATCCTCGGCAACTCGCGGCTCGCGGCGCTGCCGCTGGCGCTGTGCGTCTACGTCGGCTGGCACCAGCGCGCGCGCTGGCTGCCGCTGTCGGCCGTTTTGCTCTCGTGCGCCTTCGTCGTCGTGCTGCCGTGGCTCGTGCGCAACGACGTCCAGGTCGGCTGCTTCACGATCACGACCGACGCGCACGCGCTCTGGAAGGCGAACAACGTCAACACCTACTCGACGCTCGCGCGCGGCGGCTGGATCGACGAGGTGCCGCCTCTGCCCGGCGCGCCCAGCGTCACCCCGGCGTTCGAGCCGGGCATCCCCGGGCTGCGCGTCGACGAGTGCGCGCAGATGCGCCTGTACGAGCGGGCCACCATCCGCTTCCTCGAGCACCACCCGACCGAGAAGCTGAAGCTGATGCGGCAGGCGACGTGGATGCTCTGGGACCCGCAGCAGACGCAGACCGCCTCGGGACCGGGAGGACGGACCGGCGCCCTCCGCGCCTGGATCGAGGCGGCGTGGGCGATCCCCGTCTACGCGCTCGCGCTGATCGGCCTGTTCGTCGTCCGCCGCCGTCTCGCCGCCCTCGCCCTCGTCTTCCTCGGCTACGACACGCTCGCCGCCTGGGTGTTCGCCGGCGCGACGCGCTACCGGATCGCGTTCGACTTCGTGCTCGCCCTGCTCGCGGCGGCCGCGGTCGAGCGCGCCGTGCAACGCCTGCGGAGCTGAGGCTCAGCCCCCGGCCGCCTCGACCACCCGGTCCGCCCAGCGCTCGACGGAGTGCCCGCGCAGGATCCGCTCGCGCACCTCGAGCCCGACCCGCCTGCGCTCGTCCGCGCCGGCCGCCGCGAGGGCGCGGATCCGCTCCGCGAGCGCGGCGGCGTCGTCCTGCGCGAACCGCAGCGCCGGCTCGAGGCCGCCGACGACGGAGTCGAAGCCGGGGCTCGCGACGAGGACGGGCCGGCCGGCGGCCGCCGCCTCGAAGACGACCTTGTCGAGCGCGCCGGCCCGCATGTTGTTGACGAGGACGTCGCTGCGGGCGTACACCTCGACGACGAGCGGCTGGGGGACGGGCAGCTCGAGCCGGACGCGCTCCGCGAGCCCGAGCCGCTCGATCCGCGCCTGCAGCTCCCGGCGGTGCGCCTCCTCCTGCGCCGTCAGCGACGGGCCGCGCAGCTCGGCGAGAACCCGCTCGTCCCCGAGCAGCGCGACGGC
>CAZBYA010000004.1:0-66793 GCA_964496175.1 uncultured Gaiellales bacterium | reverse complement strand
GCCGCCGCGAGCGCGTACACCGGCGACATGTGCGCGAGCACCGCCACGGGCCGCACCCGCAGCTCGGAGGCGACCGCCCCGACGAGGCGTGCGCCGCGCAACGGCCCGGGGCCGTCGCCGAGCGAGCGCACCCGGACGTTCTGCGGTAGGTCCGTCGGCCGTGCGACGAGCGTCAGAACGACCAGCTCGTCGACGCGCGCGGCCAGCGCCCGGAGCTTCGCGACCGTCGCACCGAGCGCCGGATCGTCGGCGTCCACCCGCTGCGTGATCACGACGAGCCTCATCGGGCGGACGGTATACAGGCGTGTAGGGTGCCGCCGATGAGAGCGCTGGTCACCGGCGGCGCCGGCTTCATCGGGTCGAACCTCGTCCGCGGCCTCCTCGAGCGCGGCGACGACGTGCGCGTCCTCGACAACTTCTCGACCGGGAGCCGCGCGAACCTCGCCGGCCTCGACGTCGAGGTCGTCGAGGGCGAGCTGCGCTCGTACGAGCGCGTGCACAACGCGGTGCGCGACGTCGACGTCGTCTTCCACCTCGGCGCGCTCGGCTCGGTCCCCCGCTCGATCCAGGACCCGCTGACGTCGAACGCGGTGAACGTCGAAGGCACCCTGAACGTGCTCCTCGCGGCGCGCGACGCCGGCGTGCGGCGCGTCGTCTTCTCGTCGAGCTCCTCCGTCTACGGGCCGCGCCGCGAGCTCCCCGTCGTGGAGGACCTGCCGCCCGATCCCATCTCGCCGTACGCCGTGGCGAAGCTCGCGGCGGAGCGGTACTGCGTCGCGTTCTCCCGCGTCTACGAGAGCTTCGAGACCGTGGTCGTGCGCTACTTCAACGTCTTCGGGCCGCGTCAGAGCCCCCACTCGCAGTACGCCGCCGTCATCCCGCTCTTCATCACCGCAATCCGGGCCGGCCGGCCGATCACGATCCACGACGACGGCGAGCAGCGCCGCGACTTCACCTACGTCGCGAACGTGATCGACGGGACGATCCGCGCCGGCGACGCCGCGGGCGCGAACGGCCGCATCTTCAACGTCGCGGCGAGCGCACCGGTGACCGTCAACGAGGTCGCGGCCGCGATCGGCGGGCTGCTCGACCGTCCGGTCGAGAAGGTCTTCGCGCCGGCGCGGGTCGGGGACATCCGCGACTCCTGGGCGAGCGTGAGCGCGGCACGCGAGGTGCTCGGGTGGCAGCCGACCGTCGGCCTCGAGGAGGGGCTGCGGCTGACGATCGACGCGCTTGGCTGAGCGCATCCGCATCCTGCGGGTGATCGCCCGGCTGAACATGGGCGGGCCCGCCCTCCACGTCGCCTACCTCGCGAAGGGGCTCCAGTCCCGGGGCTACGAGACGACGCTCGTCGCCGGCCGGCTCGCGCGAGGCGAGGACTCGATGTCGTTCGTCGCGGACGAGCTCGGGATCGAGGTCGTGCCGCTGGGAGAGCTGCACCGGGAGATCTCCCCGGTCTACGACCCGGTCGCGGTGGCGCGCCTCGTGCGCGTCATCCGGGAGGTGCGCCCGCACATCCTGCACACGCACACCGCGAAGGCCGGCGCCGTCGGGCGGGCCGCGGCGCTGCTGACCGGGGACGCGCGGCCGCCGGTGATCGTCCACACCTACCACGGTCACGTCCTGCGCGGCTACTTCGACCCGCTGCGCACCGAGATCTTCCGCGAGACGGAGCGCGCGCTTGCGCGCCACACGACGCGCCTGATCGCCGTCGGGCCGGAGGTGCGGGACGACCTCGTGGCCCAGCACGTCGCGCCGGCCGAGAAGTTCAGCGTCATCCGTCTCGGCATCGACCTCGAGTCGCGCACGCTGGGCAGCGAGCGGCGCGGCGAGTTCCGCACGCTGTTCGGCGTGCCCGGGGACCGCTTCGTCGTCGGCTGGATCGGCCGGATGACCGCGATCAAGCGCGTCCCCGACGTGCTCGCTGCGTTCCGGATGCTGCTCGACCGCGGCGTCGAGGCGACCCTCTGCCTCGTCGGCGACGGCCCCGACCGCGAGGAGATCGAACGACACGCGCATGAGCTCGGGGTTGCGCGCCACACGCTCTTCGTCGGCTACCAGCGCGACGTCGCCCCGTACTACGCGTTCTTCGACGCGTTCCTGCTGCCGTCCGCGAACGAGGGCACGCCCGTGGTGGCGATCGAGGCGCTGGCGGCGGAGCGGCCCGTCGTGGCAACGCGCGTCGGCGGCGTGCCCGACGTCGTCGCCGACGGCGAGGACGGCTTCCTCGTCGAGCCGGGCGACGTGAAGGCGCTCGCCGACGCGCTCGAGCGACTCGCGCGCGACCCGGAGCTGCGCCGGCGCTTCGGGGCCGCGGGCCGCGCCCGCGTCGTGCCCCGCTATCGCGTCGAGCGGCTGGTGGACGACGTCGACGCGCTCTACCGCGAGCTGCTCACGGAGCAGGGGCTCCCGCTCCCGCCAACCGCATGAACGCGTAGAACGACGGCTTCTTGATCCCGCCGTAGGTGATCAGCCCCGACTGCCACCCGCTCAGGTTCGGCTCGTCCTTGAGCAGGAACCACAGCATCAGGTCGATGCGCGGGTTGCGCCGCGCGATCGCGAACGCCTCCGTCAGGTAGGCCGACTGCTTCGCCCACGAGACGCCGAAGATCGGGTCGGGCGGATTCGTCTGGTAGCCGTACTCGGTGATCCAGATCCGCTTGTTGCCGTACAGCTGCGTGACGAGCTTGATCAGATCGCCGATATTGCCAAGCGTGACCGCGGTGTTCGGCGCGCCGTTCGGGGCGTGCGGCCGGGTCGTCGGCGTCTCGCTCGGGCTGCCGTAGTAGGGGTGGTGTGCCCAGGCGTCGAACGTCCTGAGCCCGGCCTTCTTGACCGCGCGCAGGAACGCGAGCGGCGAGATCGACGCACGGGCGCTCGCCGGGTCGTTGTTCCCGCGCGGCGCCGTGCCGCCGCAGGCGACGCTCTCGTCGCGGATCAGCGTCAGGTGGACGCCGCCGTAGATCGCGTTGCAGATCCGCGCGTAGTCGCTCGCGCTCTGCATCACCCACGTCTTGCCCACGCGCCGGAACTGCGGCGTCAGGAAGATCGGGTTGTTCGGCTCGTTCCACGCGAGCCACTCCTTGACGGGCGGCAGCTGGCCGCCCTGGCCGTCCGGCCACAGGCCGCCGTAGCGCTTGGCCGCTGCGTACGCGAAGTTGCGCAGATCGTCCGGGTTCGTGGGCGCCGCGTTCGGCCCCCGGCCGCCGTTCGCCCAAGCCGGCGTGCCGTAGATCGAGAAGAGGATGTGCGTCCCGTACTGGTTCGCGTAACGGACGGTGCGATCGTAGAGCGACCAGTCGTACGCCGGATCGGCCGGGTTCGTCGCGTGGCGCGGCCGGTGCTGCGCGACGCCGAACCTGCCGCCCCAGTAGAGGTTCAGCCGCACCTCCTGCACATGCAGCTCCTTGAAGAACGCGAACGTGCGGGGGACCGGCCCGTACAGCGTCTGCGCCTCGTCGTAGATGCCGAGGCGGAGGTAGCGCGAAGCCGTCCCCGGCTGGGCGCCCGCCGCGAGCGCCGCCGCTGCTGCGAGCAGCGCGGCGAGCAGGCCGGCGCGCGCGCGCATCAGACCCCGACGGGCTCGCGCCCGAGCTCGCGCAGCCAGCGGCGGAGGCCTTCCTCGAGGTCGACCTCCGGCTGCCAGCCGAGGAGCTCGCGTGCCCGGGTGATGTCGGGGCGGCGGATCTGCGGATCGTCGATCGGGAGCGCCTCGAAGACGATCTCGCTGGGCGAGCCGGCGACCCGGATCACCGTCTGCGCGAGCTCGAGCATGGTCACCTCGTGGTCGGGGTTGCCGAGGTTGACCGGCAGGTGCTCGCCGCTCGTCGCGAGCAGGTAGAGGCCGCGGATCAGGTCGTCGACGTAGCAGAGCGAGCGTGTCTGCGACCCGTCGCCGTACACCGTCAGTGGCTTCCCTGCGATCGCCTGATTGAGGAAGTTGACGGACGCCCGGCCGTCGTTGCGCCTCATCCGGGGGCCGTAGGTGTTGTGCGCGAGGACACCGGTGCCGGCCCAGAAGTTCTCGAGCCCAGGCACGACGAAGTCGTAGACGAGCTCCGTCGGCTCGACCTCTTCGACAGCGGTGACGCGTGCCCAGACCAGATCACCGTGCCGCCGGGCGTTGAGTGCCTGGCGCACACCCTCGTCCCATTCGAGGGGGCTCCACGGCGAGACGCCGCTCAGCGACAGACGCCAGAACGGATAGCGTCGTTCGCCCGTCCGCTGCCTGAACGTCGTCGCGTAGCGCCCGACGGCGGGGCAGAGCCCGAACCTGGCGAGCGCGACGACGAGGTCGTCCTTGAGCTCCTCCGACACCGTCGAGAACTGGTGGCGACCGGCCGCCATGTGCAGACCGGAGTGCACGCCGTCGCCCTCGCGGTACCCCTCGAGGAACCACTTGAGGCGCGACAGCGGCAGACCGAGGATCCAGCCGGGAATGCGCTTCGCGCTCGCCTCGAACCCGAGGTAGTCCATCACCCGGAGCAGGAGCTTCGAGTGGACGAAGAGCGAGGCCGCGCGCGCGGCCGAGGCCGGCGCTTCGTGGACGCGCAGGCCGAGGTCCCTGCGGATGATCGCCGCCGCCCGAGACAGGACCGTCGCGTCCCCGCTCAGGCTGAGCAGCGCGGTCCCTTCCCGCTCGCATGTACAGCCCTCGGCGACCCAAAAGCCGAGCAGCCACAGCACGTCGTCCGTGACTGCGATGCGCGCAGGCAGCGACGCGCTGCCCCCGGCCTTCCAGAGGCGGATGCGCGCATCTGGAGGCACCGACGAGACCAGCCTTCGGACCACCGGCACGGGCGCTGCGTCGCCGTCTCGCATCCGGATCAGCGCCGTCCACGCCGTGTTGCGCCAGTTGGGACCGCTGCCACGGCGCTCGGAGACGATCAACCCGTGCAGGTCGTGGCGCTGCTCCCACACGAGCTTCCCCAGGCCGGGCCACGTCACGGCGACGGCCCACGGATCGCCCTCGGCGTGCCGCCACACGTCGAGCATGTCGACCTCGGCGCGGTCGCGCACCGGCACGTCGACACGGCCGGCGATCGCAACGCGGTCGCCGACTCCGAGCTCGGACACCGCGCGTGCGACCGGCTGCCCGCCGGGCCCCTCGACGAAGATCGAGTGGTCGCCGGTGACGCGAATGGCGCGCCCGTAGCGCGTCCGCACCTCGTAGCAGGCGCCCGTCGGCGGATGCGCGACGAGGGCAGACGCCGGCGCCGAGCGGATGCGGCCTTCGTCGTCGAACGCGGGGACGCTGTGGGCGTCGAGCTCGTATTCCTCCGCGTCGCCCGGCGCCCCTCCCTGCGGCCCCACGTACGCGACGCGCCGCGAGGTGAGCGCGAGGCGCTCGGCCAGGCGCTCGACCGGCTCCCGGCGCAACTCGACGCCGTCGTCGTAGAGGACCTGCTCGCCCGCCAGGATGGAGTTGAAGATCCTTGCGATCGAGGTGTCGACGCCCTGCTGGGCGTGGTAGGTCATCGTCAGCGCCTCGGCGTAGCGCTTGGCCTCGTCGTAGACGCCGCGCGGGCCGATCGGGTTGACGTTGCCCCAGTACGTCTCGGGCTGCGGATGCACCTGGGGGTCGCCGTACACCTCGCTCGTGGACGAGATGAGGAAGCGCGCGCGCTTCCACTTCGCGAGCCCGAGCGCGTGGTGCGTGCCGTACGAGCCGACCTTGAGCGAGGCGAGCGGCGCCCGCAGGTAGTCGACGGGGCTCGCGAGCGCCGCCAGGTGGAAGACGAAGTCGACCGCCTCGTCGATCCAGATCGGCTCCGTGACGTCCTGGTAGACGAAGCTGAACTCGGGCTCGCGGCGGTGCGCGATGTTCTCGAGCGAGCCGGTCTCGAGGTTGTCGACGCAGATGACGCGGTGCCCCTGCCCGAGCAGGTAGTCGCAGAGGTGCGAGCCCAGGAAGCCCGCGCCCCCGGTGACGACTGATGTCGGCATCCGCGGCGCATCCTACTTCGCGCCGCTCCGGGGAGACCGCGCTCCTTACGAACCCTTTTCATACGGCGCGGGCCCCGTGCTTCAGACGGGTGCCGCCGACACTCCTGCCATGAAGCACACCACGTCCAGGAGAGTGACCCACACCATGAACATCCGGCTTCTCGCCGTCCTCGCAGTCGCCGCCGCGGCGCTCGCCGCCGCGACCGTCGCGACGGCCTCGACCTTGACCACGACGGCGACCGTCACCGGCGCCTCCGGCCTGTCGCTCAACCTCCCGTCGAACCCGTCGGTCTCCGACACCCTCACGGGCAGCGACCAGACCGTCACCTACGCGCCCGTGCTCGGCTTCGTCGACGCACGCGGCACCGGCGCCGGCTGGAACCTGACGATTGCGGCCACGACCTTCTCGGACGGCGCGGGCCACTCGCTCGCCGCCGGCAGCGTCACCGGCGTCAGCTCGGCCTGCCACAGCGGCTCGACCTGCACCGCGGCGACCAACGCGATCACCTACCCGCTCACGCTCAGCGGGACGGCCGCGAAGGTCTTCAACGCGGCCGCCAACACCGGCCTCGGCCAGGTCGACGTCACCCCGACCGTCTCCGTGGCGATCCCCGGCAACTCCTACGCCGGCACCTACACCTCGACCGTCACGCTCGCGGCCGTCAGCGGCCCGTAGCGAAAAGCGTCCCTCCTGGCGACGACGAGCGCCCCGGGCAACCGGGGCGCTCGCGTTTCTTCCTTCGAACGAGGGATGCCGCGGGTGACCGGCCGCTCCGATACCGGGGACGAACAGTCCCCGATCTGCGGAAGGACATCCCCCGAATGCGGTACAGACTCCTGACCATCGTCGCCCTCGCCACGGTTGCGCTGGCGGCGACGGCTGCGGCTACCGCCGGCACGATGACCGCGACGGCGACCGTGACGGGCACGGCCGGCATCTCGCTGAGCCTCCCCTCGGGTCCGTCGTTCTCGGCCACGCTGAACGGCAGCGATCAGACGGCCCCGTTCTCACCCGTGCTCGGCGTCGGCGACGCCCGCGGCACCGGCGCGGGCTGGAACCTGACGATCTCGGCGACCAACTTCTCGGACGGCGCCGGCCACTCGTTCACACCCGGGTCGGTCGCGTCGGCCTCGTCGGCCTGCCAGGCGGGCTCGACCTGCACGACGCCGACGAACTCGATCACCTACCCCCTGACGATCACCGGGAGCGCCGCCAAGTTCTTCAACTCGGCGGCCAACTCGGGGCTCGGCCTCGTGAACGTGACCCCGACGATCAACGTGACGATCCCCGGCAACGCCTACGCCGGCACGTACACGTCGACGTTCACGCTCGCCGCGGCCACCGGGCCGTAGGGACGGCTACAGCGGGCGGCGCGCGGCGCGGCGGACGCCGCGCGCTCTCCCCGTTTTCCTACCGATTCCCTCTCCGCCGAGCCCCGATCGGGGCCGATAGTCCCCGGAGAAGACCAATGCGGATGCGTCTCTCACTCCTCACCGTCGCCGCCCTCGCGCTCGCCGCCGCGACGACGGCCGGCGCGGCGTCCCTGACCGTGAACGCGACGGTCACCGCGGGGTCGACCCTGTCGGTCGCCGCCAACGGCACGCCCTCCTTCAGCCTGACCCTGAACGGCGACGACCAGACGACCACCTACACGCTCCCGGTCCAGGTCGTCGACGCGCGCGGCCTCGCCACGGGCGGCGGCTGGAACCTGACGGTGACGTCGACGCAGTTCTCCGACGGCGCCGGTCACACGCTCCCCACGACGGCCTCGACGATCACCGGAGCGACCTCCGGCTGCCAGTCGGGCTCCACGTGCACGCTGCCGACCAACAGCGTCTCGAACTCGAGCCTGGCACTGCCCTCCGGCGCAGGGCCGCCGACCGCGGTCAAGTTCTTCAACGCGGCGAACCTGACCGGCCTCGGCCGGGTGAACGTGAACACCACCGTCTCGGTCGCCGTCCCGGCGAACACGATCGCGGCCACCTACACGAGCACGCTCACCGTCGCGATCGCCGCGGGGCCGTAAGCTGGGCGGCATGCGGAGGCTGCCCGTCGTCGCGCTGGCGCTCGCGCTCGTGGTCGTCCCGGCGGCGACCGCCGGGAACCCGACCTTCGCCTACTCGGTGACGACCGGCAGCCCGGTGACGGCGCCGGGGATCACCCTCAGCGGCGACGACCAGACGACGACGTTCACCGTCGTCTCGCAGGTCACCTACACCGGCAGCAAGGCCACCGCCGGCTGGAACATCGCAGCCTCCGCCACGACGCTCACGTCCGGCTCGAACACGCTGCCCGCGCTCCAGGTGACGAACGGCAGCTTCGCGTGCTCGTCGGGCTGCGTGATCAACCCCAGCAACCTGATCACCTTTCCGATCACGCTCAGCGGGACCGCAGCGAAGATCTACGACGCGAACACGAACACCGGCCAGGGCATCTTCGACGTCACCTCGACCTTCCAGGTCAGCTATCCGGCGAACGCCCTCCCCGGCACCTACAGCGCCACGCTCACGCTCACCGGCAGCACCGGGCCGTAGCATTGGTCGACGTGGGCCGCCGCCTCGCCGTCTGGAGCCTCGCCGTCCTGGCGCTCGCGCCGGCCGCCGCCGCCGCCGCGACGAGCGGGCCCGTGTTCGGGCTCCGCGGGCTCGGGAATCCGAAGCTGGGCTACTTCGTCTACCCGCTCGCGCCCGGCGCGGAGCGCAGCGGCGCCGTGATCGTCTCCAACACCGGGACGGCAGCGGGCACCGTGACGCTCTTCACCGCGGACGCGACCACCGGTCAGACGTCGGGGACCGTCTACCAGACCGACACCAAGCCGGTCGCCGCGGGCTCCTGGATCACGCTCTCGGCCACGTCCTTCCGGCTCGTGCCCGGCGCCCACCGGCGCGTCGACTTCGTCGTCCACGTGCCGGCCGGGACGAAACCGGGCCAGTGGGTCGGCGGCATCGTCGCCGAGACGTCGCACATCGCACCCTCGCCGAAGACGAAGCAGAAGACGAGCGTCCAGATCCGGATCCGCGACCTGACGATCATCGCCGTGCAGGTGAACGTCCCGGGCCCGCTGGCGGCGGCCTTCTCGGTCGGCAAGGTGACGACCGGCGGCCAGCGCGGGTTCCAGCAGGTGATCGTGCACGTGGCGAACACCGGCAACGCGCTCGCGAAGCCGTCCGGGAAGGTCGTGATCACGACGGCGGGCGGCGCCGTCGTCGAGACGCTCACGTTCACGATGGACACGTTCCTGCCGCACACGGCGATCGACTACCCGATCCTGCTCCGGAAGGCGCTCGGCGCCGGCGACTACCACGCGGCGGTCACGCTGTCGTACCCGTCGCCGGCCGGCGGCGCGAAGACGATCAGCGCCCACCCGGCCTTCTCGGTCTCGAGGCAGGACGTGGCGCAGGTGTTCACCTCCGCGAGCCCCACGAAGCCCGCGCCGCCCGGCACCCCGGCGGCCTCTTCCGGCTCCTCGAGCCGCTGGCTGATCATCGGCGTCGCGGCCGCGGCCGGCATCGTGCTGCTGCTGGCGGCGCTGCTCCTGCCGGGCGTGCTGCGGCGGCGCCGGCCGGCTCGTCAGGCAGCGCCCGCCGCCCCGTCGTCGCCCGCCCCGGCTCCCGCTGCGGTCGCGCCGGCGTCCACGGCGCCGGCCCCGGTCGCGCCGGCGACGAACCGCCTGTCGGGGGCCGCGGC
This sequence comes from uncultured Gaiellales bacterium, assembly GCA_964496175.1. Classification (GTDB taxonomy): domain Bacteria; phylum Actinomycetota; class Thermoleophilia; order Gaiellales; family Gaiellaceae; genus PALSA-600. The sequence goes on along the minus strand of CAZBYA010000004.1, from coordinate 57,159 downwards.
CGCCTGCGCCGGCTCCCACGACTGGCGCGTGGCCTACGACAGCGGCCAGCTCGGCGCCGACGGCGTCTGGCGCTTCCCGCACCGCTGCGGCGCCTGCGGCCTCGAGCTGATCGCGACCGACGTGTCCGACGCGAGCGCGCAGGCCGCGCACCTGCGCTGAGCCCACACTTGCCTCCCTCCGACGGGTGATGCACAATCACCTTTTGGAGGGAGGGCGCGATGCCGCGCGGTGCGGGCGGTCACACAACCTGGGGAGCCGGGAACTGCAGCGTCGGGAATAGTCGGCGGGCGGCAATCCGCCGAGGATGCGGGTAGTGCTGCGGCGCACCCTGATCGGCTTCTGCGCGGCCCTGCTGCTGGCGGGTCCTGCCAGCGCGGGCACGATCGTCGTCACCCTCGGGCTCGTGCCCGGGGCGCTCGGCCTGAAGGCGGCGGCGACGAAGGTCTCCACCGCACCCGTGGAGGTGCCCGTGACGATCGCGGACGGCCGCGGCAGCGGCGCAGGCTGGGCGCTGAAGGTCTCGTCGGCGGTGCCGGTGACCGTGCGGGCGATCACCGCGCAGTGCGCGGCGGGCTCGACGTGCACGCTCCCGAAGGCGCTGCACGACCCGACCGGGTCGGTGGTGCTCCAGGCGGCGCGGGGCACCGGCATGGGCGTGCTGAAGCTGGTCGTCACGCTCTCCGCGGCGCGCTCCACGTCCGTCTCCTTCACGGTCTCCTAGGCGCCCGGCCCCTGCGCTAGGGTCGGCGCGTGGCGCACCGCCTGACACCCTGGGCGTGGGCGCTGGCGGCGCTCGCGGCGATCCGCATCGCCATCCCGCTCACGGTGCTCGCGACGAACGGAGCCGTCCACCCGGGACTGCCCGCGTGGCGGTGGCACGGGCTCTCGGGTGACGCAACCGGCTTCTACGCCGCGGGCCGGCAGTTCATCGCCGCCTGGGCCCGCCTGCCGCGACCCGGGCTCGCGGCGCTCGCGTTCGCGGCGATCGCCGGGGCGGTCGTGCTCGTGCGCCGCTGGCGGCGCCGGCCGGCGGAACGGGCGTGGCTGCTCGTCGTCGCAGTCTTCGCTTTCGGCCTCGTCGTCACCGCCGACGTCCTCGAGCAGCAGCCGAGCGGCGCCGCGGTCTTCGGGTGGCCGCTCGTCTGGGCGCTGCCCCTGCTGCCGCTGCGCGCGGCCGGCGTCCTGAACCCCACCGTCGCGTTCGGCGTCGGCGTGCCGCTTCAGCTGGCCTGCAACGTCGTCACGCTGGTCGCGATCGCCTACGCCGGCCGGTACGCGACCGGGCGCCGCTCGGTCGGCCTCGTCGCCGCGGCGGCGTGGGCGCTGTGGCCGTTCGCGACCGGCCTCGTCGCGGGGACGCGCGCCTGGGAGAACGGCACGTGGGCGATCGACGCGGGCCTGCACATGTACACGGAGCCGCTCTCGACGGCGCTCGTCGCGACCGCCCTCGCGCTGATCCTCTCGCCGCGACTGACGCCCCTGCGGCTCGCCGCCGCCGGCTGCGCCTTGAGCCTCGCCACGCTGGTGAAGCTCACCGACGGCCTCGTCGCCGCGCTCGCGCTCGCGTTGCTGGCGTGGCGCTTCCGCGCCGGACTCCGCCGCGTGCTGCCGTACCTCGCCGGCGCCCTCAGCCTCGCCCCGGTCGTGCTCGCATACTGGCCAATCAGCTACCCGCAGCTCTTCTCGAACCCCCAGTCGTGGCCGCAGAAGCCGTTCGAGCTCTCGTACCTCGTCGGCAGCTGGACGAACTCGCTGCTCTTCACGCCGCACACGCTCGCGATCATCGTCCCGCTCGCGGCGATCGGCGCAGCCGCGCTGGCTCGGTCCTGGGCGCTCGCCGTGCTGGCCGCCTGGACGCTCCTCAACCCGGTCTTCTACAGCTTCTACGCGAACACGCCCGACCACCCGCGCTTCCTGTTCGCCAGCCTGCCCTCGTTCCTCGTGCTCTGGGCGACCGGCCTGCTCGTGCTCGCGTCGCGCGCGACGCGGCTACTGCCGCCGCGCGCAAAGGCATGAGCCGGGGGACGCGCGCTGCGCTGCTCGCCGCGGCCGGGTTCGCGGCTACCTGCTCGCTCCCGTGGGTCGGCGCCTGGAGCAGGTCGGGCATCGCCGACTCGGGGACGTTCCACCTCTACGCCCAGAGGATGCAGGCGGGCCGGCTGCCGTACCGCGACTTCTTCTTCGACTGGCTGCCGGGCTCGATTCCGCCGATCTCGTGCCACAGCTCGCGCCGGGCGGCTCGTACTTCCTCTGGCTGCACCTCTGCCAGGTCGCGTGCGGCGCGGCGGCGGCGGCGCTCGCGACCGCGACCCTGGTCCGGCTCGGCGCGCATGGGGCCGAGCTCGCCGTCGCGGTCGGCGCGATCGCGGTCGCTCCGCTCGCGCTCGGCGCACTGTCGGTGAACGCGTTCGACCTCTGGCTGGCGCTGATCGTCGCCGGCGCCGTCGCCGCGCTGGCCTCGAACCGGCTGACGCTCGCGGCGGCGCTGCTCGGCCTGGGCGCGGCCGCGAAGGCGTACCCGCTCGCGCTCGTGCCGCTGCTGCTGATCGCGGCGTGGCGGCGCTCGCGCCGCGGAGCGGTCGCCGCCGGTGCCGCGTTCGCCGGCGCCGCGCTCGCCGTGCTGATCCCGTTCGCCGTTCTCGGGCCGCACGGCCTCGCGTACACGGTGCGCCTCCAGGCCTCGCGCGGACTGCAGATGGAGAGCCTCGGCGCGTCGCCCCTCGAGACCGCGGGCCACCTCGGCCTCTCCACGACCCGCGTCGTGATCGGCAAGCCGTACTCCCTCGACCTGACGGGCGGCGCGGCGCAGGCGGTCGGCGTGTGCTCCACCGTCGTCGTCGTCGGGCTGCTCTTGCTCGTGTACCGCGGCTACCGCTGCCGCGGGAACGACCCGCAGGCACTCGTCGCGGCCTGCGCGGCGGCCGTGGCCGTGGCCGTCGCCTTCGACAAGGTCCTCTCCCCGCAGTTCCTGCTCTGGCTCGTGCCGCTCGTCCCGCTGCTCGAGCACAGGCGCCGTGTCGTCGCGTCGCTGCTGCTGCTGGTCGCTCTCGCGCTCACGCACGTCTGGTTCCCGTCACGCTTCTGGCACCTCGCACATGGCTCGGGCGTGAGCTGGGTCGTGCTCGCACGCAACGTCGTGCTCGTCGCGCTCGCGCTCTACGCCGCCGCGCCCCTGCTGCGCAGTCGGACGACGAGTGCGGCGTAGACCGCGACGACGAGCAGGTCGCGCGCGACGAGCAGCCAGATCGCGCCGCCGCCCGCCTGGATGCCGTCGCGGTGCGCGTAGACGAGGCGGGTCAGCCAAAGCACAGGCAGGAGCATCGAGCCGGCGACGAGACCGGTGGCGCCGCCGACGAGCGGCACGGCGGGGACGAGCCAGTCGACGTACTGTCCGGAGAAGACCTTGTCGAACGCGACGAAGCCGGCGACGCCTGCAGCCGCAGCGAGGACGAACCGCTCGCTCGAGCGGGACCCGTGCAAGTAGGCAAGCGCGACGACTACGAGCGCCGCGAGCACGAGCAATGAGGAGAGCGCGGCGACAGCGGCGGCCGCCGGGCCGATCACGTTCAGCGAGCCGGGCGGACGGCTCGCGATCGCGAGGCGCCAGAGACCGAGTCTCTGCCCCGCGAGGAGCGCTGCGGCGCCCAGGCTGTTCAACTCGAGCCCGCGCTTGGCCTGGACCCAGTAGCTGTAGCCCAGGCCGCCCGGTGCGAGCAGCGCGAACGGCGCCTCGACGAGGACGGTGACCGCGACGAACGAGATCGCTCCCCTGCGGACACCGTCGCGGCCGCGGCGGCGCTCGACCAGCAGCAGCGCCGGGACGAGCAGTGCGACCGGGTAGACCTTCGCGGCAACGGCCGCGGCGAGCGCAGCGCACGCGAGACGAGGCCGCTCGCGGACGAACGCGAGGACCGCGAACGCCGTCAGCGAGGCCGGCCACAGGTCGTACGCGTTGAGGAAGAGCGGCCCGACGAGGAGCGGCGAGATGGCGACCGCCGCCGCGGCGAGCGCGGTCCGCAGCAGCGACGCGCGCACCGTCGCCAGAGTGGCGACCACGGAGACAAGCGCGGCGGCCCCGCAGGCCGCCATCAACGCCTTGAAGGCGAGCGCGAACGATCCGCCACCCAGCACGTGCGCGAGCAGGAAGACCGGCTGCGCGAGCGGCGGGTACTCGTCGAAGAAGTCGCGGTAGGGCACACGGCCCGCTGCGAGCTCGGCGCCGTAGCGCGAGTAGATGTGCAGGTCCGAGTAGAGCGTGGCGTCGAGCACGCCGTGCGCGACGAGCAGGCAGGAGCCGACGAACACGGCGACTCCCGCGACCGCGATCGCCGTCGCCTGCACCGGCGTCACCGCGGCGCGAAGGTGCTCGGTCACGCGGCGGCCTTGCACCCCACCGCGGCGAGGATGTCGCCGAGCCCGTGCGGAGGCAGCGCCCGCTCGACCGCGTTGAGCGCGCGCAGGGCCGCCGGCGGGCCGAACGGCCACAGGAGCGTGAAGCGAAACGTCTCCAGGCGAGCCGGCGGCAGCCCCGCCTGGTCGAGGAGCGCGCGGAACTCGGAGGCGTGGAACGGCGTCGCCGGCGACTCGATCCGACCGCGACGGCCGCGCAGCCCGAGTGCACGGACGACCTCGTTGCGAGGCGCGTTCAGCACCCGGGTGACGACGTTGCGCCGGTTGTCGGTCGTGATCACGAACCGGCCCTCGGGCTCGAGCACCCGCGCGAGCTCGCGCAGCGCCGCCTCCGGGTCGGGGACGTGCTCGAGCACCTGCGTGCAGAGGACGACGTCGAACTCGCCGTCGTCGAACGGCAGCGCGTCCAGGCTCGCCTGCCGCAGCTCGGGCTCGACGCCCGACCGCGCCGCCGTCTGCCGCGCCGTCTCGAGGATCCGCTGCGAGAGGTCGACGCCGGCGATCCGCGCCGGGCGCTCCTCCAGCGTGCCGAGAGCCTCGAGGTAGAGCCCCGAGCCGCAGCCGGCGTCGAGGAAGGCGCGGCAGGGCAGCTGCTCACGCACCAGCGCCCAGACGCGCTCGAACTTGCGGTCGACACGCGGGTCGGGCCGCGGCTCCGGCACCGGGTACTGTTGCGCCGCGCGCCGCTCGTACAGCTCCCGCAGGTCCACCTCGGGGAGGCGGCGCTCTTCGGTCAGCGCAGGTCCTTGTTCGACTCCATGTCGAACCACATCGCGAAGAGCGTGAACTGGCTGCCCGAGATCAGGAGCAGCGCGACCAGCACGATCGTCGCAGGCGTGATGCCGTGGCCGAGAATCCGGAGCACCGTCTCGAAGATCCCGAGCACGAGGCCCACCAGCGACATCAGGAACCCGAGCGCGTAGAAGAAGACGAGCGGGTGGAAGTCGCGGATCACGTACTTCTCGCGCAGCCGCCAGAAGAAGCCCTTCCACAGGAGCCACGAGATCCGCGGCACGACGCGGCGGATGCGGATGCCCGAGCGCTCGCCGACGCCGTAGATGGGCCGGGACGGGAAGTCGCGCACGCGCGCGTTCCAGACGTTGAGGTGCACGAGCATGTCGTTCGGGAAGCCGTACGACGTGTAGATGCGGTCGAGGTCCAGGAGCCGCAGGATGCGCAGCGAGACGACGGTGTAGCCCGCCTGCGAGTCTGCGACGTGCCAGTAGCCGGACGCGATCTTCGTCAGCAGGCTGAGGACCGCGTTGCCGAGGTAGCGGTGCCGCGGGATCAGCTGCCACGCGCTCCCCGTGAAGAGGCGGTTCGCCTTCGCGTAGTCGAGCTCGTCGCGCACGACCGGGAGCGTGAGGGCCTCGAGCTCGTCGGGGTCCATCTGGTTGTCGCCGGCCATCACCGCGGTCGCGTCGACGCGCGCGGCGAGCGCGCGCTTGTACCCGGTGACGATCGCGGCGCCGACGCCGCGGTTGCGGTCGTGCGTGATCACCTCGACCCGGGGGTCGCCGACGCCGGCGGCGCGGGCAGCGGTCTCGTCGCCCGAGGCGTCGTCGACCACGAAGATGCGGTCGACGAAGCCGGGGATGCCCTGGAGCGTCGAGGCGATCAGCCCCTCCTCGTCGTGCGCCGGCACCACGACGGCGACGGTCTTGCCTTCGAGCACGCGCTCTAGGCTAGGCGGTGCGCCGGATGCGGCGCCCGTCGCCGACGATCGCGGCGATCAGGCCGAGGATCAGCCCGATCACGGCCCCGACGGCGAGCGACGATCCGCGCGAGTGCGCGCTCGCCTTCGTCGCCCGCGCCTTGACGACGATCTTGGCGCTCTCGACCTGCTGCGAGAACGCGAGCTGCTGCTGGAGCGTCTCCTGCTGCGCGATCAGGTTGCCCTGGCGCGCGCCGGCGAGGTCGAGCTGGCTGACGAGCACGAGCTGCTGGAACGGGTCGAGGTTCTTCGCCGCCTTCAGCGCGGCCTGGGCCGCGTTCAGGCGGGCGTTGACCAGGTTGAGCTGCTGCGAGACGCTCGCCAGCGTCACCTGGTACGTCTTGATCTTCTGCCCGACGTACGGCGCAGTCGTGTCCTGGACGACGATCTGCGCGAGCGCGTTGGCGGCGCCCTCCGCCTGGACGGGCCGCGACGCCTGCACGGTCAGCGAGATCAGCGGCGCCGACCGCCCCCCGGTCGTCCCGGTCGTCGTCCCCACCTGCTGCACGGAGACGTTGCCGCTCAGCGCGCCCTCGCGCATGTCGGCCCTGTGCGCCGCCTCGTGCTGCGCCTGCGCCGAGCCGACGATGTCCGAGACGGCGCGCGGGTTCGTGCCGTAGCCGCTGACGACCACGCCGCCCGGCGAGACCGGCTGGCCGAGCGAGATCAGCGCCGAGGCCTGGTAGAGGTTGCCGCCGCGGAACGAGTAGAGCAGGCCGAGGATCGCGCCCAGGACGAGGCCGCCGACCGGCAGCCACCAGAGGCGCACGACGGCGCGGCGCCAGCGCCCGAGGTCGATCTCGCGCTCGACGTCGAGGTCGGAGGACGTCATCCGGCGGCGACTCTACCGGAGGCCCAGGACCACTGCGCCTCGATCCCTTCCCGCAGTGACACGCGCGGCTCCCAGCCCAGCTCGCCCCGGATCCGTGTCGTGTCGGCCTTCGTGCGCCGCTGGTCGCCGGGCACCGGGCGCTCGTGCCGGCGGACGGCCAGGGTGCGGCCGGCGACCTCCTCGAAGAGCGCGATCGTCTCGTTCATCGACGCCTCGAGGGCGCCGCCGACGTTGTAGGTGCCGCTGCCGCCGGCCATCGCGAGCACCGTCGCGGCAACGACGTCCTGGACGTACGTCCAGCTGCGCGACTGGTCGCCGTCGCCGAAGAGCGCGAACGTGCCGCCCTCCGCCAGCGCGAACGCGATCCGGGTGAACGCCATGTCCGGCCGCTGCCGCGGCCCGAAGGCGTTGAAGTAGCGCAGGATCACGCAGTCGAGGCCGAACTCGCGCGCGTAGGCGGCGGCGAGCTGCTCGCAACCGAGCTTCGTGATCCCATAGGGCGAGAGCGGCTGCGGCCGCGCGTCCTCCGGCGTCGGGTAGCGCTCCGTGGCGCCGTAGATCGACGACGAGGAGGCGAAGACGACGCGCACGCCGTCGCGCGCGGCCGCCTCGAAGACGCGCTGGGAGGCGAGCAGGTTGCGGCGGAGGTACACGGCGAAGACGTCGCCGAAGCTGCGGACGCCCGGCTGGGCGGCGAGGTGGAAGACGCCGTCGAAGCCGCCGAGCTCGAGCGGGTCCTCGGCCAGGTCGACGCGGCGCACGTCGAGCCCGCGCGCGTTCTCCTCCTTCAGCGCCGGGTCGTAGTAGTCGGTGAAGCAGTCGAGCCCGACGACCTCGTGCCCCTGGGCGAGCAGCGTCTCCGCGAGGTGCGAGCCGATGAAGCCGGCGGCGCCGGTGACGGCGTAGCGCATCGGCGCAATCTAGCCACGGCAGGCGCGTGCGAGGACGGTCGCCGCCCGGTCGACGTTCGCCTGCGCGCCGTAGAGCGCGAGGTGGCAGACGTTCCGGCGCGCACGGTGGCGGCCGGCGCCGAGCCGGATCGCGAGCGGCTGCGTCCCGATCACGCGCAGGCGACGGAAGCCGACGGCGCGCAGCCGGCGGAACGCCGCGGTTTCCCCCAGCGCGCGCGTGGCCGTGGAGCGGCGCTCGACGAGGCCGTAGACCCGCGCGTAGCCGACGAGGTAGAGACGAGTCGCGTCGGCGACGACGGGCGAGTACTTCCCGTCCGGGAACGTCCAGAGGTACGAGCCCGTGCGCGCGTCGAGCGCATAGGTCGTCCCGCTCAGGGTCGCGAAGTAGACGCGACCCGCGACGATCGTCGGCGAGCCGGAGATCGGCCCGTTCGCCTTGAAGCTCCAGAGCACGCGGCCGGTCGCCGCGTCGAAGCAGAAGAAGCGGTGCGAGTACGAGCCGGCGTAGACGCGCTCACGCCAGACCGCCGGCGACGAGTAGACGTAGCCGCCGGTGGACGTCGACCAGCGCAGCTTGCCGGTGTCGGCCCCGAACGAGTACACCTTGCCGTCGGTCGCGCCGATGTACACCCGCCCGTACGCGACGGCCGGCGTCGAGTAGAAGCTGCCGGCGTGGCCGAAGCGCGGCTGGGCGCTCGCCTCCCACAGAACCTTGCCGCTCGCCGCGTTGAGCGCGTAGACGTGGCTCGAGTAGTCGCCGACGTAGAGGCGGTTCCCCGAGATCGCGACGCCGCCCTTGATCTGGCCGTGCAGCTTCGTCACCCACCAGGGCCTGCCGGTCGACTCCCGCAGGGCCCAGACGCGCCCCGACCAGTCCCCGACGAAGACGGTGGCGCCGACGACGAGCGGCGACGACTCCGTCGGGCCCGTCGTGTGCCGCCAGAGCACGTTGCCGGAGCCGACGGCGAACGCCACCACCTGCCCGGTCAGCGACGGGTTCGGCCGGTTGCACGGCGGCGCGTTCAGGAACGCCTCGAAGACGACGTGGCGGTCGAGCGCCGGCGAGGCCGCGACGCACCGGTGCGAGGCGTAGCTCCACGCCCGCTTGCCGTTGGCGGCGCCGACCGCGTAGAGGACGCCGTCGTTCGTGGCGAGGAAGAGGCGGCCGTAGCCGACCGCAGGCGGGAACTCGACGAGGCTGCCCGCGTGGAAGATCCAGTCGGTCCTGAACGGGGGCGCGAGCGAGATCCCGCTCGCGAAGCGGAGCCGCTCGGGGTCGTAGCCGTACGTCGGCCACGCGATCCCCGGCTCCTTCGGCGCCGGCGGCGCGGCGACCGTCGTCACGAACTCGACGGTCGAGGAGCCGCGCACGTCCTGCGAGGCCTGCTTCACGTGCAGGTAGTAGCCGACGCCCGCCCCGATCGCCGCGAGCAGGAGCACGACGGCGAGCGCGATCAGCGCCCGCCTCACCGCGCCTCCACCGCGTAGATGCGCGAGTAGCCGTGCAGCAGCAGGCGCGCGCCGCCGCCCGACACGGGCACGTACTCCCCGTGCGGGAAGTCGAGCAGCACCCGGCCGGAGCGCGCGTCGACCCCGAGGATGCGATGGGCGAACGAGCCGGCGTAGGCGACGCCGTCGACGACGACGGCCGCGCCCGAGATCGGGCCGCCAGTCGCATGCGCCCAGACGGTCGACCCCGTGGCCGCGTCGAGCGCGTAGAAGACGCCGTTGTACGAGCCGAAGAAGACGCGCCCGGCCCAGACCGCCGGCGACGAGTAGACGTAGGCGCCGGTCGAGTAGCGCCAGAGGAACCGCCCGTCCGTCGTGAAGGCGGTCAGCGAGCATCCGTCCGAGCTGGGGACGAAGACGCGACCGCCCGCGACCGCAGGCGTCCCGTAGACGCGACCGTTGACGGAGGCGCTCCAGCGGAGGCGCCCGTCGGAGACGCGAAGCGCGAGCAGGCGCCCGCAGTAGTCGCCGATCAGGAGCGTCGAGCCGTCGAGCGCGGCCGAAGACGTGATCTTGCAGCCGCCCTCGAAGCGCCAGCGGACGCGGCGCGTGGCGAGGTCGAGCGCGGTGACGGTGCCGTCCCACGCGCCGAAGACGTCGAGCCCACCGGCGACGACGGGCGACGACTCGACCGGCGAGCCGACGGCGTAGCGCCAGAGCAGGCGGCCGTCCGAGCGGCGCAGCACCCGGACCTGGCCATCCATCCCGTGCACGACGAGCTCGTCGCCGGCGACCGCGGGCGAGGCCGCCATCAGGCCGTTCGGCGTGTCGTGCCGCCAGATCACGCTGCCGTTCCGCATGTCGACGGCGCGAACCGTTCCCCATTCGTTCGCGACGTACGCGACGCCGTCGGCGACGACCGCGGGGAACTCGACCAGCGCGCCGAGGCCGCGCGACCAGACGACCCGGAACGGCGGCCGGACCCGGATCGCGGTCTGCGCTTGCGTGCGGCTCGGCGCGGCGCCGTACATCGTCCACTGGAGCGAGCGCCGGTAGATCCGGATCGTCGACTGCGGCCGGCTCCGGAAGGAGAGCCGCACCGACACCGGCGCGTAGCCGCCCTTCCACGCGGTCGTCACGAGCGCGGCCCGCCGCGGCAGCGGGATGCGCGCCACGCCGCTGCGGTCGCTGCGCACGGTGACGCGCCCGATCGTGACGCGCGCGCCGCGGACGCGGCGGTTCGTGTCGCCGTCGACGACCGTCACCTGCACCGCCGGCCGGTACGGCAGGTCGGGCGCGGGCACGAGGCGCACGGGCGCGGCGGGCACGACGACCCGGTGGTGCGACCCGCAGCCCACGAGCAGCGCCGCTCCGGCGAGGAGCAGGGCGCGCCTCACGCCTCGCCCGGCACCGCCTCCGCCCGCTCGCCGGCCGGCTCCAAGGTGCCGTCCGCGCCCTCCAGGATCAGCTGCGAGAAGAACCGTGTCATCACGACGCCCTCGCGGAACTCGCCGAGCCGCGGCTCGAGCGGCTCGCCGTTCGCCAGCCTGAGCGCCAGCTCCGGGTAGCCGGAGCCCGCCGCCGTCGGCAGCGGGAAGCCACCGCCGAAGCGCGGGTTGACGTCCGTCACCCACAGCTCGCCGTCCGGCTCGCGGAAGAGCTGCACGTTCGCCGGCCCGACGATCCCGAGCGTCTCGGCGACGCGTCGACCATGCTCGATCAGTTCGCCGTCGCGGAGCGACATCCCCTTGATCGACTCGCCGCCCTTCGACTCGATCATCGTGCGCGGCACGGCGCCCACGCAGCGCCCTTCGAGGTCGGAGAAGACGTCGATCGAGAACTCCTCGCCGCGGCAGGCTGCCTGGACCATCGACTCCTCCGTCGTGTAGCGCAGGAAGAAGCCGAGCTCATCCCGGTCGTGCGCGCGGTAGATGTGGCGGGAGCCGAAGCCGCGGCGCGGCTTCACGAGCACCGGGTACGCGAGCTCCGCCGGCAGCTCGTCCGGCAGCCACGTCGGCGGCGAGCCCAGCCCCTGCTCGACGAAGAAACGGTGGGCGAGGTACTTGTCGGAGCAGCGCGCGACGGTGTCGGGCGGCGAGACGAGCGGCAGCGCGCCGCCGAGCCGCTCGCGTCCCTCGGCGAGCACGAGGTGGTCGAGGTCGGTCAGCGGCACGACGAGCCGCACGTCGTGCAGCTCGACGAGCTCGCGCAGCGCATCGAGGTAGCGCGGGTCGTCCACGCGCGGCACGACCGCACGCCGGTCGGCGGCGTACAGCGCCGGCGCGAGCTGGTCGACGTCGGCGGCGATCGTCGTCGCCCCCGCGCGCCGGAACGCCGTGACGATGTCGACGCGCTGCCCGGCGCACGTGAACAACACCGCAGTCACGGGGAATCAGGGTAGCGCCAGCCCCCGGTGTCCCCCTTGTAGGTGCCGCCGAAGAGGGCGAGCGGCGTGCGCAGGAGGATCAGCAGGTCGGTCTTGGCGCTGCGGTGCCAGACGTACCAGAGGTCGAGCTCGATCCGCTCGGCCCATGGCAGCGCGGCGCGCCCGTGGATCTGCGCCCAGCCCGTGATGCCCGGCTTGACGTCGAGGCGGTGGCGCTGCCGCTCGTCGTAGGCGTCGACCTGGTAGCGGAGCGTCGGCCGCGGCCCGATCACCGACATGTCGCCGCGCACGACGTTCCAGAGCTGCGGCAGCTCGTCGAGCGAGAGCCGGCGCAGGACGCGGCCGACGGGCGTGATGCGCGCGTCGCCGCGGTTGACGGCGAAGCCGGCGCCCTGCGTCTCGGCGCCGACGACCATCGTGCGCAGCTTCAGCAGCTCGAAGTCCACGCCGTCCTTGCCGACGCGCGTCTGCCGGTAGAGCACCGGCCCGCCGTCGGAGAGCTTGACCGCCAGCGCCGCTGCCGCGAGCACCGGCGAGGCGACGACGAGCCCGACTCCGGCGATCGCGACGTCGAGCGCCCTATTCACGGAGCGGCTCCCACGCGGCGGGCACGCCGCGGCGGAGGTAGTTCCCGAGCGAGACGACGGTCGCCCAGGTGACCAGCACGTAGTAGCGCGCGATGCCGACCCCGACCGCCGCGGCCAGGAGCAGCCCGAGCTGCGCGCCGAGCACGACGTCGTAGACCCAGCCGTGGGCGATCAGGACGAGCGACGTCGCGAGCAGCACGAGGTGAAGCACGCCCGACGCGTAGCGGAGGTGGCGGTGCGAGACGATCTCGAGCCAGTACACGGGGCCGAGGCGGCGCAGCATCGTCCCCTTGAGCACGATCAGCCAGCAGTGCTCGAACATGCGCACCTTGCGGCCGTACTCCGTCTCGTTCGTCGGCGTCGGCTTCTCGAAGGCGTGCGCCGCCGGCTCGTAGACGGCGCGGCGGCCGCGCTGCACCATCAGGTACGGCAGCGACAGGTCGTGCCCGAAGCGGGGGTCGACCTCGACGTAGTCCGAGCGCCGCAGCGCGTAGATCGAGCCGTTGCCGCCCGTGATCGAGCCGAGCCGCGACTCGGCGGCGCGCACCGCCAGCTCGTAGCGCCAGTAGGTCCCCTCCTTGTTGTTCCCGTCCGCGTCGAGGATGCGCAGCTGCCCGCAGACGTAGCCGACGTCCGGGTCGGCGAACGCGCGCACGAGCGTGCGCAGCGCGTCCGGCGCCCAGGTGCAGTTCGCGTCGGAGAAGGCGACGATCTCGCCGTCCGTCTGCCGGACGGCCCTGTCCTGCGCGGCGACCTTGCCGCCGCGCGGGTTCGGGACGACGCGCACGTCCGGGAACTGGAGCGCGATCTCCTCGGTGCGGTCGGTCGACGCGTCGGAGGTGACCACGATCTGGAGGCGGTCGCTCGGGTAGTCGAGCGCGAGCAGGTTCTCGAGGCGCCGCGCGATCGACTCCTCCTCGTTGTAGGCGGCGACGATCACGGTGACGGTCGGCTCGACGTCCGCGGCGCGCACGGGCCGCGCGCGCACGCGCGCGAGCGCGGCCGCGAACGCGGGGTACGCCGCGTGCGTCCAGACGAGCGCCGCAAGCGAGGCCCAGAAGAGGACGACGGCGACGATCACGCTCAGTGAATCGTCCCGAGCAGCCTGTTCCCGGCGGCCGTCGGCTTCGGCGCCGAATCGGCGAACGGCCCAGGCAGCAGACCGTTCGTCAGGCCCTGTGCCCGCAGTGCGCCCGCGGCGTGAAACAAGCGCAGCAGGCGGGTGGGCGGGATGACGACCGGCGCGCCTGACGCCTCGTAGCGGACCGTGCCGACCTCAGGCGGGAAGCCGAGCTGCCTCCGGTCGATCGCTTCGACGAGACCGCCGCGTTGATCGAAGCAGAGCTCGATCGCGTAGGGATCGTGACCCACCGGGTAGAGCAGGCAGTCGTACACGGCGAGCCTGTACGCAGTCGCCGGCCGCGACCCGACCGGCGCGACGAGCGAGGCGATTCGCTCGATCTTCACCTGCTCGGCCGCGAGCGCCCGGTGGGCCTGCCACCGGCCGAGCGGGATGCAGGCGGCAATCATGATGAGAGAGACGACCGTCACCCAGACCGCGACCGCTCGCCGGACGATCACGCGAGCACCTCTTCGAGCAACTCCCGGTAACGCCGCGTGGCATGCTCCTGCGTGGCCTCGGAGAGCAGGTACTCGCGGCCGAGGCGCCCCATCCGGTCAAGGTCGTACTCGCCGTCGTGCGCGCGCCTGACCACGTCGGCGAGCGTGGTCGGGTCCCCGGCGGGCACCACGACCCCGCAGCCGACGCGCGCGACCACGCGGGCCGTCTCGCTCTCCGGGTCGGCCGCGACGATCACGGGCCTGCCGGCCGCGAGGATGCCGTAGAGGCGGCTCGGGACGACGTAGCCGCTCAACCCGTGCGCCAGCCCGACGACGTGGACGTGCGCGGCCGACAGGGAGAGCGACAGCAACTCGCGCGGCTGGTAGGGGAGAAACCTGACCGACTCCGCCTCGAGGCGCTCCGCCAGCGCGGCGAGCTCCATGTGCCGAGCCCCTGTGCCGATGATCACCACCGCCAGGTCCCGCAGGTCACGCAGGTACGTCGAGGCGCGGATGAGCATATCGAGGTTCTGCGCGTGCCCCACGTTCCCGGAATGCATGACCACGAACGAGTCGGCGACCCCGTGCTCGATCGACCAGGCATTCACGTGCGCAGTCGGCTCGATTGCGCCCGCGTTCGCCCAGTTCGGGATGACGCGGATGCGATCGGCCGGCGCCCCTTTCTCCACGAGCCGGCCGCGCATCGTCTCGCCGATCGCGACGACGCGATCGGCGCGCGTGAGATAGAGGCGCACGAGGACGCGCAACAACTGGATGGCGGCCGGATTGCGGAGACGACCGAGCTCGACCGCGATCTCCGGGAAGACGTCCTGGCTGATCACGACGAGTGGGACGCGGAACCGGCGCGCGACGATCATGGCGGCATCGGCGAGGAACGGCGGGTCGGTCATGCACAGCACGACGTCCGGGCGCCGCTGCCGCAAGCCCTCCGCCAGCGCCATCGCGAGGTAGGAGACGTAGTTGAACGCACGGGCGGGCAGCCGCCGCCGGTCGAAGACGGACGAGCGGACGCGCAGCACGTCCACGCCGCGATGGGCTACCCGACCGGGACCAGCCGGCGGGCTGCGCAGCGCTCCCGTCACGACCGTGATGTCGTAGTCCTTCGCGAGATCGGCGCAGAGCTCACTCAGGAGGTGCGCCGTCGCCTCGACCCCCGGCCAGTAGTACTGATTGAAGACGAGGATCCTCGGCCGGCTCCGCCTACCTCGCAAATGCACCGTCACCTCGCGGAAGCGTCGAGAAGGCCAGCATGGCGGCCGCGATCCAGACCAGCGCCGTCGCGACATTGCCCACCGAGTAGAGGTACGACTGCGGGACCGTCATGGCGAGCCCGGCGAGGCAGATTCCCAGGAGCGAAGACTGGTAGCCCCCCGCGCGGCGACGAGCCACGCGCCAGCCGTCCGGCACGAGCGTCACCCAGAAGGCGACCAGCAGCAGGACACCGGCGCCGCCCAGTTGCAGGTAGATCCCGACCCAGGAGTTCTCCGGTCTCGCCCCCTCGAACGAGTAGAACCGGTCGATGAAGACCCTGTCCTCGGTGCCGAAGCCGTAGCCGAGCAGCGGCCGCTCGTTCGCCTGCTGGATCGCGCCGCCCCACGCCTGAACACGTCCGCTCGTCCCGAAGATCAGGTGTGCCTGGGGGATGGCCGTGCTGGTCAGCGGACGGTACACCTCGTCCTGGAGCCGGCCCGGGTTGTAGTCCACGGCCGCAGGCGGCACCACGGCGGGTCGAGCTGTGCCGCTCCCGCCCTGCGAGCCGGTGCTCGTCGGCACGGTGCCGGCCGTCGTCGGCGCGGTCGTGGTCGGCGCCGTCACCCCGCTGGTCGTCGGCGCGGGCGTCGCTCCGGTGGTCGTCGGCACCGTCATCGCCGCCGGCGTGCCCGTGGGCCGTGGGATCAGCGCGAGCCCGAACGCGACCGCGAAGACGGCGCACGTGCCCGCGACTGCGGCCTGCCGCCTCAGGTCTGGACGCGCGAGGACGAAGGCGAGCGAGCCGACGAGCGCGGCGAGGAACGCTCCGCGGGAGCCGGAGAAGGAGATCGAGAGGACGAAGACGACGCCTGCGAGCCCGCCCGCGAAGCGGTGCCAACGGTCACGCCCCTCGAAAATCGCCCAAGCCGCGACGGGCGTCGTGACGGCTGCGAGCATCGAGTACGTGTTCGGGTTCTCGCCGAGCCCGCGGTAGCGAGCGGCGATCCCAACGGTTGCGCCCTGCACGGCGGCCTGGTAGTCGACGAGCACGAGCAGGGCACCGAGCAGGCCGGCGGCGAGCGAGCCGGCGAGCGCCCCGCCGAGCACCCAGGGGACGAGCGCCGGCCGGAGCGCGGTCGCGACGGCGAGCATCGGCGCGGCCGTCGCAAGGATCCAGAGCGACAGGGCGCGGCCGACGGTCGCGTGCGGCGCGACCGACCAGCCGGCGGAGGCCAGCGCCAGCGCGGCCAGGACCAGCGTCGCCAGCGTGTGGGCCGGCAGATCGAGCCGTGCCACGTCGTGCCGGGAGGCCCAGACCGCCGCCCCGGCGAGGCACCAGACGATCGCCAGCATCCCCCACCGCGCCGAGTGACCGAAGGACACCAGGCGCGGCACGGAGCTGCTGCCGAGCACGAAGCAGAACACCATCGCGGCAACCGCGACGCCTAGCCCGCACGCGAGGATGGACAAGGTCGAGCGGTCGCCTGGCATTCGAGAGAGGATAGTGCGTTCACTCCGAGGCCCATGAGACGCCCGCGCATCCTCGTCATCTCCGAGATCCCGACGCCGTACAGGCTGCCGCTCTACCGTGCGTTGGCTGCACGGGACGACCTCGAGCTTGAAGTGGTGTTCTGCGCCGCGGAGCAACCGGACCGGCCGTGGCGGCTCGCCGACGAGCTCGCGGGTGTTCCCCACCGCGTCCTCCGCAACATCCCGCTCAGGCTGCGACCGCGGACGAGCGGGTTCGTCTACGAGCTCAACCCCGACATCTTCGAGGTCCTGCGCGAGGCCGGGCCCGACCTGCTCGTGGTCGGCGGCTATGCCGTCTTTGCGGAGCAGGCGGCGATCGGGTTCGCACGCCGCCGCCGGATCCCGTACGTCATCCACAGCGAGAGCCATCTATCGAAACCTCGCTCGACGGCGGTGCGAGCGGTCAAGCGCGCGCTGCTGCCGGGAATCGTGGGCGGGGCAGCGGCGGGACTGGCCGTGGGCTCGCCGGCGGCACGGTACCTGGCGGCGTACGGCCTCCACCCGGGCCGGATCCGGATTGTCCCGAACACGATCGATGTCGCCCGCTACCGGGCGGACGCGGAGTCCGCCCGGGCCCGCGCCGGCGAGGTCCGCCGGGCCCGCAGGCTGCCGGAGCGATATCACCTGTACGCCGGCCGGCTCGTCGAGGTCAAGGGCATCCGCGACTTCCTCCGGGCGCGCGCTCTCCTCGGCTCCGCGGCGCTGCCCGCCGTGGTCGCGGGCGACGGGCCGTTGGCGCCGGAGGTCGCGGACGCCGCGGGCGCCGTGCACGTCGGCTTCCAGCAGCGCGAGCGCCTGATCGAGCTGTTCGCCCTCGCGGAGGCGACGGTCGTGCCGTCGCTCAGCGAGCCGTGGGGCGTCGTCGTCAACGAGTCGCTCGCGTGCGGCACGCCGGTGATCGCCTCGGACGCAGTCGGCGCTCTCGAGGACCTGATCCGCGACGGCGTCGACGGACTCACCTACCCGGCCGGTGACGTGCACGCGCTGGCAGGCGCGCTGCGCCACCCGCCGCTTTCGCGGACGTCGGGCGGGCGGATCGAGCGCTGGACGTACGAGTTCGCGGTCGAGCAGTTCGTCGAAGCCGTCGCTCTCGCACTCGGCGGCTGACTCAGCGTCGCCGCTCGACGGACTCGAGGATCGCGATCGTGCGCTCGGCGGCCCGGGTCCAGGCGAAGCGCTCGACTGCGACCAGCCGGGCGCGCTCCCCCATCTTGCTTCGCATGCGCTCGTCGCCGAGCAGCCCGACGACCGCGCGCGCGAGGGCGTCGGCGTCCGCGGGCGGCACGAGGCGCCCGAGCCCCTCGCGCTCGACGATCTCCAGCCCCTCGAGGCGCGACGCCACCACCGGCCGCCCGCAGGACAGGTACTCGTACAGCTTCAGCGGCGAGTAGCCCGAGTCTCCCGTCGGCTTCGGCACGAGCGGCGCGACGAGGACGTCGCAAGCAGAGATGTAGTCGGGCACTGCTTCGTACGGCACCGGGCCGTGGAACAGGACGAGATCGGCCACCCCGAGCCGGGCGGCGGCGCGCTCGAGCGATCCCCTCGTCACGCCGTCTCCGACGATGTGGATCTCGGCGCCGGGCACGGAGCCGAGGATGGCCGGCGCCGCCTCGACCAGGTACTCCGCGCCCTGCCAGGCGTGGAGGTTGCCGACGAAGCCGACGATTCGCGCGGAACGCTCGATGCCCAGGCGAGCTCGCGACTCGGCCACCGGGCGAGGGGCGAACGTCTCGGCGTTGACGCCGTTCGCGACGACGTGCACGGCCTGCTCCGGAACGCGGTACTCCGCGACGAGCTGCCGCGCGATCCCGTCCGTGACCACGACGACGGCTGCAGCGCCCCTGAGCGCACGCCCAAATACCGCTCGGATCACTGTGAGCTTGCGCCCGGAGACGCCGTAGAGCCTCGCCTCCTCGACGATCGGCCCCGGCGCCTCGATCACGATCGGAATCCGCGTCAGGCGCGACAGCACGAGGGCGACGAGGAGCGTGGGCGGCGACGCGCGCACGTAGATCGCATCGGGGGAGTCGCGGCGGAGCTGCCGCAGCAGGTCCGCGAGGAGCGACAGGGCGTACGAGACACCGGACAGCCCGGGGACGCGGACGCGGCCCGGCACGCGCACCGCCAAGCCGCTCCAGACCGGGGCGAGCTCCCGGGCGAACGCCCACAGGACGACGTCGTGCCCTCGGGCCGCCACTCCGGACCATTTCTCGAGGAGATGGGTCCGCCCGGCATCGTGGCGGGAGAGGTCGACCATCGAGACGACCCAGACGGTCACCGTCGGCTGCCTGCGCTCCGGTCTGCGACCATGGCCTGAGCCTAGTTGTGCGCATGAAGGGACATCGCGTCGGTTACGTCGTCCACGAGTACCCCTCGTGGACCCAGACGTTCAGCCTCCGCCAGATCTCCGAGCTCCTGCGGCAGGGCGTGGAGGTCCTGCCCGTCGCGTCGAAGCAGGGGCCAGACGTCCCGCCGGAGCAGGACCCGGCGCCGCCTCCCAGCGCACAGCTGCTCCCCGGCCTGCTGAGCCGGCAGATGCTATCGGCGCAGCTCTCCTGCTTCGCGGCGAGGCCGGTTGCCTACCTCCGCTTGCTGATCGCCACGGTCTCGAGCCTCCGTGCGGGGGTCGGTGCGCCGCGGTGGCTGCCGCTCGCCGACTTCGTGCGGGGAGCTGCCCTGGCGAGGATGCTCGACACGGAGCTCGCGGACGTGTCGCACCTGCACGGCGAGTTCGCGGGGAGTGAGGCGTCGATCGCGCTCGTGGCCGCCACGCTCGCCCGCAGGACCTTCAGCTTCTCCAGCCACAGCTCGCAGTACGAGCCGCTGATGCGGCTGAAGCTCCGCGAGGCTGCGTTCGTCACGCCGACCTCCCAGTACGAGGCCTCCCGGCTGATCTCGCGCTACGGCGCGAGCTCGGCGAAGCTCCACCTCCTCCACATCGGCGTGCCGCACGCGAGAGGATCGAGCCGCCGCAGCGAGGGCGCCCGTTCGAGCCCGTCAGCGATCCTCTCGGTCGGGAGCCTCCAGGAGAAGAAGGGGCACGAGTACCTGATCCGAGCGGTCGCGCGCCTACTCGCGCGGGAGATCCCGGTTCGGTGCACGATCGTCGGCGGGGGCCCGCTGGAGCAGTCCCTGGCGAGCCTCGCAGGCCGGCTCGGGGTCGCCGACCGCGTGACGCTGGCCGGCTGGCTGCCCTCGGCGGAGATCACCGCCCTAACGCGCGAGGCCGACGTCTTCTGCCTGGCGTGCGTGACGAGCCCCAGCTCGGGCACCGACGGCATCCCGTTCGCGCTGATGGAGGCGATGCAGCTCGGCGTGCCGTGCGTCTCGACCTGGACCGCCGGGATCCCGGAGCTGATCATGCCGGGCGTGACCGGGCTCCTCGTCCCTCCGGCGGATCCAGGGGGCCTGGCCGACGCGATCGAGACGCTGCTGGCGGATCACGAGCTGCAGGCCCGCCTGGGCCGGCAGGGCGCGGAGCACGTCGCCGAGCACTTCGACCTCTCGGCCAACATGGCAGAGCTCGCCGGCCTCTTCCGGTCCGGTGGAGACAGCGTCGTGAGCGACCGCTCAGCGGGTCGTGGCCGGCCGACGCGCGCGTGACTGCTCGCCGGCCCCGCGGCCCCGGGCGGCCCCGAGCAGGCGGCGCTTGAGCCCGCGCAGCAGGCGCCAGACCGGCTGGTTCAGGTGGTTCGGGTAGTCCTCGTACGACCGGGCCGGCGCCCGCATGATCTCGTCGAACTCGGCCTCGGTCAGGCCGAGCTTCTTCACGACGTAGACCCGATCCTCGGCCGCCTGGCCGCCGTCGAGGTACTCGCTCTCCGCGAGCTCCTGCAGCGCCTCCTCCCGCGTGAGCTGGCCGGCGCAGATCAGGGTGGAGAGGTGCGCCTTGCGCTTGTCGATGCCGAACTTCACCGGGAGGATGTAGCCCTGGAAGAACCGCGTGTAGATGGACTCGTAGTGCTTGCCTCCGTACGGCCGCCAGCCGAGCTCCCGGCGCAGCAGCTCCACGGCGTCGCCCTTCACGTAGCGCAGGTGGTCGAGCAGCTTCACCACCTGGATCCCGCGGCGCCTGAAGTACGACAGGCGGAGCCGCGAGACGTGCGGGAAGTGCGCGGGGGACGTCCCGGCGAACCGGCGGTGCACGTGGTCGATGTAGCGCCAGTCGTGGACACCGTACGTCCACCTTCGCGGCAAAATCGCCTCGGTGGCGAAGTTGTCCCCACTGAGGATGTACCGGATCCTGCGCCGGGACGCCTCCTCGTAGAGAGCGGCGAGGATCGCGTGATCCGTCGGGATCTCGGCATCCGGGACGGAGGCTCTCAGGAACGAGATCTGCAGCCGGCGAAAGGAGTCCCAGTCGAGCACGCGCGTGACGAGGTCGATCTCGAGCGTGCGGAGCGCCTGCTCGATGTTGTGGATCGCGAGCTCC
Source organism: uncultured Gaiellales bacterium (assembly GCA_964496175.1). GTDB lineage: Bacteria > Actinomycetota > Thermoleophilia > Gaiellales > Gaiellaceae > PALSA-600. Next base: position 36,135 of record CAZBYA010000004.1, on the reverse strand, counting down.
GAGTCCCAGCCGTTGTCGAGGTGTACCGCGAGCGGACGAAGACCGAGGCGCTTCACCTCATACGCGACGTACGTGCTGTCGACGCCGCCGCTGACGCCGATCACGCAGTCGTAGTCCTTCCGTGCGCCGTCCCGCTTGATCGCCGCGACGAGCTCCTCCAGCTCCAGCGGGTCCCGCGCGAGCTCCCCGGCGGCGAGCTCGTCGTACCGGAGACAGTGATTGCACACCCCGTTCGCGTCGAACCAGATCTCCGGATCGCTGGTGTCCATGACGCAGCGCGCGCAGACGGCGCGCGCGCCCACGTCGGGCTCGTCGGTCACAGGTCGTCGGCGGTCACGTAGCTGATCAGGACGGCGCGGTGGCGCCCGGTGAAGACGAACATGCTACCCGCCGCCGCCGCGGACGCCCCGCCCTCGTCGATCGCCGCGACCAGGTCACGCGCGTTGCCGGCTCCGCCGCACGCGACGACGGGGACGCCGACCGAGGCGGTGACGCGCCGGATCAGCTCGAGGTCGTAGCCGCGCATCGTCCCGTCGCGGTCGACCGACGTCACGAGCAGCTCGCCGGCCCCGAGCCGCTCCGCCTCCTGCGCGAACTGCACGGGGTCGGACCCGGTCCGTCTCCTCGCACCGCGCGTCACGACCTCCTTCCTCCCTCTCCGGCTCCGCCGGACGTCGATCGAGACGACGACGCTCTGGCTGCCGAACTCGGCGGCGGCCTCGCGGACGAGCTCGGGCCGCTCGACGGCGCTCGTGTTGACGGCGACCTTCTCGATCCCGAGCGCGAGCACGCGGCGCATCTGCTCCAGCGATGTCACGCCGCCGCCGTAGCAGAGCGGCATGAAGCACTCGCTCGCGACCTTCTCGAGCAGCTCGAAGTCGGGACCACGGCCTTCCGGTGTCGCGGCGATGTCGAGCAGCACGAGCTCGTCCGCCCCCTTGTCGTTGAAGACGCGAATCGCGTTGATGGGATCGCCGACGTACGTCCGCCTATTGAACTCGACCGTCTTGACGAGCCGGCCTTGTTCGACGAGCAGGCACGGGATGATCCGTGGCCGGCTCACGGAGCGTCCTCGATGAAGCTCCTGAGCAGCGCCATTCCGTGGCGATGGCTCTTCTCGGGGTGGAACTGCGCCCCGACGATGTTGTCGCGCCCGACGATCGAGGCGAACGGGTACCCGTACGTCGTCTCGCCCACCACGAGCTCCGGGTCGGACGGAACGACGTGAAAGGAATGCGCGAAGTAGTAGCGGAACTCCGCGTCTCCGTCTTGGAACAGGTAATGCGGGCGCCGCAGCGCGACCTCGTTCCAGCCCATGTGGGGCACCTTCAGGGCGCCGCCGTTCCCGGCGAAGCGGAAGCGGACGGTGTCCGCGTCGAGCCAGCCGAGCCCGCGCTCGGAGCCTTCCTCGCTGCCGCGGGTGAGGAGCTGCATGCCCAGGCACAACCCGAGCACGGGCACGCGCTCGACGAGCGCCTTCTCCGTGAGCACGTCGGCGAGCCCGCGCTCCCGAAGGTTCTGCATGCCGCGATCGAACGCCCCGACACCGGGGAGGACGAGCCTCTCCGCGCGGCGCAGGACGTCCGGGTCCGAGGACACGACGGGCTGCGCGCCGAGCCGGGCGGCCATGTTTGCGATCGACCCCAGGTTGCCGAGGCCGTAGTCGACGATCGCGAGCATGGTCAGCCGTTGCCCTCCGCATCCCCCGAGCCGAGCTCCCGGGCGATCCGCGCGAGGGCGCCGGGCCGATAGTACCGGGCACTCACCGCCTCAGGTACCGGCGCGTCCCGAACGTCTCGGAGCGCCTGCAGCAGCTCGGCGGGGCTCCTGCCGAGCGTGGCGTCGCCGGCGGCGACCAGCGGCATGACCACCTCGTAGCCGGGCAGCGGGAGGACGACGGTGGGAACGCCGAGCCCGAGCGCCTCGTAGTGGCACGCAGAGGAGGTGCTGACGTGGGCGTCGGCCTCGCTCAGGAGCTCGAGCGTCGACAGCCCCTCCTCGGCCGTCAGGAGCCGCACGTCGTCGACGCCGGCACGTGCGGCGTGGTGTGCACCGTGGAAGGACGCGTCGTAGATCGGGTGGAGCTTGAGGTCGAACCGGCACGGAAAGCCGTCGGCGCGGGCGAGGGACGCGGTGTCCGCGAGGAATTCGGCGAGCTCCTCGGTCGCGACGCCGGCGCTCGTGACGAGCACGCGGCAGGTGCGGTCGGAATCCCGAGCGATCCCGCCCCTCCTCGCCCGGAACCGATCGATCCGCGGGCTCCCGGCCACACGCAGCTCGTCGCCGTAGAACCCGCCCGCGCGGAGCTCGGCCTCCCAGTACGTGCCGAACAGGAGCAACGCGTCCGGGACGATGACGCGGCCGCGATGCGGAGCGGCCGCGACGCCGAGCGCATCCGGATGGTCGCGTGTGAAGATCCCGTGCTGGAGCTCGACGCATCGGATGCCTCGTTGCTTGGCCGCGGCGAACAACTCGAACTCGCCGGTGTCGGCGACGACCACGAACCGCGGGCGCACGCGGTCGAGGATGCGGCCGTAGAGGTGCTTTCCCCAGCGGAACGAATCGAGCCGCCGGGTGACCCGATCGCGGCCGAATGCCGGGGCGCCGAGATCGGCAATGACGTCGGCGAAGTAGCCCGCGAGCTCCGAGGACTGCCGCGACGGCTTCAGCCGGGAAAGGACGTGCGCGCCGAAGTCGGCGCCGACGGTCGCAGCGCTCGGCGGCAGGTGCGCCGCTCGCGCACCGCCGGCGCGAGGGCGTGCATTCGGCACCTCGAGCTTCACGTGCGAGCCGACCACGTCGAGGATGTCGTCGAAGAAGACGTCGCGGTAGCGACCGTCCTCTCCCGTCTCGGCGAGAGCCGACACGAACGTCTTCACGAGAATGCGCGCTCTGGGGAGCCGCGGGTAGCGCCCCCAGTCCTCGAGGCACCGCCTGACGAGCTCGGGCCGGCTCCATGATTGGCGGGCACCGGGGGACGTCGCGCCGGACCGCACGAGCTCCCTCGCCACCGGCGCGCGCAGGAGCTGCCACGCACTCGTCTCGTCGATCGTGGGCCCGAAGAGGTCCAACTCCGCCTCGACCTCATGCAGGCGGCGCGCGATCTCGGCATCCGACGGGTGGGAGTCGGGCGCTGCCATGAGCTCAGCCGAGCGTCGCGCGCAGCACTCCCACGACGCGTTCCTGCTCGCGGTCGCTCAGTCCGACCGAGCTCGGCAGGCAGACGCCTTCCTCGCAGAGCCGCTCGGCCGTCGAGCAGTCGGTCGCGGGAGCGCCGCCGTGGGCAGGACTGAGGTGCATCGGCTGCCAGATCGGCCGCGCTTCGACCCCCTGACCCCGCAGGCCCTCGAGGAGCGGCCTCGCGCGGGCGCCCGCGAGGACCGTCGACAGCCAGAACGTGCTGAACGCCCAGGGTGCCTCTCCGACGACGGAGACGTCCAGGCCGCTCAGCTCCCCGGCGTACGTCGAGGCTATCCGCCGCTTCGCCGCGACGTACTCGTCCACCAGCTCCATCTGCGCCAGGCCGACGGCGGCGTTCAGGCTGCTCAACCGGTAGTTGAAGCCGATCTCCCGATGCACGTATTCATAGGCATGGTCGCGCGCCTGCGTCGTCAGGTACCTGGCGCGCTCCGCCCAGTCCTCGTGCGGGGTGACGACCATACCCGCGCCTCCCGCCGTCACGACCTTGTTGCCGTTGAAGCTGAAGCACGCGACGTCGCCGAAGCGTCCCGTCATCGTCTCCCGGTACCGCGCGCCGAGGCTCTCGGCGCAGTCCTCGATCAGCACGAGCTGCCGCGACCGGGCGATCTCGAGCACCGGCTCGAGGTCGACCGGGTGGCCCAGCACGTGCACGACCAGGATCGCCTTGATCGTGGCGCCGGTCGCCGCGTTGACCAGCGCGCCGCCGCGCCAGACGCAGGAGCGCTCGACGAAGTCCGCGAGCTTCCCGGGGTCGAGCTGGAGGTAGTCCGGCTCGCAGTCGACGAAGACCGGTGTCGCGCCGACGTAGCGAACGGCGTTCGCGGGAGCGATGAACGTCAGGGTCGGCATCAACACCTCGTCGCCGGGCCCGACGCCGGCGAGGAGCAACGCGATGTGCAATGCGGCGGTGCCGTTCACGGTCGCGACCGCACCCGGCACGCCGACGTAGGCGGCAACCGCCTCCTCGAAGCGCCCGACGAACGGCCCGGCCGAGGAGACCCAGCCCGAGTCAAGGCACTCGCTCAGGTACTCCCACTCGCGGCCGCCGAGCTCCGGAGCCGCGAGCGGGATGAACCGATCTCCGGGCCCGTCGGCGGTCATCGCACGTACACGCCGAGGCGGTACCGGTCGAGGTTCTCGGCGATCCACGCGATCGTCTCCGCCAGCCCGGACTCGAGCGTGCGGCTCGGCTCCCAGCCCGCCAGCTCCCGGGCACGGCCGGCGTCCGCGCACAGCCGCTCCACCTCGCTGCCCTCCGGACGGGTGCGCTCGTCGTCGGTGACGATGGGGAGCTCCCGGTCGATCAGCCGGAGCACGAGCTGCGCAAGGTCGCCGACCGAGATCTCACTGCCGGTGCCCACGTTCACGACCTGCCCGACCGTCTCGGCGCGGCCGGCGATCCGCACGAATGCGTCCGCCGTATCCTCGACGAACGTCAGATCGCGCGTCGGCGCGAGGTTGCCCAGCCGGATCTCCGCGCTTGTCAGGGCCTGGGTGACGATCGTGGGGACGATCGCCCGGGCCGACTGGCGCGGGCCGTAGGTGTTGAACGGCCGGATCGTGGCGACGGGAAGGCCGTACGACAGGAAGAAGGACTCCGCCAGCTTGTCGGCGCCGATCTTCGAGGCCGAGTATGGAGACTGCCCCTGGAGCGGATGGTTCTCGTCGATGGGAACCCGAAGCGCCGTTCCGTAGACCTCGCTCGTCGAGGTGTGCACGACCCGCGCGACTCCTGCCTTGCGAGCCGCCTGCAGCACGTTGAGCGTTCCCTCGACGTTCGTGCGCACGTAGGAGAGCGGCGCGGTATAGGAGTACGGGATCGCGATCAGGGCGGCAAGGTGGAACACGACTTCCACACCGTCGACGGCGGCCTGCACGCTCTCGGCGTCTCGCACGTCGCCGAGGACGACGTCGAGCTCCTGCTTCACCTCGGAGCGGTCGAGCCAGCCCCAGCCGCCGTTCGACGTGTAGCGGACGAACGCCCGGACCTGCGCCCCCGAGCCCACGAGGCGCTCGACGAGGTGGCTGCCGATGAACCCGCCCGCGCCGGTGACGAGCACGCGCCGGCCAGCCCAAGGCGCGTCCTGGGTCACTCGCGCTCGCTCCGGAGCTCCTCGAACTCGGCGAGCGCCCGCTCGTAGTCCTCGATCCGCCCGATGTCGATCCAGTACTCGCGAATCGGGAACGCGACGATGCGGCGGCCCTCGGAGAGAAGCCCCTCGATCAGCTCTGTCATGTCGTGTCGCCTGTCCTGCGGGACCCGACCGACGACCTCGGGGTTGAGGAGGTAGATCCCGGCGTTGACGAGGTAGCGAAGGGTCGGCTTCTCGGCGATCTTGACGACCTCGGTGTCCTCGACCTCGACGATCCCGTACGGCACGGCGACGGTGTTCTCGCGCACGGCCACGGTCATGTCGGCGAGGTGCTCCTGGTGGAAGTGGAGCATCGCGCGGAAGTCGACGTGGGTGAGGATGTCGCCGTTGATGACGAGCAGCGGGCCCTCGGAGCGCTCCATCCGCGCGAGCGCACCCGCAGTGCCGAGCGGCTCGTCCTCGCGAACGACCTCGAGCTCGACGCCGAGGTCGCGCCCATGGAAGTGGCTGGCGATCGCCTCGCTCCGGTAGTGCGTGGCGAGGTTGACACGCTTGAACCCGGCGTCGCGGAGCTGCGTGACGATGCGCTCGAGCATCGGCGTATTGCCGACGCGAAGCATCGGCTTCGGCATCTCGTCGGTGAGCGGGCTCAACCGGGTCCCGAAGCCGCCCGCCATCACGACGGCGCTCAGCGGGATCTCGTACGTCCGCGCTAGCTCGCTCAGGAGCGCCAAGCCGACGACACGGCGGTCGGCGTCGACGAGCGGGATCTGCCGCAGGACACGCTCGTTCATCAGGTGGAGGAGCTCGTGGGACGGCATCCCGACGGGCGCGGTCGTCGGCGCCGCATGCCGGGCGAGCAGGTCGGCGACCGGTAGGTCGAGGTCGGTCCCCGCGAGGATGGCCCGCCGGGTGTCGCCGTCGCTGACCGTCCCTAGCAGTCGTCGCTCGTCGTCGACGACGAGCGCGATGCCTTCACCGTTTCGGTCGATGCACGCCATCGCGTCGCGCAGCGTGTCGCGCGGCGAGATGCAGAACGCGTCGACGTCGGGCGCGTTTGCCCCCTGCCGACTCACGTCAGCCTCTTGAATCCCGGCTGGACGACATCACCGCGCAGGAGACGTTCCACGCCGCCGCTGCGGGCGGCCTCCGCGATGAGGGCAAAGGCCTCTCCCGTCGCTTCCAGGTAGGACGCGACGTCCTCGTCGGTCTGCGCGAACGACGCATAGAAGGCGTTCGTCGCCAGGAAGTCCCGCTCCAGCATCAACTGGGTGTAGGCCGTGACGAAGGCGGATCGGTCGATCTCAGCGCTCTCGACGTCGAAATGCGCCAGCGGCGGTATGCCCGTCACGCTCAGCTGGAGACCTGCATCGTGCGCGGCGTGGCGCCATCCCTCCTGCACCTGCTCTCCGACCTCGACGAGCCTGAGATGCACGTGCTCGGCGACGAACGTCTCGATGGTCGCCAGCGCCGCGACAGGCCCGATCAACTCGGTCCAGTACGTGCTGCTGATGAACGTGCTCGCTGCCACATCCATGACCTCGTCTCGCCCGATCACGGCTGCCATGGGGTACCCGTTGCTCATCGCCTTCGCGAACACCGCCACGTCCGGCTGGAGCCCGTAGACAAGGTGCGCCCCTCCCGGTATGAGCCGCCAGCCGGCAGTGACCTCGTCGCTGATGATCACCGCGCCGGTGCGGCAGCGAGCAGCGTGAATCGCCTCGATGAACTCCGGCGTCGGCTCGCTGCTCCGCACCGGTTCGAGCACGATGGCAGCCAGCCCATCGCCGAGCCGGTCGACGCCGTCCCAGAGGGAATCGACGCGGTTGTAGTCGAACGGGACCGCGGTGCCCGAGAGCCCTCGAGGGACTCCCTTAGAGCTCAGCCCGGGCATCAGGTGATCGTCGAGTGCTCGATCGTCCGCGAGATTCGCAGCGAGGTACCAGTCGTGCCAGCCGTGGTACCCGCAGAAGAGGATGCCGTCCTTGCCGGTGGCTGCGCGGGCGATCCTGACGGCAATGGCCAGCGCCTCGCCCCCGCTGCGCGCGAACCTCACCTTCGACGCCCACGGATGCAGCTCGCACAGGAGGTCCGCGAGGCGCAGGTCCTCGGCGCAGTTCAACGTCGTCATCGAGCCGCGACGAATGGCCTCGACCACTGCCGAGTCCACGGCGTCGCACGCGTAGCCGAGGACGCACGACCCGATACCCGAGTAGGACATGTCGGTGTAGCGGTTCCCGTCCAGGTCCCACACGCTCGCGCCCTTGCCGCGCGAGTAGTAGGTCGGCCAGAGCCCCGGCAGGAAGCGCTCCGGTCGCTTGGAGAACAACTGCGTTCCGCCCGGGATCCGACCGAGTGCACGCGAATAGAGGTCGGGCCCGGTCTCGCGCTTCGGAATCGCCTCCATGTCCACCGTGCTCCCCTCTGACGGCGCTAGCCGATCTCGATCGGCCGGAGCAGCTCGAGGATCGAGAGATCCTCCTCGAACGTGTAGGGGAATGGGCTGCGTCCTGCGACGGCGTCCAGGAAGGCGGTCATCTCCGCAACGTACATGTCGTCGGCGGCGACGTACCCGGGTTGCGGCTGCCTGGCCGCGTGCCGAGTCGTCTCCCACTCGGTCGCGCCGGCCGCCAGGACCCTCACCTCGCCGTGCACCACGTCCCACTCCAGCGTCCCCGCCTCGCCGATGATGCGCCCCTTTCGCGTCGGGACGCGACAGACGACGTCGACGAGGAGATGCCCGAGGGCGCCGCCGAATCGGCCGACCACCTGATACATGTCGTCGATGTCGGCCTCGAGACCGCTCACTCTCTCCGCGAGGCCCTTGACTGCCTCCGGGTAGCCGAAGATCCACGTCAGCCAGGACAGCTCGAAGACGACGATCTCTCGCGCCCCGCCGGTCTCCCGCCGAGAGACGTAGTACTCGCGGTAGTCCTCCCACGGATGCCAGTCCGGGAGGTACTGGCCCGAGTGGTACGTGAAGCCGAGCACCGGGCCGAGAGAACCGCCGCGGACGACCGACGCGATCTCCTGGATCGTCGAGTTGAACCTCATCGTGCACGAGGGCGCGGCGACGATCTCCGTCGAGACCAGCGCGCGGATCAACTCCGGCATGCCCGCCTCGAGCACGCTCGCCTCGGTGAAGAAGTGAATCCCGGCCTCGACGGCGACCATCGCGTACTCCATGTGCCGGTCCGGAGGCGTCGAGATCACCAGCGCCTGCGGCCCGACCGCCATTAGGTCGTCGAGGGACTCGACGACGCGGATCCCGTACGTCGAAGCCGCCTCGTCGCGGCGGGCGGGATTCGGGTCGAGGCCGACGATCTCCTCGATTCCGAGTTGCCGCAGGTTGCGGATCCGCCGCTTCCCCATCGAGCCCAGCCCCACGATCCCGACACGCATGCTCACCTTGCCGACGGCGTCCCGGGCACCGTGGACGAGCGAGCGCCGGCGACGATCCCGCCCTCGGCCTCGAAGTTGGCCCAATACTCCTCGTCGCGAGAGGCGTTGAGGGCGCGCAGCGACGGCTCCCGGCGGAGCATCGCCACGATCTCGACCAGGCCGAGCACATCGCCCTGCGGCTCGGAGCGCAGGATCTCCTCCAGCAGCATCGCGTCCTCCTCGTAGTCCAGGGTGAGCCGGAGTTCAGGGGCCACCATCGCCGGATCGGGCGGTTGGAGGTCGACACGGCGGAGGTCGGCGTCGCTCGAGAAGAACCTCCCCCAGCCCGTGCCGGACGCGCCCGTGTCGCGCTCGCGACAGACGCGCTCGAGCGCGCGGCGAGAGAGGCCGATCGGCGTGGCCCCGAGGGGGACGTCGACGACCTTGGTGAAATCCGCCCCCGCGACCAGCGCGCCCGCCGTCAGGTCGATCAGCTGCGGGTCGACCAGGATGTCATCGCCCTCGACGATCACGAGGCCCTGGAGAGAGTGCTCCCGCGCGGCCTGCAGGAGCCTGGCGAGCAGGTCGTCCGTGCTGCCCCGAACGACGCGAAAACCCAGTCGCCGGGCTTCCACGACGAGGTCGTCGTCGTCGTCCTGCTCCGTCGTGCAGAGGATCGGCTGGGCGGCGATGGCCGAACGGCGAGCCCGCTCGGCCAGATGCTCGAGCGCGGGCCGGCCCGCGAGCCGGCGCAGCACCTTGCCCGGGAGCCTGGAAGAGCTCAGGCGGGCCGGAACGACGAGCGACAGCCCTCGGAACGCCGTGTCTCCCTCGATCACGAATGCTGCCTGCGGGCGGTCATCGACGCCTCCACTCTAGCCACCGACCTCCACGGCCCCTGTCGGTAGGGCGTCAGACGCCGGGCGCGCGCGAATCGAGCTGCGCAGCGGGCACGCCGACCACAACCGCGCCCGCCGGCACGTCCCGCACCACGACCGCTCCTGCCCCCACGACCGCGGCGTCGCCGATCTTGATCCCCTGCCGGACCGCTGCTCCGATGCCGATGTGCGCGCCGGGCCGGACGACGACCCCGCTGGCGAGGGCGGCGCCGGTCGCCACGTGGACGTGGTCGCCGATCGCGCAGTCGTGCTCGACGATCGCTCCGCTGTTGACGATCACGTTCGCGCCCAGGGAGGCGCCTGCGTTGACGATCGACCCGGGGAGGAGCTGGCAGCCCGGACCGACCTGGGCGGCGGCCGAGCAGACCGCGGTGGGATGACGGAGCGTCAGCGGCTCCAGCCCGTGCTCCGACGCGATCTCGAACAGTCGCCGACGCGGCCCCGTGTCGCGCGCCGAGCCCAGGCCGACGACGAAGGCGATCACGCCCTCGCCGGCGAGGTGCGGGATCAGCTCGTCGCCGCCGAGGATCGCGACGCCGTCGAGGTCGCCCCCCCAGCGGGCGTCGTCGGCGTCGAGGATCCCGTGCGGCTCGGCGAGACCCGCCGCGCGCATCAGGTCGATCAGCACGCGGGCGTGCCCGCCGCCTCCGAGGATGACGCAGCCCCTTGCCGTCACAGGTCGTGGAACCTCTTCGTCACGAGCGCGCGGTCGAGCTCGACGGACGCGAGGCGCTCGACCATCGATCCCGCTGCGCCGCCGTAGTCGTACGGGTTCCGCAGGCCCCGCAGCGACGCGCGAAAGGACGGGTCGAGCGCACGGGCGAGGCCGTCGGCGATCTCGGCCCGGTCGTTCGCGACGTCGATCACGTTCGCGGCGCGCACGCGGCCCTCCTGGCGAGCGCCGACGTTGACGACCGGCAACTCGAACGAGGGCGCCTCGATGATGCCGCTCGACGAGTTCCCGACCATCGCCGCCGCGACGGCCAGCATCGCGAAGAACGCACGCGTGCCCAGGTTCTCGACGAGGACCGCACGCGGGTGCGACGCCACGAACTCCTCGATCAGACGGCGGACAGCACGGCCGCTGGTATCGGCGTTCGGCGCGGTGAAGACGACGGGCAGATCGGCTCCGTCGAGCGCCGCGAGCAACTCGCGCGCCTGCGCCTCGGCGTCCTCGAACTCGAGCGTCACCGGATGGAACGTGACGAGCAGGGGCGCCTCGTCGAGGGCGAGGCCGACCGCGGCCTCGAGCTCCCCCCGCTCGAGCGGCGCCGTCAGACGCAGGTTGTCGAGCCCGATCGCCCCCGTCACGAGCACCCGCCAGGGCTCTTCGCCGAGCTGGACCACCCGGCGGGCGTACTCGTCCGTCGCCACGAAATGGAGATGCGACAGCTTCGTCAGCGAGTGGCGAAGGGCGTCGTCGAAGGCCCCCCGTGTGATCTCGCCGCCGTGGATGTGAGCCACCGGGATCGTGAAGGGCAGGGCGGCGAGCGCGGCGGCGTGCATCTCGAAGCGGTCACCGAGCAGCACGAGGATGTCGGGGCGGGCGCGCGCGAAGGATTCGCCGAAGCCCCGCGCACCGTCCCCCATCGACGCCGCGATCCCCGCCGGAGCATCCGACGAGCGCAGCATCTCGACCCGGTCCGCGATCTCGAAGCCGTCGGCCTCGATTGCGTCGATCGAGCGCCCGAACTCGCCCGAGAGATGGGCGGCGGCAGCGATCAGGTGCAGCCGGAGCCCCTCCGTCTGCTCGATCCGGTGCAGGAGCGGCAGGTAGTGGCCGTAGTCCGACCGTGCGACCGTCACGACTCCGATCGTCCTCACCCGAGCAGCTCCGTCGACAGGAGCGTTCCGGCGGGGATGTCGGCGCGCGCGACGCGGCCGACGACCAGCGGGCGCTCCGACGGCTGCAACCCCGTCCCGGGGCGGCACAACGCGATCATCTCGTCCGTCAACGTCGTCCCGGCGGCGATGTCGCACGCCGCTGCGAGGCTCTTGCGCGCCACAGCCGCCGTTTCCAGCTCGCTCGGCATCGGCCGCTTGCGCCCGTCGCCGAGCGCCGACTCGACCGCGCGGATGCCGCGGACGAGGTCGCGCAGCTCGTCCGGCTCGAGCGAGGCGGCGTGGTCGGGGCCCGGGGCGGAGCGGTCGAGCGTGAGATGCTTCTCGACCATGCAGGCGCCCAGCGCCACCGCCGCGAGCGCCACCTCGCTGCCGAGCGTGTGGTCCGAGAAGCCGACCGGTTTCCCGAACGCTGCCTCCATCGTCGCCATCGCGCGCAGGTTCGCATCGGCCGGTGGCGCCGGGTAGGCGCTGACGCAGTGGAGGATCACGACCTGGTCGTTGTCGAGCGCCGCGACCGCGGCCTCCACCTCCTCGAGGTCGGCCATCCCGGTCGAGAGGATCACCGGGCGGCCCAGGCTCCCGACGTGGCGCAGGAGCTGCAGGTTCGTCAGCTCGCCCGAGGGGACCTTGAAGGCGGAGACGCCGAGCTCGTCGAGCAGGTCGGCGCTCGCCTCGTCGAACATCGAGGAGAGAAACTCGATGCCCGCCGAGTAGGCGGCCCGCTTTAGCATTGGGTAGGCGTCGGCAGGTAGCTCGAGGCGGCGCAGCATCGCGCGCTGGGACTCGGCCGCGTCACCGCCGGCCTGCTGGTAGGCCGCCTTCGGCGCATCGACCGTCGCCAGCGACTCGGCCCGAAACGTCTGGAACTTCACTGCGTCCGCGCCGGACTCCGCGGCTGCCTCGACCAGCGCGCGCGCGCGCTCCGGCGAGCCGTCGTGGTTGACTCCGGCCTCGGCGATCACGAAGCACGGCCGGCCGATACCGACGTCATGTCTGCCGATGCGCACGGGACCCATCTCGCCGGACGATTCCACCCTACTCGCGGAAGATCGCCTCGACGAGTTGCATCGTCCTCAACGAGTCGCCGATGGTCGGAACCTCGCAGCGCCCGCCGCGCGTCGCCGCCACGGCGTGTTCGGCCTGGAGCCTGAGACCAGGCTTGAATTCCCGATCCCATGCGTGCGAAGGAATGCTCACGAGTCGCCGCTCGCCCGCGAGCTGGTACGCCGCTTCCTCGAGTGGACGCAGCTCCCACCGCTTCTCGCTCGTGGCGACCACGACACCCCAGGGTCCCGGCCCGTTCCACGTCCCCTCGTAGACCCCGATGTCCCCGCTCTCGAACCGGATCGCGGCGAGCACGACGGCCGGCTCGCGGAAGTCCCACGGAAGCACCCGCTCGACGCTCTCGATCCCTCCGCGCCCGAAGAGGGACAGGAAGTCGACGAGATGGATCGCGTTCGCGTACATCCAGCGCCGTACGACCGGCTCGGGGTGACCGAGCGCACGCGCCTCCTCGAGGCTCTCCTGGTCGACGACGCGGATGTAACGCGGCGGACCCGACGGCGACACGTCCTCGAGTACCGTCCGCGTGCTCGAGAGGAAGCGCCGGTTCAGCGCGACGAGGACAGGCTGCGTTCGGCTCGCCGCCGCGGCAGCGATGGTCTCCGCCTCGGCGAGGTCGAGGCCGGGCGGCTTCTCGAGCAGAACCGTCCACGGGTGCTCCAGGCAGGCGAGGGCCACCTCCTCGATCTCGGTCGGCGGCACCGTGACGACGACGATGTCCGCCGCGGTCCGCTCGTGGAGCTCGGCGACGGAGTCGGCGATGCTGGCGATCCCCGCCTCCCGGGCGAGCCGCTCGGCGCGGGCGCGCGTCCGACTCTGTATGCCGAGCAGTTCGACTCCGGGGACGTCGGCGAAGGCAGCGGCGTGCGCCGCCGCCATCGCGCCTGCGCCCACGAAGGCGACGGCACAGCGCGGCGCAGGCGTCACGCCCACGGGAACACCCGGTCGCGTGGAAGGTCGCCCTCGATGGAGACCGGGACGTGGCCGCTCTCGTCCGAGACGTGAGCCGCCACGATCGCCGCGACCGCGCGCCGGCCATCCTCGCCCGTCGGGTACCCCTCGCCGCGGATGAGCGCCTCGAGCAGAGCGGCCGTCGGCCCCACGAGATCGGCGACGTCGACCCGCTGCTCGGTCTCCGTGGCGGCCAGCCCGTAGCGGGTGGTCGGCTCGAATCGATGTGCCTCCTCGCGGACGGCAAGTCGCATTCGCCCGCTCAGCTCGTCGACAACCAGCTGGCCATACGGGCCGGCATAGACGACAGTGATTCCGTGACCCTGCTCGGGACCCGCCTCGAGATACAGGCGCCGTCCGGTTGCCGTCGCGATCCGCACCGCGCCTGCGCGGTCCTCGAACTGGGCGCCGCGTGGGTTCATCACCTTGTCAGGAGCGAGCCACGCTACGACCTCGCCGGACGACTCGTCGGTCATGTACCGGAACATCTCCACGTAGTGCGTCGCATTCATCGAGATGCCGATGTTCCCCGCGATGACGGTGACGCTGCTCAGGCCGCCGAACGCGTCGGAGGAGCAGATCTCCTTCGGCCTCGTGTACTTCTCCATGAACCGCATCTGGTGGTTGACCGCCAGACGCGCGCCGCGTGCTTCGCAGACGGAGATCATTCGGTCGCACTGGGCGAGCGAGACCGCCATCGGCTTCTCGCAGAGGATCGTCTGCACGCCGGCCTCGGCCGCCGCGCAGACGGCGTCGCAGTGCGCGTCGGCGGTCATGGCGACGATCAGACACTCCGGCGCCTGCTCGCGCAGGAGCTCTGCGAGCTCGCTGTAGCCAGGGACGACGGCCGACGAGCTCGTTTCGACGAGGATGTCCTCACGGAGGTCGCAGACCGCGACCAGCTCGAGGCCCAGCCGGCGCACCACCTCCAGGTGACGGAGCCCCATGCGCCCGAGTCCGACGATTGCCGTCCGCATCGACGCAGAGGCTATTCGAGAAGGCTCGCGCTGCTCAGATCAGCCTGAAGTTCGGGAGCGGCACGATGAATCTCCCGCCGGAGCGGAGGTACTCCTTCTCCCGCTCCTCGAACTCCTCCAGGAAATGCCAGGGGAGCACCAGGAAGTGGTCGGGCTTCGCGGCGCGCGCATCCTCCTCGGAGACGATCGGGATACGGGTGCCGACGGTGACCTTGCCCCACTTCACCGGGCTCCGCTCGGCGGCCGCGGCGACCAGCGTGTGGTCGAGCCCGAAGTACTGGAGGAGCGTGTTTCCCTTCGTCGACGCGCCGTAGACGTACACGGTCTTGCCCGCTGCGACCTGCTCCTTGACGAAGCCGGTGACGTCGGCCCTGACGCGCTCGACGCGATCGGCGAACTCCCTGTAGGTCTCGAGCCGGTCGAGGCCCAACTCGTCCTCGCGCTCCCGGAAGACACGCACTCGCTCCTGTGCGAGGCCACGAGAGGTGACGTCCCCGTACCCATCCTCCCGGGCTCCACGGTTCCGGACGTGCACCCGGAAGCTGCCGCCGTTGACGTCGTTCAGCTGCATGTCGACGACCTCGAGCTCGTGCCGGTCGAGGAGCGACTCGAACGAGCGCAGCGAGTAGTACTCGAGGTGCTCGTGGCAGATGTTGTCGAACGCGTTCTGGCTCAACATGAGCGGCAGGTAGCTCATCTGGACGACCCAGAGGCCGTCCTCTTGCATCACCGCCTTGATGTCCGACACGAACTGGTTCGGGTCCTCGAGGTCGTAGAACATCGCGATGCTGGTCACGACCTTCGGGCGGCGGTCTCGCACGACGGGCGTCTCGAAGTACGTGTTCGCATTGAAGAAGTCGACCACGACCTCGTCGGCCACCTGCTTCGAGTACTCGGCCATGTTCCGTGACGGGTCGAAGCCGATCCTGAAAAGCCCTTCCGTCGGGTAGGAGTCGAGCAGCGTCCCGTCGTTCGAGCCGATGTCGAGCACGGCGTCCCCGGGTTCGAGGTGCCCGAGGTACGCCGCCTCCGTCGCGATCTCGGCGAGCGCGCGGCGCATGCTCTCGTTCGTGCCCGACCGGTACCAGTAGTTGTGGTAGAGCGTCTCCGGCGGCACGGTGTCCCGGAGCTGCAGGAGCTCGCAGTCGCCGCAGAGCACGAGCGCCAGCTCGGCGTTCGGACCGTCCGGCTCGCTCGGGTCGACGAAGTTCGAGACGTACTGGTCGCCGAGCGACAGGATCGGCTCGAGGGCGCCGCCACAGACGCGGCATGACGCCCTCCTGCTCGCGCCCGTCACGAGCCTAGCCTCCTCACGGTCCAGTCCAGCCTCGGCCGGAGCGCGGAGGTCGGCCATTCGCGCCGGTAGTTCCCGCGGACGCCGGCCGGATCCGCCGAGTCGCTGACGTCGAACCAGAGCGCGTCCTGAGCCGCTGCGTGCATCACTTCCTTGTCGGGTTGGGAGAGGTAGAACGACACCGAGTACTGACCGTTGTTCAGGAAGTCGGCGGGGATCTCGCAGGTGCTGCGGTACCTGCCCAGGGGCCGGACGGTGCCGCTCCAGGGGGAGTCGTTGTTGTCGAGGGAGACGAACACGGTGACGCCGGTCTCGTTCGAGACGAACACGTAGGCGTCGAGCTGGCACTCCTCGAGCACCTCGTAGTCGAGGTCGAGGTATACCGACTCGCGCACCGTGAAGGCGGACCGAACCTCTGCGCCGGCGTCGTGCACCCGCACGGCGCGCAGGCGAACGGCGTCGTCGCCCGGGGCGTCGTCGCCCTGCCAAGCCCGCTCGCCCTCCTGCTCCAGCCCCATCCGGAGGTACGCGAGGGTGACGTCGGGCACGGCGCCGTCGGCGACGACCTCTCCCTGCCGGAGCAGGACCGCCCGGGTGCAGAGCTGCTGGATGCTCGAGAGGTTGTGGCTGATGAACAGGACCGTGCGACCCTGACTGGAGACCTCGCTCATCTTCTTGAGACAGCGAGTCTGGAACTCGATGTCGCCGACGGCGAGGACCTCGTCGACGAGCAGGATCTCGGTCTCGAGGTGCGCCGCGACCGAGAAGGCGAGCCTCGTGTACATCCCGCTCGAGTAGTGCTTGATCGGCGTGTCGAGGAAGCGGCTGATGTCGGCGAACTCGACGATGCTGTCGAAGGCACGCGCGATCTCGCGGCGGCGCATGCCGAGGATCGCGCCGTTCAGGTAGACGTTCTCGCGGCCCGTGAGCTCCGGGTGGAAGCCGCTGCCAACCTCGAGCAGCGCGCCCACGCGCCCCCGCACGAGGGCGCGCCCGGTGGTGGGCTCCGTGATCCTCGAGAGCACCTTCAGGAGCGTGCTCTTCCCCGCTCCGTTTCGCCCGATGATCCCGAGCACCTCGCCCTGTGCGATCTCGAGCGAGACGTCCTTGAGCGCCCAGATGTGGTCTGCGCCACGGCGCGGCACGGCCGGGGTCCCGCGCGCAGCTCGACGGACGGCGTCGACCACTCGCCCCGACACGACCTCCCGCAGCGTGCGGTAGGCGGCGTGGGCTCCTCCCAGGCGATAGCGCTTCCCGAGCCTCTCGATCCGGATGACCGCGTCGCCGGAGGCGAACGCGCGGAGGCCATGGCGCTCGACGAGCGGCGTGGACGGTGGCGACAGCGCGCTCATACGATGTCGGCGAACGTCCTCTCCGTGCGCCTGAAGTACACGAGCCCGCCGAGCAGGATCGCCACGGCGACGCCGGCCGAGACCGCGTACATCGGGTCCAGGCGGCCGGTACCGAGGAGGGCCCAGCGGAAGCCCTCCACCACCCCGACCATCGGATTCAGGTCGTAGATGGGCCGGAGCCGCGCCGGCACGATCGTGCTCGAGTAGGCGACCGGGCTCGCGAAGAGCCAGAGCTGGATCAGGAACGGGATCACGTAGCGAACGTCGCGGTACTTGACGTTGAGGGCGGACAGCCAGAGGCCGACTCCGAGCGCAGTGACGATCGCCAGCAGCGCGAGCGCGGGCACCAACAGGACGGCCACGCTCGGCGCGATCCCGTAGTAGAACATCATCCCGATCAGCACCGCGAACGCGAAGACGAAGTCGACGACGTTGCCGAGCGTGGCGGCGATCGGGAGCGACAGGCGAGGGAAGTAGACCTTCGTGAGCAACTGCTGGCTCGCGACGAGGCTACCGCCGCTCTGCGCGACCGCGTTCGCGAGCAGCTGCCACGGAACGAGCGCCGCGTAGGTGAAGACGGGATACGGGACGCCTTGCGACGGGAACTTCATCAGCCGGCCGAAGAAGACCGAGAAGACGACCATCATCAGGAACGGCTGGAGCACGGCCCACGCAGCGCCGAGCGCCGTCTGCTTGTACCGCACCTTGACGTCGCGCCACGTCAGGAAGTAGAGGAGCTCGCGATAGGTCCACAGGTCTCGCAGATGCAGCGCCACCCATCCGCGGGACGGGCGGATCTCGAAGACGTCCTGGGACGCGGCGGCCTGCGGATGCGTCACGCCGTCAGAGAGTAGCCGGAGCCGGTTCGGCGCCTTCCGCCACCGAGAGGCGACGCTCCGCCTCCGCGCTACGGCGTGAAGTAGTGCCGGTACCGGTAGACGAGCGTCACCTCGCCATCTCCGGGGACGATCACGCGCATGCCGGGCCTGGCATCGAGGATCTCGAGTCGGGTGCGGTGCTGGTACGCCCGCCATCCCGGGAAGGCCGTCAGTCGGAGCGCGTACTCCCGGCCGGCGTGCGCGGGGAAGGTCACCCGGTTCGGCACGATCGTGAGCTGCCCCGGAGACGTGTCGGGAGACGACCCCAGGTCGAAGATGGCCAGCTCCAGCACCGCCGCGCCGACGCGCGGCGACAACTCGAGCTTCGTCAGCGTGACGACCCGCCGCAGGCCGCGTACCTCCAGCGTCGAGGCGAGCGCCGGCGAGAAGACGACCAGGTGTGTGACGCCGGCGCTGCGACACGCGTGCTCGAGGGCAGCCGGCTCGCTGCCCGCAGAGAGCGGACGGACGTAACGCTCGAAGATCGAGCTGTCGCCGATCTCTGCGTACCCGGCGTTCAGCAGGTCGACCGGCAGGTCGGAGAGCAGGTACGTCAGCGCTGCGGTCGCATACGAGATCTCGCTCCCGAACACGTCGTGCTCGAACGCGACGCGGCCAGCCTGGAGTCCCAGGAATGCCTCTCGAATTCTCGTGCCGGTTACTCCGAAGCGAACCGGTGTCAGGTCGAACCCCTTGCCGAATCCGCACGCCGATCCGACCAACACGGTCGGCGGGGTGTAGACGACGGCGAGATAGGCCAGCCACACGAGCGGTGAGGCGCTCTCCACCGCGTACAGCCCGCCGAGGACGAGCATGAAGTTCGTGACGGTGTACTCCGAGAAGACCCAGCGGATCCTCGCGTTCACGAGCAGCACTACCAGCGGAAGCGCCAGCTGGAGCATGGCGTCGACGCCGAATGCTCCGGTGGAGGCCGCCGCGCCGAGGAGAGCGGAGTAGACGAGCCCCTGGTAGACGTTCGCACGCGTCCAGCGAAGCTGCGTCCCTCCGAACTCCTCGTTGATGATCGTCCCTCGACCCAGCTTGTCGCGGCTCCGCACGTACGGGACCAGGAACCAGCCGCACGAGAGCGCGCCCGCGACGACGATCTCGACGAGCTCGCGGGCATCCGCACGGCCGGCCACCCCGATCCCGACGACCGATCCCGCGAGCAGCGCGACGCCCGGATGGACGACGAGCGTGGCGCCGAGCAGGAGCCCGGCGACGACTCCGATGTGGCTCCAGGCCGCCACGATCGCGAGCGCAGCCAGACCCCACGCGAGCGTCTCGAAGACGCCCAAGTAGACGTTGAAGGCGAAGTAGCAGCTGCAGAGGAGGAGCGGAATCGTGAGGCCCAGCAGCGGGTGGCCGGCGCGCGCCGCCGCCGTGCCGACTGCTGCCGACAGCAGTGCCGCCGAGACCGCGATCAGCCCCCGATAGCGGACGAGCCTGAGGACGGCCGTCGCCCCGGGCCACGTGTGGACGCCGAGCGGCATCCCGAAGTAGGTGTCGTGGGCGAGCCCCAGGGACCCGTACCGCCGCGACTTGTTGACGAGCGTCAGCCAGTAGACGAGTCCTCCGCTTCCCTTCCCGCAACCGAACCCGACGAACGGATCGTCACGCGACTCCTTCGCGAGCAGGAAGCGGCCGATCACCTGAGAGACGAGGTACCACGGCGTGCTCGCGAGGATGAGGAGGGACGCGACCGGCTGCGCGAGCGTGCTCTGGCGAGCCAGGCGCCACAGGACCTCGCGTGCGGAGACGACGCGTCCGTCGCGCATGACGAGCGGGTGACCCGACGATCCCGCCGCCACGAGCTTCGCGAAGTGGACGACGTAGCTCGGGTTGGCGAGGAACCGGACGCGGAACGGCCGAGGGCGAGCCCGTTCCGGTCCGTCGGCGGCCACCTCCGCAGCCTACGCGGGCGTCGAGCGACGCCTACGCGGATGCTCGAGCCTGAGCTTCACTGCGGCCCCGACGTAGGTGAAGAGCATCTTCGCGAAGACCGACTTGCTCGAGCCGCTCGTGCGCTCCCGGTAGTGCGAGGGGATCTCGACGAGCCGGAAGCCGCGGCCGAGCAAGAAGTACAGCAGCCGAAGGTAGTACTCGCCGTATCCCTCGAAGATCTCGTCGAACGGCAACTCGAACAGCACTAGGCGGTCGACCGCGAAGTACCCGCCGAGGTTGTCCTGCACCTGGGTCCGAAGGACGACGCGGAGCATCCAGTTGTAGAGGAGGCTGGCGAAGTAGTGACGCGTGTCCTGCATGGCCCCGCCTGCGCAGAACCGCGACCCACTCACGAGGTCGTACAGCTTCGCGACGTGGAGCAGCCGCGGCAGCTCGGCGGGATCGTGCGTGAAGTCGGTGTCCATCACGACGACCTTGTCGCCGGTCGAGCGCTCGATGCCGGCACGGATGGCCTTCGCAAGGCCGGGCTCGGTCGTGCGCAGCACGGCGATCACCCGCTCGTCGCCGGCGAACTCACGCGCCACCAGGTCGTACGTCCCGTCCGGGCTCGAGTCGTCGACGACGATCACCTCCGGCTCGTACTCCTGCGGAAGGACGTCGAGGATCGCGTGCACGAGCCGCACGATGTTGCCGGCCTCGTCGTAGGTCGGCAGGATCACCGAGACCTTCGTGCGTTCCGGCGCGGTCACGCCGGCTTTCGCAGGCTGAGGAAGACGAGGCCGCCGTCGGTCGGGTCCTCGCCGCCGCGCAGCAACGGGCGGGCCGCGGCACGCAACGGCAGCGTCAGCAGCCTGCGAGCCCGAGGGAACAGCACCCACCTGTTGGTGAGCACCTTGGTGATCTTCGCCGGCACGCCGAAGGGCGTCAGCGCGGTGTTGAGGAGGCACACCCGCGCGGGGTCGAACGACCGGCTCTCGACGACCTCGAAGCCGAACCGGCGGCCAAGGTCCTCCCAGTCCGCAAGCTCGTACGTGTGGTAGTGCGCCCAGAAGCGGTTGAAGAAGGCGCGCCAGCGCGCATCCAGCCCCGTCAGCCCGAGGCCGCGCAGGATCAGCCCCGTCCACGTGAAGCGCTCGAAGCGCGGGGAGGGCGCCGTGAAGTGGAACCGGCCGCCGGGCGCAAGGATGCGAAACACCTCCGCGAAGACCGGCTCGAGGTCGGAAACGTGCTCGAGCACGCTGTTCGACAGGACGGTGCGGTAGGAGGCGTCCGGCTTCGGGATCCGGTCGCCGTAGCACTGGATCAGTTCCTCGTAGCCACCGAGCTGGCGCGCCCGTTCGAGCTCGCGCGGATCCGGGTCGATGCCGGTCTCGACCCGCTCGCGGAAGAGCACCGAAGCGAAGATCCCCTCGCCGCAGCCGAGGTCGAGGATCGGCCGCTCGAAGGGGACCGTCGGATACAGCCGGCATTCGAGCGAACGCTCGAACGCGAGCGCCGCCGGCGCGACTGCGAGGTAGTCGGCGAGGACGTCGGGGGAGAATCTCATGCGGCGCGTCTCAGGCGGAGGAGGCTCGCGCAGACGCGATCGATGTCCAATGCGGTCAAGGTCGGGTAGCTGGGAAGGCTGATCACCCACTCGCTGAGGCGGCGGGCGACCGGGATGCCGTCCACGGTCCCGTACAGCTGCGGCATCTCGACCGGCGAGCAGAACCCGTTGCGCGTCTCGATCCCATCGGCCGCGAGTTGCGCGATCACCGCGTCGCGGCCCTGCGGGAAGAGCGCCGGGTCGAGAAGGGCACTCACCGCCCACAGCACCGGCTCGACGTCGGGCGCGAACGTCTGAAGCGTGACGCCGTCGGCATTTAACAGACGCTCCTCGTAGGCTGCCCGCATGCGCCGTCGAGCCGAGACGATCTCGTCGATTCGCTCGAACTGCGCGCAGCCTAGCGCAGCCTGGAGATTCGTCAGCCTGAAGTTGTAGCCAGGCACCTCGTGGAGGTACCGCCGGCGGAGCATCCCGTGGCTGCGGTACAGCATCATCGGCTCGACCAGGTCGTCGCGCGACGTCAGAACCATCCCGCCCTCTCCCGTCGTGATCGTCTTCGTCGCCTGGAAGCTCAGGGTCCCGACGTCGCCGATCGAGCCGGCGAGCCGGCCGCGGTAGCGCGTGCCAAAGGCTTCGGCCGCGTCCTCGACGACCGCGATCCCGTGCGCGCGACAGACCTCCACGATCGGGTCGAGGTGAGACGCGTTCCCGTAGGTGTGCACGGGCACGACGACGCGGGTTCGCGCAGTGAGGCACGCCGCCACGGCGTCGGCGGTCGCGCACCACGTGTCCGGGTCGACGTCCGCGAAGACCGGAATCGCGCCCATGTTGAGCGCGACGTTCGCCGCCGCAAGGAAGGCAAAGCCGGGAACGACGACCTCGTCGCCCGGCCGAAGCCCGAGGACGACATACGCGAGCTGGATCGCGGATGTCCCGTTGTTGACCGCGAACGCGTGCTGCACGCCGCTCCACTCGGCGACCTCGCGCTCGAGACGGTCGACGAATTCGCCGCCGGAGATCCACGTCGAGCGCAGCGCCTGCTGGACGTAGTCGAGCTCGCCGCCCCAGTAGTCGGGCCGCGCCCAGGGGATGTCCTGCCGTTCCACGGCGCCGGTCACCGCCTCGTGCGCAGCGCTCACCGCCCTGTCTCGCAATGCGATCCGAGGCTCATGGGTGCTCGCTGCGAGCGATCTGCCGCTCGTAGAGGTTCCAGCGCACGCCGTACATCCGAAACTGCGAGGCGAGCTGCATGCCGTTTTGCAGGTAGAAGCGATTGGATGCCTCCATCGCCTCGTGCACCGTCACCTTGTAGCGAGTGATCCCCCGTCGCGCGAATTCGCCCTCCAGCACTGCGAGCATCTGTTTGCCCAAGCCTTGCGAGCGCATCGTATCGACCACCGCGATCACGACCAGCTCCGCCACGACGTCCGTCGCTTCCTTGCGCGAATACAGCATCGTCTGCGCCAGCCTCCCGATCAGGCGCGGCCGACGGACGAGGACGGGCACGACGATGCGTGTGAACGTTCGCCAGCGACGAGGGACGACCGACATCATCCGACGGCTGTCGGAACAGCCGAGAACGAACCCGCAGAGCCGTCGACCATCGTGCGCGACGATCATGAATCCCAGGCCGTCGGCCAGCAACGCACGATAGAGCTCGCTCAGGAACCGTTCGCCGAACGCGGTGATCGTACTCCGGTAGGAGAGCGCCTCGTGGTGCAGCCGCACGGCTTCGGGCAGGAACACATCCTCCGGAGCGCGCACAATGGAGTACTCCAATCGACCCCTCCTCAGCCGAGCCGGGCGCTGATCGCCTCGGCCGCTCGTACTCCCGCCGACCCGTCCCAGAGCTCGATCGGCCGGCCTTCGCGCCGGGGCAGGTCGAGGATGCGCACGAGCGCCGCGGGGTCGGTGCCGATCACCGTGTTCGTCCCGAACTCGCACGTGACGGGGCGCTCGGTCGTGTCGCGGAACGTGAAGCACGGAACGCCGAGCGCCGTCGTCTCCTCCTGGATGCCGCCCGAGTCGGTCACGACGGCGGCCGCGACGGCCTCGAGCCCGATGAAGTCGAGGTACGGGAGCGGCTCCAGCAGGCGCACCCGCCTCGGCGCGATCCCGGCATCCTCGAGCCGGCGGCGCGTCCGTGGATGAACCGGGAATGCCACGGGCGAGTGCTCGGCCAGCCGGTCGAGCGCGCCGATCGCGGCGGCGAGCGCCGCTCCGTCGTCGACCACGCCGGGCCGATGGAGCGTCACGAGCACGAAGGCGTGCTCTTCGAGGCCGTGCCGCCGCTCCGGACGCAACTCGCGTGCCCGGGGCAGGTGACGGAGCAGCGAGTCGATCATCGTGTTGCCGACGCGCAGGACGCGCTCCGACGCGACGCCCTCGCGGGCGAGGTTCGAGTCCGCGCTCTCGGAGTGCGTCAGGCAGAGCGCAGCCAGGTGGTCGACGAGCCGGCGGTTGTGCTCCTCCGGCATCGAGTCGTCGAAGCTCCGCAGCCCCGCCTCCACGTGGACGACCGGCACGCCGGCCTGCGCCGCGGCGAGGGCGCCCGCGAGCGTCGAGGTGACGTCGCCGGCGACCACGACGAGCGAGGGCTGCGACTCGCCGATCACACGAGCGGCCCCTTCGAGGATCCTCGCGGTCTGCCAGGAGACCGGGCCTGGGCCAACGCCGAGCCGGTGCTCCGGCCGGCGCATCCCCAGCTGCTCCAGGAAGACGTCCGACAGTTCGCGGTCGAAGTGCTGCCCGGTGTGCAGGAGCGCCTGCTCGACCCCCAGCGCCGCCAGCCCGTCCATGACGGGCGCGATCTTCATGAAGTTCGGCCGGGCGCCGACGACGTGGAGGACGTGGCCTACGATCGTGCGAGCGTACCGACCGCTCTACACTGCTCGCGTGGAGCCCGCCACGACACAGCCGGCGCGGATCCGCATCCTCTTCGTCCACCACCGCCCGGAGCTCGGGGGCGCCCCCTCGAGCCTCTCGTACATCGTCGCGAACCTCGACCGCGACGCCTTCGAGGCGCACGTGTACACCCCGCGCGGGCCCGCCGCGCAGCTGTTCGAGCAGTCCGGGGCGATCGTGCATACGGGGCCCGTCTCGTCGTTCACCCACATCTGGGCGAGCGTGTACCGCGGCAGGCGCTGGCTGCTGTTTGTCCGCGAGCTGGCGATGCTCGTCCCTCACGTCGTCGCGCTGCGCCGCGTGCTCCGCGAGACCCGTTTCGACGTCGTGCACCTGAACGACTCGCCGCTCGTCGGTGCGGCGCTGCTTGCGCGGAGAGCCGGGCTCCCGATCGTCTGGCACCTCCGCTCGGCCCTGCCGGGCGACGCCGTCGACCTCCGCTCGCGGATCCTGCGACGGGTCATCCGCCGCGTCGCGACGGAGACGATCTCGATCAACTCCGACGTCGCGCGCAGCTTCGCCGCGACAGGTCCCGTGATCCCGAATGCCGTCGACCTCGAGCGCTTCCGCCCCGGCGAGGCGGCCGAGGCGAAAGCGGCGGCGTGCATCCGTCCGGACCGGCCGACCATCGGCTTCTTCGGATTCATCTACCCGTCGAAGGGGTTCCGCGAGTTCATCGAGGCCGCCGCCCGCATCCGCGACCGCGGCACCGAAGCCACGTACCTGCTCGTGGGCGGGGCGGTCCGGGGAGAGGCGTTCTTCCGCACCCCGCTCGGACGGCTCCTCCAGCGGCTCGACCTCGCCCGCAACTACGAGGCCGAGGCGCAGGAGCTCGTCACGCGCCTCCGCCTCGGCGACACCATGCGGTTCGTCCCGTTCACCCGGGAGACGGCCGACCTCTACCGCGCCAGTGACGTGGTCGTGGCGCCGTCCCGTGGGCCCGAGCTCGGCCGCCCCGTGCTCGAGGCGGCCGCGACCGGAGTCCCCGTGGTCGCGTCCGGCTCCGAGACCGGAGCATCGATCCTGCTCCCCGGCGAGACGGGCGTGCTCCTACCCTCGTCTGCGCCCGGGGAGATCGCCGAGGCGGTGGTCTCCCTGCTCCGCGACGAGGACCAGCGTCGCGCGATGGGCGCCGCCGCGCGCGCGCTAGCGGTCGAGCAGTTCGACGCCTCACGCAACACGCGTCGCGTCGAGGAGATCTACCAGCGGATCGTCCGCCGCCCCGATCGCGTCCCCGTGCTGTACGTGCACCATCGCCCCCAGCTCGGAGGCGCCCCCGCGAGCCTCGCCTGGCTGATCAGGGAGCTCGACGAACGCTTCGAGTCCCACGTCTTCTGCCCCGAGGGCCCCGCGGCCGACCTTTTCCGCAGCGCCGGCGCGGTCGTGCACACGGGGCCAGTCGCGATCTTCGCGCACGCGTGGGACAGTCCCTACGCCGGGCTGCGCTGGCTAGTGCTCGGTCGCGAGGTCGCTGCGCTTCCGCGCCACATGGCGCAGCTGGACTCGCTGCTGCGATCCCGGCGCTTCCCGATCGTGCATCTGAACGACTCGCCGCTGCTCCCCGCCGGCATGCTCGCGCACCGCCACGGCGCGCGGGTCGTCTGGCATCTTCGCTCCGCCCTGGCCGGCGAGGGCCGCGATCGGCGTGCGCGCGCAATCGCGGCGCTGATCGACCGCTGGGGGGACTGCGCGATCGCAATCGACGAGGACGTGGCCAGCCGGTTCCCGATCTCGACACCGGTCACGATCGTCCACAACAGCGTGCGGTGGCCGACGGCGGAGGTCGACCCCGTCTCCGTGCGCGAGCGCCTCGGCCTCCCGCTCGACAGGGTGCTCGTCGGGTTCGCCGGCTTCGTCCGCCGGCAGAAGGGCTGGCCGGAGCTCGTCCGGGCGGCGCGGCTCCTCGAGGACGCGGACGTCCCCGTCCACTTCGTGATCATCGGCGGTGGCGTCCGGTCGCCCGCGTACTTCGAGACACCGCAGGGGCGACTGCTGCAGTGGCTCGACGTCGTCACCGACGAGGAGAGCGCGATCAGGGAGCTCGTCCAGGAGCAGCGACTCGAGCATCGCTTCTCGTTCCTGCCGTTCACGCCGGACACCGCCGACGTCTATCGCTCGCTCGACGTGGTCGCGTTCCCGAACCAGGGCATCGGGCTCGGGCGCCCGGTGCTGGAGGCCGCCGCGTACGGCAAGCCGGTCGTCGCCTCGGGCTCCGAGACCGGGGCGGGCGTGCTGTTGCCCGAGCTGACCGGCATCCTGCTCGCCGACCCGACGCCGGAGGCGATCGCGGGGGCGCTTCGGCGCCTCGTCGAAGATCCGGAGCTGCGCGCGGCGCTCGGGGCCGCGGCCGAGGCACACGCCCGCGGGTCGTTCGACCCCGCCACGAATGCGCGCCGGGTGGAGGAGCTCTACGACAGGCTGCTCGACGAGCGTCGAAGCCGGCGTGCGAGCGCGGCAAACGGCAGCGCTCCGGCGACGAAAACCGCCGCCGCCGCCGCGCCGGCCACCGAGAGCGACGCGCGGACGTAGCGTGCGGCACGCGACGCGGCCCCGCCGCGATAGAAGGGCACCTCGCCGGCGCGCGCATCGAGGAGCGTCGGCGACAGGCGAACGAACGGGCGGTCGACGAGCCCGGCGAGGTCGGAACGATCGACGTCCTGCCAGTGCTCGTCCTGGTTTGGCGCCCACACCGCTCCGGGCGGCTCGTCCGCCAGCTCCGCAAGCGTTCGCAGGTGGGCGCCCCGGCGGTCCGCCCACTCGAGAACCGCCTCGAGCCTTCGCCCGACGACGGTCGGTCGCCGACGACGCACGAGGCCGTACGAATGCGCGAGGACGACCGCGACGCCGCGGCCGCCGGACACCAGCTCGAGCCAGTCGAGCGAGCGCACGAGCAGGTCCGCCGACATCGTCTGAACGTCCAGCGCGAGGGCGCGCGGCTCCTGCTCGTCGTAGAGGATGCACGCGACCGGCGCCTCGACGATCGGCCCGTCACCCGGCACGGCGAGCGAGGACGCGCTTGCGCGGTAGGCGCCGGCCGCCGGCGCGCCCCGGTAGTCGTACGCGATGCCGCCGTCGAAGAGGGCACCCTCGCGCCGCGCGGCGACCCCACCTTCCCAGCCATGCGTCGTCGACGCACCCGGCACGACGCTCGAGTCCACGCGAAGCCCCGCCGAGACGGCGCCGTCGATCCAGGCGCGCTGGTCGCCCGTCGAGAAGGCGCCCGCCCGGACGCTCACCGGAGGCCGCCCCGTCTCCGCCGTCAGGAGCGCCGCCTCGCGCGCGAGCGCGTCGGCGACCTCCGCCGCGCGCAGACGCCCGAACGGTAGGTGCAGGTGGACGCCGACGTCTTGGCGCGCGGCAAGCTCCCCGGCCGTCGCCGCGCTTCGCGGGTGCGTACGCCGCAGCTCCGAGAGGGGCAGGAAGATCGTCATGGGCGCGCCGACAGCAGCGAGCCACTCGAGCGGGTGCTCGACATCGTGCTCCACGTCCACGTGGACGACCTCGCCTCCACGAAGCTCCTTCGAGGACTCGGCATCCACGGTGACGCAGACGTCGATCACTCCCGCACCGCCACGATCAGCTGCTGGGAGGCGAGCCGCGGAAGGCCCTCGGCAACAACGCCCTGCGCCCGCTCGAGCCGCAGCGACGCGAAGGGGCCTGTGGACACCTCGAGCGGCAACCGGCGCAGCACGCGAAAACCCGACCGACGCAGCAGCCGGGCGACCGTCCGCCAGGGACGGCGCCGCGCCGGAAAGGTCATCCGCCAGCGCCCGGGCAGTCGCCTGCGGATCCCCCAGTAGGCAAGCAGCGGCCAGAGGGAGACGTCGGCGAGCATCCCCTGCTCGATCACGAGATGACCGCCGCGCCGCAGCACGCGCGCCAGCTCGGGCAGGACCGCCTCCTCGTCCATGCACGTGAGCGACTGCCCGCACACCACCGTGTCGAAGACGCCGTCCCCGAAGGGCAGGTCGCGCGCGTCCGCGATCACCGCGAGGCCGTAGCGGGAGTAGGTGCGCAGCGCGTCGACGTCGATGTCGACCCCGACCACCCGGTGGCGCGAGGCGAGCATCCGCGCCACCTCGCCGCGGCCGCAGCCGACGTCGAGCACGAGCTGGTTCTCGCCCAGCGCGTCGATCTCGCGCGCGAGCAGCTCGTACCGGCGCCAGGCGGCGATGAGACGGACCGGAGCGAACGGCGCAGCCGCGCTCCGGTACAGCGGGAGGAGGACGTCGCGCACGCTCACAGGGCCGACCTGGCCCACAGCTCGAGGCAGAGCATCCGCCAGACCTCGTGGCGCACCGCCGGCGAGCCGTCGCGCTGCGCGCGCAATCGGGCGGCGGCGACCGCGGGATCGACGAACCCCCGTCCGCGGAACTCCGGCGACGCGAAGACCTCCGCTGCGAGAACGCCGAGCGCCCCCCGGAGCCAGTCGGCCTCCGGGGTCTCGAAGCCGACCTTGTCCGTCCGCGTTCGGACCGCGTCGGGCAGGTCGCCGCCGAGCGCGCGCCGGAGGATCGCCTTCGTCACGCCGCGCTGGATCAGGTCGCCTCCGTCGAGCGAGAACGCCAGCTCGACGAGCCGGTAGTCGAGGAACGGGAGCCGCGCCTCGATCGAGTGGGCCATCGAGTTGCGGTCCTCGTAGCGCAGCAACGCCGGAAGCCCCTGTCGCGTCAGGATCAGGTGCATGTGACGCCGGAGCGTGTCGCGGAACGGCGCGGGCGGCGCCGGCGGCGACGCCGACACGCCGCGCAGCTCGGCGCCGAGCAGTTCCGCCGACGCCCGCGGTCGTAGCCGCTCCTTCAGCGGCGCCGGCACGACGGCGCGCGCGACACCGGCCGCGGCCGCGCCCGCCGACAGCTGCTGGTGGCGCCGCTGTGCCGCCAGCTCGCGCGCGAGCTCGCGCACGCGGAGCCCGCGCAGCAGATCGGCGAGGCGGAACCCGACGTAGGTCGGGTAGCCGGCGAACACCTCGTCACCGCCTTGGCCGTCGAGCATCACGGTCACGCCCGCCCGCGCGGCCTCGCGCATCACGAACCACTGGGCCGCCATGCTCGACGTGGAGAAGGGCTCGCCCTGCGCCGCCACGATCTCGGGCAGGCACGCGACGAGCTCCGGCGCGTCGAAGGTGATCCAGTGGGGAGCCGCCCGCGTCGCCTCGACGACGGCGCGGGCGTACTCTCGCTCGTCGCCGCGCGTGCCCGGGAAGTAGGCACTGAACGTGTCGTGCACGCCCTCGAGCCCCTCGCCGCCCGTCGCGGAGACCGCCGCCGCCGCGGCGACGATCGCCGACGAGTCGATCCCCCCGGAGAGTGCCGACCCGACCCGGACGTCGCTGCGAAGCCGGAGGCGCACCGCGTCCAGGAACGTGGAGCGGACCGCGGCGACGCGGTCGCCGTCCCCTGCGACGCCCCGGACGTCCCACCACCGGGAGACCGTCAGGCGCCCGTCGTCGAGAACGAGGTTGTGCGCGGGCGGCAGCCGCAGGACGCCCTCGAAGAACGTGTCCTCGTGGTGGTGATCGACGAGCGCCCGCGCAAGGTAGTCCCGGACGATGCGCAGGTTCGGGCGCATCGGCACACCGGCGGCACGGAGCGCGCCGGGCTCGCTGGCGAAGACGAGCCGCCGCCCCGCGTGGGCGTAGTAGAAGGGCTTGACCCCGAAGCGGTCGCGCGAGCAGAAGAGCCTCCGCCGCTCCTCGTCCCAGATCGCGAAGGCCCACATGCCGTTGAACCGCTGCACGCACGCATCACCCCACTCCGCGAAGGCGGCGAGCACGACCTCGGTGTCGGTGCCCGTCGTGAAGCCGTGACCGCGCGACCGCAGCTCCTCGCGCAGCTCGCGGTAGTTGTAGACCTCGCCGTTGTGCACGACGCGGTACCGGCCGTCCGCCGAGACCATCGGCTGCGTCCCGGCGTCCGTGACATCGAGGACGGCGAGCCGCCGGCTCCCCACCGCGAGCCCCTCGCCCGCCCAGGTGCCCTCGGCGTCGGGCCCCCGATGGACCAGCGCTCCCTTCATCCGCTCGACCGCCTCCACCTCGGCCGGCGAATCGGGATCGACGATCCCGCAGATCCCGCACATCACGCGCCCGCCTTCGCAGCGGCGGCGAGACCGACGAGCATCGGGGCCTCGCTCCAGCGGACGAACGCGACGTCGCTGCGCCGCGCCGTCCCGAAACGATGGCGGATGCGGTACGCGAACGCACCGTCGGCGCGCTGCATCGCCCCGACCACCCACTCAACGGACGACTCGAGCAGCGCGCGCGCACCTTCGACGACGGAAGCGAGCGTCGCCGTGGCGTGCAGCGCCTCCGCGCAGGCGTGCGCGTCGATTGGGTCGTTGGCATGCGGGAACGTCAACGGCATCGCCTCGGCGAAGAACGCCTCACGATAGAACCGGAACGCTGCCTCGAGGGCGACCCGGTAGCGCTCGTCGCCGGTCGACGCCCAGAGCCCGGCCAGCGCGCGGAGCGCGTTGCCGGTGTGGTAGTGGTCGAGGTAGCCGGGGTTCCGCCAGTCCTGCTCGCGTCGCCAGTAGGGAAGGGCGCCGTCGTCGCGGAGCTCCGCCAGCGTCGCAGCGGCGGCGGCCTCGCCGAGCTCGGCGAGCTCCCCTCGCCCCGTCGCCGCCGCCACGCGGACCAGGTAGTCGGCGAGCAGGAGGTTGACGTTGTTCACCTGGAAGTCGTCGAGCGGCGTGTAGCTGAACGAGACCCCACCTCCGACCTCGACCCGGTTGAGCGCCGCCACGACGAAGTCGGCGACCTCTGCGGCCGCGGCCAGGAAGCGGTCGCCGCCTCCCTGGGCCGCACGCGCGAGGAAGGCGTCGCCGGCGACCACGGCCACGAACCCCGAGGGAGTTCCGGCGGGGACGAGGACGCCGGTCTGCCAGTCGAACGGGTACCCCCACGCGAGCCCCGGATACCCACGGCTCGGATGCGCGAGCAGCCACTGGAGCGCCTCGTCGGCGGCCGCCGCGTGACGGTCGTCGCCCGTCGCGTCGAGCAGGTACGCCTGCGCCCGCGCGACGAGCGCGACGGCGTGGGGGTTCACGGCCGGGCGGACGCGGAGCGCCCGGCGGACGAGCAGGGGCGCGAGCTCGTCGAGCTCGGCGAGCGCTCGACGCGGGGCGCGCAGCGCGCCCCCGCGCATGCCGAGACGCTGCAGCGCGACTCCGAGCGGCGTGCCGCGGACGTCGTAGGGGTCGTAGCCGACGAGGCCGTTGCGGTCGAGCCAGCCCTCGAGCCGCAGGGCCGCCGTCAGGGCGCGGCTAGCGGTCATCGCGGAGACGCGCATAGAGCTCGACGAGTTCGCGGGACGAGCGCCGCCAGTTGTGGCGCTCGACCACCGCGGCATGACCCGCCGCCCCGGCGCGGAAGCGCTCCCCTGGGTCGCGCAGCCGCAGGATCGCGCGGGCCAGGTCGTGCGGGTCGCCGGGCTCGAAGATCTCGCCGGCGCCGGCATCGGCGACCACACGGCGGAGCGGCGCGCAATCCGACACGACGACCGGGCGCCCCACGAGCATGTACTGGAACAGCTTGTGCGGCATCGTCGTCTCGGTGTGCGGCGTCGAACGATGCGGGACGACGCAGACGTCCGCGGCCTCGATGTAGGACGGGATGCGCTCGAACGGCTGCCAGCCGTCGAAGCGCACGTGGCCGTTCAGCCCCAGCTCGTCCGCGCGGCGCTCGAGACGCGCCCGCTCCGGGCCGTCGCCGACCAGCAGGAGCACCGCGTCCGGCTCCGCCGCGAGCACCTCCGGCATCGACTCGACGAGCGTGTCGAGGCCGCGGTGCCTGCCGCCGAACGCGCCCGCGTAGAGCACGACGAAGGGGCCCGGCCGGGTGACGGGCTCCCCGCGCAGGGCCGCGAAGGCGTCGACATCCTCGGTGTTGCCGACCACCACGAGACGCTCGCGCGGGGCGCCGCGCGCCGCGAGCCGCTCCGCCGCCTCCTCGACCACCACGATCGTCGCCGTCGCCGAGCGGACGGCGTCGAGCTCGTGGCGCTGCCAGCGCGCCGCCGAGTCGACGTGACGAAGGAGGCTGCGCGGGAAGGGCTGGTGGAGGCGCAGCTGGGCGATCGCAGCCGGGAAGTTCTCGTGCAGGTCGGCGATGCACGGGACGCCCGCGCCGCGCGCCGCGTCGAGCGCGCTCAGGAGCACCGGGAGATCGTGGACGTGCACGACCTCGAGCCCGAGCTCGTCGATCGCGTCCGCCACGAGCCGGCGCCACCGGCGGTCGCGGCCGAGCAGGGACCGCTGGAGGGCCGTCAGGGCCTTGATCGGAGCGGGCGGCTCCGCGTACCGGCGGACGCGGATCCCCTCCCACTCGTCCTCCGTCGGACGGTCGCGGAGACGCGAGCAGAGGACGACGACGTCGTGCCCGGCATCGCGCAGCGCGCGCGCTTCCTTCTCGACGCGGATGTCGGGCGGGAAGTCGACCCCGGCGAGGACCATTCCGACCCGCACGCAGGCAAGGGTACCCCCGGCCCCGGGTTACGATCGGCCGATGGCCGACGCCGCCCAGGAGGGTGCGCTCCGGCGGCAGTCTCGTCTGCACGCGCTGGCGCAGTTGGCCGGGGTCGACGACGCCGGTCGCGTGCTGCGCGACTTCGCGTCCTACCTGCCGACGCAAGTGCTGCCGGCGCTGACGGGGCTGCTCGTCCTGCCCCTGCTCGCCCGGAAGCTGTCCCCCACCTACCTGGGCGTGGTCGCCCTCGCCCAGACGATGGTGACGCTCGGCTGGACGCTCATCGGCGGGTGGCTCGCGACCGCGGTGATCCGGGAGCTGCCGCGCTACGCGCACGCGGGTCGGCTCGTCGTCTTCCGCCGCACGCTCGCGCGCGCGCTCGTGCTGACCATCTGCGGCCTCGCCGCGTTTGCAGGCACGGTGGCGGTGATCGGCCTGTTCTCGAGGGCCGTCGGCGACCACGATGCGTTCATCGTCGCCGCCACGGCCGGGCTGGTGATCCAGAACACCGCCGTCTCGCTCTTCGCGGCGACACTCAGACCGCGCGCGTACGTCGCCGTCGACATGACGGCGCGGACCGTCGGCTACGTGCTCGGGGTCGTGCTCGTCTACGAAGGGCGAGGCGTCAACGGCTACCTCGCCGGGCTCGCGTTCGCCTCGATCGTCACGGGTCTCGTCGGGCTGCTCTTCGCCTGGCCGCGCAAGAGCGTGCCGGCGATCGGCGCCGAGGATGCAACCCCGGAGGAGGACGGTGTCGTTCCCTGGCTGCGATTCGGGGTGCCCGCGGCGACCGCCAGCATCGCCACGTGGGGCCTCGCGTTCATCGACCGCTACCTGCTGGCGGGCTTCAAGGACGCCGCCGCCGTCGGCGTCTACTCGATCGGCAACCTGATCGGCGACAAGCCTGTCTACGTCCCGACGA
Organism: uncultured Gaiellales bacterium; assembly: GCA_964496175.1. Taxonomy (GTDB): domain Bacteria; phylum Actinomycetota; class Thermoleophilia; order Gaiellales; family Gaiellaceae; genus PALSA-600. The sequence continues at coordinate 2,458 of CAZBYA010000004.1, read as the reverse complement.
TGGCGTTCATCACCGCCGCGGGGCCTCTGCTCGTGACTGCGTTCGAGACACGCGGACGCGCCGAGGTCGAGCGGCTGATGCGGTCGTACACGCGTGTCCTCGTCCTCCTGACGCTGCCCGTCGTCGCGTTCCTCACCGTCACCGCGTCGCCGCTCGTCGCCGTCGTCGCGGGCAGCAGGCAGTACAGCGAGGCCACGCAGGTGGTCGCAGTCGTCGCCGTCGGCTCGACCCTCTACGCACTCACCCTCGTCGCCTACACGGGCCTGATCGTCGCCAAGAAGACCGTGCCGATGGTCTACGCATCGTTCGTGGGCCTCGTCGCGAACATCGTCGCCAACGTGGTGCTGATCCCGCCCTTCGGCATCGTCGGCGCCGCGATCGCGACGCCGATCGGGACCGGCGCCTTCCTCCTCGCCACCCAGATCTGGGCGCCCCGGTACGCGCGATGGCACGTCCCATGGCCGACCGTCGGCCGCGGTGTCGTCGCCGCCGCGGCCGGGGCGGGAGCGGGCCGGCTCGCCCTCGCGACGGTGGGTCGGCCGTGGGAACAGATCGTCGTCTCGTTCACGGCCTGCGTGCTCGTCTACGTCGCGCTGCTCCAAATCCTCGGAGAACGCCGCGGCGGCCACCGCTAGCATCAGCCCCGTGACCTCGATCCTGGGCCTCAACGCCTACCACGGCGACGCCGCGGCCGCGCTCGTCGTCGACGGGGAGCTCGTCGCCGCGGCCGAGGAGGAGCGCTTCAACCGCGTCAAGCACGTCGCCGGCTTCCCGGCGCTCGCCGCCGCCTGGTGCCTCGCCGAGGCGGGGCTCAAGCCCGACGAGCTCGACCACGTCGCGATCGGCCGCGACCCGCGCGCCAACCTCGGCGCGAAGGTCCGCTGGACGCTTCGCAACCGGCCGAGCCTCCGCTTCGTCGGGCAGCGCGCGGCGAACCAGGTGCGCGTTCGCGAGGCGCGGCACGAGCTCGAGGACGCGCTCGGCGTCCAGCGCGGCTCCCTGCGCGCGAAGTCCCACAACGTCGAGCACCACCGCGCCCACGCCGCGAGCGCCTTCTTCGTCTCCCCCTTCGAGGACGCCGCCGTCCTGACCACGGACGGATTCGGCGACTTCGCGAGCACGATGCTGGCGGTCGGCCACGGGGCGAGGCTCGAGGTCCTCGACCGCGTCCTCTTCCCGCACTCGCTCGGGATCTACTACACCGCCGTCACACAGTGGCTCGGCTTCCCGAAGTACGGCGACGAGGGGAAGGTAATGGGCCTGGCGCCGTACGGCGAGCCCGTCTACGCGGACAAGCTGCGCGAGCTCGTCCACGAGCGCGGCGGGCTCTACGAGCTCGGCCTCGACTACTACACGCACCACACGCGCGGAGTCGAGATGACGTGGGCGTCGGGCTCCCCCTCGATCGGCCGCGTCTTCTCGCAGCGCCTCGAGGAGCTGCTCGGGCCGGCGCGGCAGCCGGGCGAGCCGGTCGAGACGCACCACGAGAACGTCGCCCGCTCGCTGCAGGAGGTGCTCGAGGAGATCTACCTCCACCTCGTCCGGACGCTCTGGGAGCGCACGCAGATCCCGCGCATCTGCCTCGCGGGCGGCGTCGCGCTGAACGCGGTCGCGAACGGGCGGATCATCCCGGAGACGCCGTTCACCGACGTCTACATCCAGCCGGCGGCGGGCGACTCCGGCACCGCGGTCGGCGCCGCGTTCGACGTGTGGCACGCGGTCGGCGGCGCGCGCGGCTTCGTCATGGACCACGCCGCGTGGGGCCCCGCCTACGACGACGAGGCGTGCGCCGGCGCGCTCGCGGCGGCCGGCGTCGCGGCGACGCGGCTGGACGACGACGAGCTGTTCCCGTTCGTCGCGCAGAAGGTCGCGGACGGCGAGGTGGTCGGCTGGTTCCAGGGCCGGATGGAGTTCGGGCCGCGCGCGCTCGGCCAGCGCTCGATCGTCGCCGACCCCCGGCGCGACGACATGAAGGACATCCTGAACGCGCGCATCAAGCACCGCGAGCCGTTCCGGCCGTTCGCGCCGTCGGTGCTCGCGGGCGGCGTCGGCGACTGGTACGAGCAGGACTACCCGTCGCCGTTCATGGTGCTCGTCTACAAGACGCGCGAGGACCGGCGCGAGCGCGTGCCGGCCGTCAACCACGTCGACGACACGGGGCGCGTGCAGTCGGTGGAGCGGGACGTGCTGCCGCGCTACTGGCGCCTGATCTCGGAGTTCGAGAAGCTCACGGGCGTCCCGATCGTGCTGAACACGTCGTTCAACGAGAACGAGCCGATCGTGATGACCCCCGCCCACGCGGTCGAGACGTTTCAGAAGACGCGCATGGACATGCTCGTGCTCGGGAACTACGTCGCGCGCAGGGACGCGGCGTACGCGTCGACGAGCGCACGCGCGGCCGCGTCGAGCGAGTAGCGCTCGATCGCGATGCGACGCGCTCGCGCGCCGAGCTCCGCGC
>CAZBYA010000003.1:0-115459 GCA_964496175.1 uncultured Gaiellales bacterium | reverse complement strand
GGGCAGCGACGACCAGATGCTCCCGCACGTCGACGACCTCGCCGCCTTCCTGCGCGCGCTTGACGCCGCGCCCGCACACCTGGTCGGCAACTCCTGGGGCGGCTTCATCTGCCTGCTGACCGCGCTCCGCTACCCCGAACTGGTGCGCACGCTGGTCGTCGAGGAGGCGCCGGTGATCCCACTCGTAATCGGCGCCGGCGCGCGGCCGCAGCCCGGCGCGATCGCACGCGGGCTGATCCGCCACCGGCGGGCGACGCTCTCTACCCTCCGCTGGGGCGCGCGCTCGGTCGCGCCGCTGCAGAAGGCGTTCCGCCGCGGCGACGACGAACAGGCACTCGAGACATTCGTCCACGGCGTCCTCGGCAGAGACGCGTACGAACGTTTACCGCAAGCACGCAAGCAGCAGATGCGCGACAACCTGAGCGCGCTCAAGGCGCAGATGCTCGGCGGCGGCTTCCCGCCGCTCAGCGACGCCGACGTCCGCAACATCCGCGTGCCGACCCTGCTCCTCACAGGCGAGCACAGCCCGAGCTTCTTGCTCCGGCTGAGCGACGTGCTCGAGCAACTCCTGCCGGCCGCCACGCGCGTCGAGATCCCCGCCGCCTCGCACGCGATGCACGAAGAAAACGCCGCCGCCGTCAACACAGCGATCCTCGCCTTCCTCCACCGGCAACGGCCGGGCGCCCTTGGCCTCGCGAGTCCGATCGAGCTCGCTTGAGCAGGCGAGAGGCTTGACCCGCGGACGACAGACGCACGAGAGTCGACCCAGACCCGACCAAGGAGGGAGCAATGTACGCACGCATCGCGACATTCGAGGGTGGCAACACCGAGCAGCTACGGGAGATGAACCAGCAGCGAGACGAGGCCGGCACCGCCAACTTCCCGGACGGTCTTCGGCACGCGCTCGCGCTTGCGAGCCGCGACGGGGACAGGCGCCTGTTCGTGACGCTGTTCGACAGCCGCGAGGCGGTCGAAGCGGCCGAGCAGCGGTTCGAGGAGATGGGCGACGAGATCCCCGAAGACGTCCGCGGCCGGCGCACCTCCGTCGAGGTCTACGAAGTCGCGCTCCACGAGCAGCCGCACGACGCCACCGCCGCGCGCGTGAGCACGCTCGAAGGCTCAGCCGAGCAGGCCGACGATGGCGAGCGCTACGCAGAGCAGAACGTGCTGCCGCGCGCCCGCCAGCTTGCCGGCTGGAAAGGCGTGCTCTCGCTGCTCGACCGCGAAAACGGACGCGGCAAGCTGATCACCTTCTGGGAGAGCGCAGAGGCGATGCAGGCAAGCGCAGAGCAGGCCAACCAGCTGCGCGAGAACTCCGCGCAGGCGTCCGGCAGCGTCGTCCGCAGCGTCGAACCCTACGACCTCGTCTTCCACCGCTCCTTCTGAGCGATGAGCGGCGCGTACCTCCTTTGCCGGGGAGGCATCCGAGCTCAAGCGGCTCCAACTTCCGGCGCAGACTTGGGACTCGCCGACGCGGAGCCGCTCGAGCGCCTCGACGACGGCGGCCGCTGCGCTATTGGCGAGGTGGTCGGGAGCTCACAAGCGCGCTTCGAGCCAGCCGAACCCGCTTCTCGTAAGGGCGATCTCGGCCGACGGCATGGAGCATTTATGGAGCAGAGCGGACGCAATCGGGCGCGATTCGCCGCAAATCGGGCGGGCCGCAAAACGCCTCAAGCAAGCCGAATCCGTTGCCTACGACTGCCGATAGTTGCGCGCACAACGAAATGGTAAGGAGGGGGTCGACGGTTCGAGTCCGTCAGAGGGCTTGCGTATCCCGGGAACGCCGGCCGCCGGCGGCTTAGGGCGGCGCGTCGAGGAGCGACCTGACCGTGCCGGCGAGCTGGTTCGCGTCGAACGGTTTGGGGAGGAACTCCGCGGGAGCGTCGACGGTCAGTCTGCCGACCGAGTCAGGGGCATACCCGGACGTGAACAACACGCGCAGGCCGGGCTGCCGCTCAAGTGCACGCCGGGCTAGGGTCGCGCCGTCGCAGCCGGGCATGACGACGTCGGTGAGCAGGAGCTCGAAGTCGCGCGCGGCGAGATGCTGATCCGCCTCGTCGGGCCCGTCGGCCTCCGTGACGCGGTAGCCGTATGACTCGAGCACGCTGACGATCAGGCTTCGCACCTCGTGCTGGTCCTCGACGACGAGGATGTTCTCGCCTCCCGTCCCTGCGGGCGGGCGGGCGGCGTTGGGGACATGCGGCTCGACGGCGGCGTCGGTTCGGGGGAGGTAGATGGTGACGATAGTGCCGCGCCCGGGCTCGCTCTCGAGCTTCATGGTGCCGCCGCAACGAGCGATCGTGCCGAGCGAAGTGGAGAGGCCGAGGCCGGTGCCGGCTCCGGCCGGCTTCGTCGTGAAGAACGGGTCGAATGCCTGGGCCACCGTCTCCGCGTCCATCCCGATGCCTTCGTCGCCGATGCGGATCGCCACGTACGGGGAGGGCTCGAGCGCGAGGTCTACAGCGGAGCCGTCTGGTACCCACTCCGTCGCGACGCTGAGCTTCCCTCCGTCGGGCATCGCGTCGCGGGCGTTCACCGCGACATTGACGATCACCTGCTCGAGCTGGTGGACGTCGACTTCCACGTGGCCTGCCCGGGGATCCAGGTTGCGAACGATCACGACCTGTTCGCCGATCAGCGGCTCGATCAGCACGAACGCCGACCCGACGATGGCGTTGATCGGCGCGACCGTGGTCTGGAATGGCTGTTTCCGGCTGAATGCGAGGAGCTTCGCTGTCAGGGCCGCGGCCTTGGCCGACGCCATTCGCACCTGGCCGAACGCGCGTTGGACGAACGCGACGTCGTCGACCCTCGTCTCGCCGACGGCCGCATAGCCGTCGATCACGGTCAGGAGATTGTTGAAGTCGTGGGCGACTCCGCCGGCGAGCTGGCCCACGGCCTCGAGCTTCTGGGACTGGAGGAGTTGCGCCTCGAGCTGGTGGCGGCGAGTGACGTCGCGGAAATGGACGGCAAGGCCCTCGGGCGTCGGGTAGGCGTGAACGGAGAACCAGCGTCCGTCCGGTTCCCAGAGGGATTCGAAGGTGACGGGCTCCCGCTCGCGCATCGCCGCCGACAGGTCGCGCTGGAAGTCCGAGTGAAGGAAGCCGGGGAAGTCGTGAAGCCGCTTGCCGAGGAGCGCTTCTGCCGGCTGGCCGATCGCTTGGACGGCATGCGCGTTCAGGTACGTGATCCGGCCGTCGCCGTCGATCGTGACGAACGCGTCGCTCATCGACTCGAACGTGGCGCGCAGCCTGTCGGCGAGATCGAGCAGCTCGTCGTTCCGAGCCGCAAGCTGAGCGACTGCCGCCTCGCGCTGGTGCCAGAGGTGCTCGAACACCACCGTTGCCTGGATCAAGCCGACGCGTCGGTCGGGCCAGACGGTGAGGACGTCCTCGTGACGCGACCCCTCGGGCCGATCGAGGAGGAGGCGTGCGAGCTCCGGCACCGGCAGGCGCGACTCCACGGTCAGCGTGTCCTGCGGCATCAGGTCGACGAGCATCCGGTGCGTGTAGAGGGCGCGGCCGAAGCCGTGCCGGCCGGCGAGCCGGTCATCCGCCTGCTGGCGGCTGAGAAGCAGAAGGCGCTCGCCGTCGCGGGTGACGACACCGCGTAGCGTCGGGTCGAGGCGGAAGGCCGCGTCGACCTCCAATGCCGGGGTGTCCGGCGATAGCACGACCGCTTCGTCGGCGAGATCACCCGCGCTGATGCCGCCAACGACGCCTACGGCGTCCGCGCTGCTCACCCCCGACACGCGCGCATGATCGGCAGGAGCGCTTCGCGGCTGAAGGTGCGTTACCAATCTGTTACCGGCAGCGGACAGCGGTCGCTCGGAGAGGCGGCGTTCCTCGTCGTTCGAGCGACTCGGCGTTCTTCTTGAGTTGCTCGGCGATCCGTTCCAGGAGCTTCTCGATCGAGTCCGAGACGCATCAGGGGCCTCCCCGAACCACGTCCCGGCCGGACGGGACGGCGGCGGCCTGCGGGCAGTCTCTCCCGATCGTCACCACCTCGTCACCGACCGTGCCTTCCGCTCGGGGCGCGGCGGCGTCACCATCCCGGTGGATGACGGACGGCCTCACGGAGCAAGCGCAACTCCACCTGAAGACGTCCCGGGAGAACCTGCACGCAGACTTCGACGCGATCCTCCAAGCAGTCGAGGTCGACACCCTCTTCGACGACTCCCTTGCACGCCTGCGTGGCCAGGGAAAGATTCCGGACTACATCCCGGCGCTTGCCGAGCGGCTGACACGCGAGCGGTTGAAGGCGGCTGCGCAGCGGCGTGGGCTCGTGACGAAGAACGTCCCGCAGGTGCTGTTCGTGGCTCTCCACGACACCGGCCGCGGCCAGATGGGTGCGGCACTGATGCAGCAGCTCGCCGGCAACCGCATCGACGTCCACTCGGCCGGGACGAAGGGCACCGTCGCACCGGTCGATCCGGGCGTCGCAGAGGCGATGCGCGAGGTGGGGATCGAGCTCGACGGCATCTACTCGAAGCCGCTGACACCGGAGGTGCTCTCGAGTGCGGACGTCGTCGTCACGATGAGCAAGTCGACCGGCGCGCTCGACGTCCCCGCGGGCACTCGGCACATCGACTGGCGACTCGGCGACCCTGGGGGTGCCCCGCCCGAGGAGATCCGGCGGATCCGCGACGAGATCAAGGCGCGCGTCGAGAGCCTGATCGCAGAGCTCGCCCCGGGCGCCTGACGAGCCGCCGGGCGGCCGGCGATGACGGCCCGGTTACGGGATGGCATCAATGTCGTGAGGCTAGGCTGGCAGGGACGCCCGCCGGGGTATCCGTCGACGATGGACTCGTCGGCCGTCCGCAGAGCCTCCGAGGTGCTGCTGGAGGCCGTGGATCCCCACGATACGCTCGTCCAGTTCGTCCGCGACCCTGTTACCGGCGAGACCGGGCTCGTGGTCGCGGCGAGAGGGCGGGCCGGGCGCGATCTGCTGCAGGCGATCGGGTCGATCCGGCCGAGTCTCGGCCGCCGCCTCGCACGCAGCTTGGCCGCACCGGACACCGAATGATCGGGCACGTCGTCGAGTGCCCGGGCATCGTTCACGCGCCGAAGAGCTCGTCGGCGTCGATCAGGCCGTCGTAGCGGCCGGAATCGTCCCCGAGCAAGCGCCAGACCTTGTAGGAGACCCAGTCGTCGACGAGCGGGTCGGCGTCGCGCGCGGAGGCGCGCCGCCCTTCCGAACCGTCACCGTGTGTACACGGAGTCGATACCCATCGGACTGCGATCGGTTCCTAGGGTTCCACCTCTGTCAAGCGCAGGCCGTCCAAAAGGGGGAACGCATGCATCGGTACTGGAAGCAGGGAGCCCTAGCGGGACTCGCAACACTTGTGGCCGCAGCGCTCGTCGTAGCGGTCGAGGCAGCTCCAGGGCGGGCGAAGGCGATGACGCCCACCCTTCCCGCCGGGTACACGGCCGTTGCGTTCGGCACGGCACCCGCCGGCTTGACGAAGCCGGACGACATCACTCGTCTCGGCAAAGACTTCTTCATCAGCTATCAGAACAACGCCGGCCCGGACGGCACCCCGGCCGGCTCGCAGAGCACGGTGGTCGAGTTCTCGTCGCAGGGCGCGGTCGTCAACCAGTGGAACCTCACCGGCCGCTGCGACGGTCTCACCGCCGACCTGGCCGGTCAGCGCCTGCTGGCGAGCATCAACGAAGACGCCAACTCCAGCCTCGTCGTGATCACCCCGCACGCCGCGGCCGCCGACCAGGTCCGTCACCTCAGCTACAGCCCCGACCCGGCGAAGGTCAGCGGCGGCGGCACCGACGCCATCTCGATCGCCGGCGGCGGCATCTACGTCAGCGCCTCCAACCCGTCCGGGCCGACCGTGCCCGCCCTCTACCGGCTCACCGTACCCGCGCACGGCTCGACCGCCTCGCTGCAGCCGGTCTTCACCGACAGCGCCCAAGCGCTCCAGGGCAACCCGGGCGGCAGCGGCAGCGTCACCCTCAACCTGACCGACCCGGACTCGAACGCGGCCGTACCCACCTCGAGTCCGCGCTTCGCGAGCGACTTCATGCTCGACAGCCAGGGCGACTCACAGCTGGTCTTCGCAAGTCACCTCGGCACTCCGCACCAGTCGCTCACCCTCCTCAAGCTCGGCGGCGCCCAGGTCGACGATGTCCGCTGGGCCGACACCGCCAACGGCAGCCTGTACGTCGTCGACCAGAAAGCCGACCAGGTGTGGCGCATCACCGGCCCCTTCCGGGCCGGATCGGCCTACGCGAGCGTCCCCAGCGACTCAGCCTCCAACCCCGGCACCGTCGCAACCCTCGACCTCACCACCGGTGCGGTCACACCGTTCGCCACCAGCCTCATCAGCCCCAAAGGCCTTCTCTACGTCCCAGCCGAGGTCAAGAGCGCAAAGAGGCCGAAGAAGCACACCAGACGGAAGCGGCACTAATCGGCACACGCGCTCGGACCGCCGACGTCGGTCCGGGTTCTGCGGCGGGCGGCGCCGGCTGTCGCAGCGCGACTCTGGCGCCGCCTCGGCCCTTCTCTACGAGGGAGTGGCCTACCGCGAGTCGGAAGCCTCGTCGGTATGGAGCACTGATGGACCAGAGCGGACGCAAACGCCGCACGGATACGTGCTAGCCGCCGCCCTCGGTTGCATCCCGTCGCGGACGACCGAGATGGTACGGAGGGGGTCGACGGTTCGAGTCCGTCAGAGGGCTTCAGCTTTCTCCCTGCTTATTCATCGCGTTCGTTTTCAGGCACGACGCCGAGCGTGCTCGAGTTGCTCACCGTCGACACTGGTCGCGTCCAGCGCAGCGAGATCTTCCTCGCCGACACCCGGAGCTCCTCTCCACGCTCCCGAACGCCTAGAGCTCATCGCGGAGCTGGCGCTTGAAGGCGCGGATGGCCGGCTCGTTCCGCTTGTAGAAGGTCCACTGCCCGAGCCGCTTGGAGGTGACGAGCCCCGCACGCGCAAGCGCCTGCAGGTGCGTCGTCGCCGTCGGCTGCCGCACGCCGAGCTTGTCGGCGATGAAGATCACACAGACGCCGTCCTTGACGAGATCGCCGTCCCGCTGCGGTGGGAAGTGCGCGACCGGGTCGCGCAACCACTCGAGGATCTGCAGCCGCTTGGGGCTGGCGAGCGCGCGGAGGACGTCGACCTTCGGTGTCGTGGGCAGTGCGGCCATCGCGTTCATCGTAGAGAACGGCGCTGCGGGGCTTGCGCCGGCTTATGAGACATGAATATAGTTGCTTAGCTATGTGGCTAAGCCACGGCGATCGCGCGTCGACCGAAATCCTTCCGGGCAGGATCCGCTGGTACGGCGAGTCGGCGCTGCACCCGTACTACGTCTGCGACGTCTTCACCTCCACACCGCTGGCAGGAAACCAGCTCGGCGTGTTCGTGGACGGGCGCCCGTTCGCCGACGACGAGATGCAACGTCTCGCGCGCGAGCTGAACTTCGCCGAGACGGTCTTCGTGCTGCCGCCGGTGGACGGCGGCGACGTCCGGATCCGGATCTTCACCCCGAGCTCCGAGCTCCCCTTCGCCGGACACCCGGTGCTGGGAACGGCATTCGTGGTCGGAGAGGCGCTGCGGACCGAACGCGTCGTCCTCGAGACCGGCGCAGGCGAAGTACCTATCACGCTCGAGCGGGAGAACGGCAGGATTGTCTTCGGCCGCATGCGCCAGCCGGTCCCGAGCCCCGAGCCGTTCGGGCGCGAGCGCGACCTCCTGAGCGCCCTCCGCGTTCCTGCGTCGCGGCTGCCGGTCGAGCTCTACCGCAACGGACCGGCGCATGTCTACGTCACGCTCGACAGCGAAGCCGAGGTGGCGTCGCTGCGCCCCGACCTCGACGCCCTGGCCGAGCTCGGTGTCGCGGTCAGCTGCTTCGCCGGCTCGGGCTCGTCCTGGAAGACGCGCATGTTCTACCCGGCTGCAGGCGTCCCCGAGGACCCCGCCACCGGTTCCGCCGCCGGGCCGCTCGCCGTCCACCTCGCCCGGCACGGCGCGATCCGCTTCGGCGACGAGATCGCGATCCGGCAGGGCGAGGAGATCGGGCGGCCGTCGGTCCTCCATGCGCGTGCAGAGGGTGAGGACGGCGTCGTCACCGGAGTCGAGGTCGCGGGCGCCGCCGTGATCGTCGCCGAGGGCCTCTTTCGGATCGCCACGTGAACCTCGGCCTGAAAGGACGGACCGCGCTCGTGCTCGGCGCCTCGTCGGGCCTCGGCCTGGCAAGCGCCGAGGCGCTACGCGAGGAGGGGGCGAACGTCGTCATGTTCGCGCGCCGCGAGCAGCTCCTCCGCGCCGAGGCGGAGCGGCTCGGCGCCACGCCCGTCGTCGGCAACGTGCTGCACGAGGGCGCGCTCGAAGGCGCGGTGAAGACGGCGGTCGAGCGCTACGCCGGGCTCGACATCGTCGTCCTCAACGGCGGTGGCCCGCCGCCGGGGCCCGCCCGCGACGTCACCCCGGAGACCGTCCAGCGCGCGGTCGACCTCATGCTGCGCCCGGCCGTGCGGCTCGTCACCGCAGCGCTCCCCCACCTCCGCGCCGGCGGCCAGGGGCGGATCGTCTCGATCGCGTCCATCTCGGTGCGAGAGCCGATACGCAACCTCGCGCTCTCGAACGCCGTCCGTCCAGGCGTCTGGGGCTACCTGAAGACGCTCGCCGGGGAGCTCGGCCGCGACGGGATCACCGTCAACGCCGTCGGCCCGGGCCGGATCGCGACGGCGCGGATGAACGAGCTCTACGGCGCGGAACCGCCGAAGGCGGAACTCGCAGCCATCCCGATCGGGCGCTTCGGCTCCCCGCGCGAGCTGGGCGATCTCGTGTGCTTCCTCGCCTCGCGTCAGGCCTCGTACCTGAACGGCGTGCTGATCCCGGTAGACGGCGGCCTCTCGCACGCGCTCTGAAACCCGACCCACGACAGGAGACGCAGATGAAGGCGGCAATCACCTCCCCCGACGCCCCGGCGCAGGCCGGCCCGTACTCGCCCGGGATCCGGAGCGGCGACCTGATCTTCCTCTCCGGGCAGGGAGGCTTCGACCCGGCGAGCTCCTCGATCGTGAGCGACGACGTCGCGGAGCAGACAGCTCAGATCTTCCGCAACATCGAGGTGCTGCTCGCCGCCGCCGGCGCGGGGCTCGACGACATCGTCTCCTGCCTCGTCCATCTCTCCGACCTGGCGGACTTCCCCGCCTTCAACGCCGCGTACGAGCGAGAGCTCACCGAGATCAAGCCGGTGCGCACCACTGTCCGGGCCGACCTCGTCGCCGGGATGAAGGTGGAGATCACGGTCGTCGCACGGGCCCGCTGACAGCCGTGACGGGCGATGATCAACGCAGAGGTCAGAGCATCGCCAGGTGGGCCGCGACCGCGCCGGCGACGTGGGCGGCGTCGTCGCCGACTCCGAGGAGGAGCGGCGACTTGCGCACGTGCAGCCAGGGGAGGCCGACGAAGCCGAGCCCCGGGATGTCGGTGACGCCGCGGCGGGCTCGCGGAAAGCCCATCTCGTCGAACACGTCGATGTCGATCCACCCGAAAGCGGGCCGGAAGCCGCCAGCGAAGAGGACTGTGGTGATGCCTGCTCGTTTGAGCGAGATCTCGGTCTCGGCGGCGTGGCTCGCTTTCCGCGCCCGCAGCGGCTGGTGCGGCAAATCCAGCCCGTTCGCGTCCACGTAGTCGTCCCAGCGTCGGCAGAGGTCGCGCTCGAACTTCAGCCCGAACTCGATGCTTGCGTCGAGGTCGTCCTCGAAGAGCGCCCGGCCGCGATCGAAGCCGACACATCGACCGTGGAGCTCGACTCCCGCGGCTTCGAGGACCAATGGGTTGCAGTCACGTCCACCCTGTGAGCCCGACACCGCGACGTTCCCTGCGACGCGCGCCTTCGGGGTCGGGAGAACGTCGCTGGTCTCGTCCATCGCGCCGACGTCCACCATCCAGCGCATGAGCTCCTGACCCCTGTACCGACGAGGCGCCCAGCCGCAGCGTCCGACCGCGAGGTGAACCTGGCGACCGGACTCGAGCAGCTCGAGACCGATCTCGCAGCCAGACTGGCCACTGCCGACGACGAGGACGCCCCCATCCGGAAGCTGGTCGGGACTCCGATAGCTCGAGGTGTGCATCCGGGTCGTCGCAGGAGGCAGATCAGCGGCCGCCGCAGGAACGACGGGCTGTTGGAACGCCCCGGTCGCCACGACGACACTGCGCGCGCTGAGCACATCGTCCGCGAGCGTCACCTCGAACACGCCGTCCTTCACCCGCAGCTGCGTCACCTCGGCGCAGCGGACGGGCGCGCTGACGCGCTGCGCGTACTCGGCGAACATCGCGATCACGTCTGCGAGCGGCGCGAACGAGTCCGGTGCGCCGGGCGGATCCATGCCTGGGAGGCGTGTGCACCAATTCGGCGTGTTCAGGCAGAAGGAGTCCCAACGCGCGCTGCGCCACGTCTCCGCAACCCGGCCACGTTCAAGGACGAGGTGAGACACGCCGAGTCGGCTCAGGTGGTAGCTCGTCGACAGCCCCGCCTGCCCGGCACCGATCACTATGCACTCGAACACCGAAGCGCATTATCCGACCCTGAGCCACGAGGCAGAGCGGGGGTCGACGCGCTCATGGAGCTTTCGCGTCGAGAAAGGCCCCGGCTCGTCGGCTGGTGACGCGGGTGAGCTTGCGGATGGCGGCGGCGAGGGTCGAATCGACGCTGGCGTGCGCTTCAAGCCAAGAGAGGATCGCCAGGGCTGCCTCGCGATTCCTGCCGTACCCGGGCGCCATCGCCGGGAGCGGCACAGCCGCGCCGAAGCGGCGTTCGGCGCCCCGTTCGATCGCGAACACATCCTGCTGTCCCGTGCCTCCGCCGTGAAGAGCCGCGATCGCAAGCACCCGGTCGATCGCGTGCACCTGGATCAGCCGCATCGCGCTGAGCGTCTCGCCGCGCGCGTCTCGGTGCAGACCGACATAGAGGTTCGTCAGCGCCTCGTTCGCCTGCCACTGGACGGTCTCGTTCGGAGAGATCGCCGGGACGTGTCGTACCGCAGCCAGTCCCACCGGTGCGTCGGCGCGCTGCCACACGATCCGACCGCCAGGCGACGGACACGCCGCGAGCCCGTCGAGTGTGAAGACGGCGTACTCGGCGTAGAGGCCGTCTGCGAACAACACCTTCCGCCCGTCGACGGTGTTCGCGAAGCTGAACGCAACCGCGACACCTTCTCGAGCCAATCGATCGAGTCGAGATACCGCCGGCGCGCGTCGTCTTCGACGACCACGAAGAAGTCCAGATCGGAATGCTCGTCGAGCCGCTCGAGGTCGACGCCGACCGAGCCAAGCCCGATCAAGGCAATCGCGTCACCGCGGCAGGCAAGCGCAAGACCGAGATCGTCGAGCCGCCGCATGAGCTGCTCCGAAACGCTCAAGACCACCTCCTCACGCTCACGTCGGCGTTTCATCCCAAACGGCCCAAACGTCCGCCGAGGTCGCGACTCCGGTCCGGATGCTACTCAGGCAAGGCCTGCGACAGGTCGCCGCGGAACCCCCGACGACGGCGTCCCCGGCTGGTGGCCGATGGTCCGGAGCGGCCGGAACGACACGGTCGATCGCCTCGCCGCCGAGCTCGCTCGGCTCAGCCGATGCGGATGAGCTTCTTGTTGACGAACTCGTCGGCGCCGTAGCGGCCGAGCTCGCGGCCGAAGCCCGAGCGCTTCGTGCCGCCGAACGGCAGCTCGGCGCCGTCCGCGCCGACGATGTTGACGTAGACCATCCCGGTGTCGAGCTGATTCGCGACCCGCTCCGCCTGCTCCGGGTCGGTCGTCATCACGTAGGAGCCGAGCCCGAACGGCGTGTCGTTCGCGAGCTTCACCGCCTCGTCCTCCGAGGAGACGCGGTAGACCTGCGCGACCGGCCCGAACAGCTCCTCGCGGTACACGTCGTTGTCCGGCGTGATGTCGGTCAGCACCGTCGGCTCGAAGAAGTTGCCGTGCCGCTTGCCGCCGGTGACGACCCTGGCGCCCTGCTCCACCGCACGCCGCACCTGATCCTCGAGCCGGTCGGCGGCGACCTTCGACGACAGCGGGCCGCACTGGATCCCGCGCTCGCGCGGGTCGCCCTGCTTGACCGCCGTCAGGGCGGCCGTGAACTTCTCGAGGAACGGCTCGTAGAACTCGTCGAGCACGATCATGCGCTTCGCCGCGTTGCACGACTGGCCGGCGTTGTCGATCCGGGCTGCGACCGCGTCCTCGACCGTCTTGTCGAGGTCGTCGGTGCCGAGGACGATGAACGGGTCGGAGCCGCCCAGCTCGAGCACGACCTTCTTGAGATGCCGCCCTGCGATCTCCGCGACGGCGGCGCCGGCGCGCTCGGAGCCGGTGACCGAGACGCCGCGTACGCGCGGGTCCGCGATCACCCCCTCGATCTGCTCGTTCGTCGCGTAGATGTTCACGTAGGCGCCGTCGGGAAAGCCGGCGTCGGCGTAGATCTGCGCCATCGCCTCGGCCGACTGCGGGCACTGCGGCGCGTGCTTCAGGAGGATCGTGTTGCCGATCACGAGGTTCGGCCCCGCGAAGCGGGCAACCTGGTAGTACGGGAAGTTCCACGGCATGATCCCGAGCAGGGCCCCGAGCGAGCTCCGCCGCACCACGGCCGACCCCTCGCCCGCGAGCAGCTCGACCGGCTCGTCCGCCATCAGCTTCTCGGCGTTGTCCGCGTAGAACTCGTAGATCGACGCGCAGAAGTCGACCTCGCCCCGCGCTTGCCCGACGGGCTTGCCCATCTCGCCGACGATGATGTCCGCGAGCTCCTTCCGCCGTTCGGCATGCAGCTCCCCGACGCGTCGCACGAGCGCGGCGCGCTCGGCGACGGATGTGCTCTTCGACCATTCGCGATGCGCGCGGTCGGCGCGGTCGATCGCGCGCCGCAGGTCGTCGTCCGTGATGGTCGGGTACTCCTTGACCGTCTCGCCGGTCGCGGGATCGACAACTGCGTACATGCTCGTCACGTCACATACCCCTTCTTGGTGGTCGAAGGTACCGAGCGGGCTCCTCCCCGATATCAGATCACGTCCGCAAGGATCGGGCAGATCGGTGCTGCTCGACCGGTAGCAGGCTGCGGTGCGACGGCAGTCGCCTGGCAGCGCCGGCGGCTACGTTCGCCTCGATCCACGAATCCGAGAAGGAGGGCCCGATGGACGAGCGCCTCGAGAAGGCACAGCGGCGCGCGAAGGCGGCGACCGAGAAGGCGAAGACGTCGGCCGCGACACGCGCCGAGCAGCTGAAGGAGAAGGAGAAGGCCGCCCGCACCTCCGTCAAGAAGGCGTTCAGCGAGCACAAGCCGAGCTGAAGGCACCGCGGGAGGGCGTCCCGAGCTCGAGCGGCTCAGGGCTCGGGCCGCCGCTCGCGGCTCCCTCGGCGATGATCGCCGCCTTGAGCTCGCGGGCGAATCCGATCAGACGTCGCGTCGGCGGCAGGAGCCGCACAGCAGATGGCAGCCGCCTGGCAGGTGCCCGCAGCAGCCTACGTGCAGAACCGCGGGCGAAAGGGAGGTGCACGATGAGCGAGGCGCGTACCGCGGAGCGGCGAAGCGAGCTCGCCGTCTCGATCTCGACCCGGACGATCCTGGTCGTCGCCTCCGTCGTCGTGATCGGCGCGGCGCTCGCGTCGATCAGGAGCGTCCTGCTCATGATCTTCGTCTCCATCTTCAGCGTCGCCGTGCTCTCGCCCGTCGCCACGGGCATGGAGCGGCGGCTCGGCTGGAGCCGGCGGCTGTGCGCCGTCGTGCTCGTGCTGGCGACCGTGGTCGCGATCGCAGCGATCGCGCTGCTCATGGCGCAGACCGTCGGCAACGCGGTGCACGACTTCAGCGGCGACCTGCCACGGATCGTCGAGCGGGCCAGGCAGAGCCATCTCGGCAAGCTCCTGAACAGCGGCAGCGGCTCGCTCGACACGCTGAGGGCGCATGCGGGCGAGATCACGAGCGGCGCCGGGAAGGTCTCCGGCGGCCTCGCCCACATCGGAGTGTCGGCGTTCGGCGCCGTCACCCTCGTCTTCTCCGTGCTCTTCCTGACGCTCTTCGGCCTGATCGACGAGCCGCAGCTGCGGGCCTGGATCGCGGGCCTCGTGTATCCGGACAGGCGGCAGCGCTACCTGCGCGTCGTCGACCGGATCGTCCAGACGACCTCCCGCTACATGCTCGGCAATCTCGCGATCTCCGTGATCTGCGGGACGGTGTACGGCGTCACCGCCGTGATCCTCGGCGTTCCGTACCCGCTCGCGCTGGCGGTGATCGCGGGGATCCTCGACCTGGTCCCGAACGTCGGCGCGACGATCGCCGGCGCGATCATCGGAATCGTCGCCCTCTCCGTCGGCCTGCAGGCGCTGATCGTCTTCCTGATCGTGATCGTCGTCTACCAGCAGGTGGAGAACTACCTCCTGCAGCCGCTGATCATCGGCAGGGCGGCGGAGATCTCCGGCTTCACCGTGCTCGTGAGCGTGCTCGCGTTCGGCGCGCTCTTCGGGTTGATCGGGGCGATCATCGGCGTGCCGATCGCAGCGGGGCTCCAGATCGTCATCCAGGAGGTCACCGCCGGCAGACGAGCCCGCATCGCCGCGGCCGAGCCCGACTCCGGCTGACGTCGAGCGACCACGGCGTGGACGATCGCTGTCCTAGGCGAGGGCGGTGCGGACGTCGTACTCCCAGATCGGCTGCCGCGTGCCGAATGGGAGCCGCTCGAGCAGCGTCGCGTAGTCCGCGTCGCGGCGGCGCTGCTCGTCGCCGTCGGGGAGGTAGAAGACGTTCGCGGCAGTGCTCGACGAGGCCTGGAGCTTTTCCGCACGATCCGTGCGGATCCGCTCGTATCGGGCGAGCGCTGCGACGACGTCGTCGTCCGCCGCGAGACACTCGGCGAGCACGAAGGCGTCCTCGACCGCCTGCGCAGCTCCCTGCGCCTGGAACGGCTCCATCGCGTGCGCCGCGTCGCCGAGCAGCGTCACGCGGTCGAACGACCAGTGCTCGATCGGGGTGCGCACGAAGACCGCGCCGCGCAGCGTGGTCGTCAGGCGGCGGATCCGCTCGAGCAGCGGCGGGTGCCAGCCCTCGAATGCGCCGGCCGCCTCCTCGGGCGGCGCCTCGAGCGTCCACGACTCGCGCGACCACTCCGCGTCCTGCACGGCGCAGTTGACGGCGAGCAGGCGCCCGGCGGCGATCCAGTAGGAGACGCCGTGGCGGTACGGCCCGAGCCAGTAGAGGTTCAGCCGGTCCGGATGGAGATCGGCGACGGCCTCGCGCGGGACGACGCCGCGGTACACGACCGTGCCCGAGAAGACCGGCTCGTCCTCGCCGACGAGCAGGCGGCGGATGCGGGAGCGGATCCCGTCCGCGGCGACGACGGCGTCGGCGCGGAACCGCCCGCCGCCGGCCGCGTGCAGGGTGACACCCTCCTCGTCCTGCTCGACGCCGTCGATCGACACGCCGAGGTGGAGGACGCCGGGCGGCAGCGCGTCCGCGAGCACTTGGTGGAGCTCGGGGCGGTAGAAGTCGAGCTGCGGCGCGCCGAAGTGGTCCTCCGCCGCCTGGCCGAGCGAGGTGTGCAGCAGGAGCGCGCCGTCCTCCCAGCGGAGGAAGTCGACGGCGTCGGGGCGGACGCCGATCGTGCGGAGCGCCGGCAGCAGCCCGAGCTCGTCGAGTAGCCGCATGGCGTTCGGCCCGAGCTGGAGCGAGGCGCCGAGCTGGGAGATCGCCGGCGCCTGCTCGTAGACGTCCACCTCGAACCCGCGACGGGCGAGCGCGATCGCCGCCGTCAGGCCGCCGATCCCGCCACCGACGATGCCGATCCTCACGGGCGAGACTCTGCACGCCGCCGCCGCGCCCGCACAAGCCCCGCTTGAAATCGGCGGAGGCCGGTGGTTGGATCGCACCCCATGCCCCGCCGGATCGTCAACCCCGCCGCGATCCACCCGCCCGTCGGCTACAGCCACATCGTCCACGCCACCGGCTCGCGGCTCGCCTTCGTCGCCGGCCAGGCTGCACTCGACCGCGACTTCGCGATCGTCGGCGAGGGTGACCTCGAGGCGCAGACGCGGCAGGTGATGGCGAACCTCGGGCACGCCCTCGACGAGCTCGGCGCCGGCTGGGACGACGTCGTCAAGGCGACCGTCTACACGACGCAGCCGCACGAGTACGAGATCATCGGGAAGGCGATGGGCGAGGTGATGGGGGACGCCCAGCCGCCCGCGCAGGTGATCGCGGGCGTGACGGGTCTGGCGCTGCCCGAGCTCCTGATCGAGATCGAGCTCGTCGTCTCGCTGCCCTAGCGGCCGTGCGCGCGGTCCGGATCCACGCCCACGGCGGCCCCGAGGTGCTGCAGGTGGACGAGGTCGCCGAGCCACGGCCGGGGCCGAACGACCTGCTCGTGCGGCTGCGTGCGACCTCCGTCAACCACCGAGACATCTGGATCCGCCGCGGCCACCCTCACCCCGCCTACCACGTCGACCTGCCGGCCGTGCTCGGGATCGACGTGTGCGGGGATGTCGTCGAGGTCGGGGCCGACGTCGACGGCTTCCGCGTCGGCGACCGCGTCACTGCGAACCCGTACATGCCCTGTGGGCGCTGCCGCTACTGCGTCGAGGGGCGGTTCCAGCTCTGCCCGCGCTTCTCCGTCTACAACGGCACCTACGCGGAGCTGTTCGTCGTCCCTGCGCGCTTCGCCGTCACCATCGACCCGTCGGTGCCGGACGAGCACGTGGCGGCATTTCCGAACACGTACATCACCGCCTGGCAGATGCTCGTCGGCAAGGCTCACGTCTCCGCCGCCGACACCGTCTTCGTCTGGGCCGGCACGAGCGGGCTCGGCAGCGCCGCGATCGAGATCGCGAAGGTCGCCGGCGCGACGGTGATCGCCGGCGCGGGCACCGAGGAGAAGCGCGAGGTGCTGCGGCAGGGAAAGGCGGATCACGTGCTCGACCACCACGGGCCCGACCTCGTCGAGCGCGTGCTCGAGCTGACGGACGGCGAGGGCGCGACGATCGTCTTCGAGCACGTCGGGCAGGCGACGTGGCAGCGGTCGCTCGAGCTGGCCGCGCCCGGCGCGGCGATCGTCAGCGCCGGCGCCACGAGCGGTGACGACGCAGCGATGAACGTCACGTACGTCTTCGTCAAGCAGCTGCGGATCCTCGGCTCGCGCCTCGGCACGATGACCGACGCGCTCGCCGCGGCTCGTCACCTGAGCGCGGGTCGCTTCTCGCCGCTGATCGGCGCCGTCCTGCCGCTCGAGCGCCTCGGCGAGGCGCACGTGCTGATGGACGAGGGGCGCGTGATCGGGAAGGTGATCGTCCGGCCGGACGCGTGAGGCAGGCCGCTCAGCCGTCCGCCTCGAGCCTCGCGAGCTCGTCCCGGACGACCTCCATCCCCGCGGACGCGCGCGGGAAGCCGACGTAGACGGCGAGTAGGGTGACGAGCGCCTCGAGCTCCTCGCGGCTCGAGCCGTGCTCGACCGCCCACCGCACGTGGCTTCGCAGCCGCTCCTCGACACCGCCCTGGGCGACGAGCGCGGCGACGACGGCGAGGCTCCGGTCGCGCAGGCTCAGGCAGTCGTCCGGCCAGGCGCCGCCGGCGGCGTTGATCGCCTCGACCCCGAAGCGC
This sequence comes from uncultured Gaiellales bacterium, assembly GCA_964496175.1. Taxonomy (GTDB): domain Bacteria; phylum Actinomycetota; class Thermoleophilia; order Gaiellales; family Gaiellaceae; genus PALSA-600. The sequence continues at coordinate 97,863 of CAZBYA010000003.1, read as the reverse complement.
TCGCCCATCCGCTCCGCGAACCACGCGGGCACCTCGTCGCGCGCGATGCCGAACTGGCTGGCATACGCGTCGAGCCCGCGTTCGTAGCGCTCTTCCACAAGCGCTCCTCTATCACATACGATCACGGGCCTCCAACGGCCCCGTCAGGAGGGACGATGTCCGAGGTGGAAGCGCCGACGCCGCCGGCACCAGTGGTGGTCAGCGACCCGATCGAGGTCGCGCGCGGAGTGCACGTGATCCCGGACGGCGGCGTGCCGCTCGTCCCGAACATCGGCATCGTCGTCGGCGAGCGCGCGACCCTCGTCGTCGACACGGGCATAGGCCCGCGCAACGGCGCGCGCGTCCGCGAGCACGCCGAGCGGCTCGCCGGCGACCGTTCGCTCTTCCTGACGCTCACGCACTTCCACCCCGAGCACGGCTATGGCGCGCAGGCGTTCGACCCCGGCGCGACGATCGTCTACAACCGGGAGCAGCTGGAGGAGCTGCGGGCGAAAGGGATGCCCTACCTCGAGATGTTCCGGACGTTCGGCGAGAGCGTGGCGGAGCAGCTCGAGGGGGTCCGGCTCGTCGAGCCGGACCTCGTCTACGCCGGCTCTGCCGAGGTCGCGCTCGGCGGCCGCAGCGCGCAGCTCCGCACGTGGGGGCTCGCGCACACCCGCGGCGACCAGGTCGTCTTCCTTCCCGAGGAGCGCGTCCTGTTCACCGGCGACCTCGTCGAGAGCCGCTGCTTCGCGATCTTCCCCTGGTTCCCGCCGGACGACGTCGACGTGGACGGCGACCGCTGGATCACGGTGCTCGAGGAGCTCGAGCGGCTCGAGCCGGCGCTCGTCGTCCCCGGCCACGGCGAGATCGGCGACGCCGAGGTCGTGGCGACGGCGCGCGACTACCTCGTTCGGCTGCGCGAGGAGACGTGGCGGCTGGCCGACGACGGAGCGTCGGAGGACGACGCAGCGAACGAGCTCGACCGCACGATGCGCGCGCTCCATCCGGACTGGGCCCAGCCGGAGTGGATCTCCTTCGGCGCGCGCTGCTTCCACGCAGCGCGCTCGCGTGCGCGTGGCTAGCGCGCCCTTCCTCTCGGTCACGGGGCTCGAGAAGCGCTTCGGCGGCGTGCACGCGCTACGCGGCGCCGACCTGGCGGTCGAACGCGGCGAGGTGCACAGCCTCGTCGGCGCCAACGGCTCCGGGAAGTCGACGCTGCTCAACATCCTCTCCGGCCAGCTCACGTCCGACGCCGGCACGATCGCCCTCGACGGAGTGGAGATCCGCCACGCGAGCCCGGCGCGAGCGCTCGCCGCGGGGATCGCGACCGTGACGCAGGAGACGACGCTGGTCCCGCACCTGTCGGTGACGGAGAACATCCTGCTCGGGCCCAGGAAGGTGCGCCGGTGGTTCGCGATCGACTGGCAGGCGACGCGACGGCGCGCCGCCGACGTCCTGGAGCTCCTCCGGGCCCGGCTGCCGCTCGACGCGCCGGTCGGAATCCTCCGCCCCGACGAGCAGCAGCTCGTCGAGATCGCCCGCGCGATCTCGATGAACGCGCGCGTGCTCCTCCTCGACGAGCCGACGAGCTCGCTGACCGAGGATGAGGTCGAATCCCTCTTTGCGCTGGTGCGCTCGCTGAAGGAGCACGGGATGACGACGATCTTCGTCTCGCACCGGATGGCCGAGCTGTTCGCGATCGCGGACACCGTCACGATCCTCCGCGACGGGCGGACGGTCGACACGGGCCCCATCCGGGACTACGACGCGCACCGCATCATCGAGCGGATGGTCGGGGGCACGCCGGCGCCGCTCGCCTCCGCGTCGAAGCCAGAGCCGGAGGGCCGCGCTCCCCTCCTGCGCGTGCGCGACCTGGCGGTGCCCGGCTCCGTGTACGGCGTCAGCCTCTCGGTCGCCGCGGGCGAATGCGTCGGCCTCGCCGGCCTCACCGGCTCGGGGCGCACCGAGCTCCTCGACGCGATCTTCGGGCTGCGGCGGCCCGCCGGCGGCACGGTCGAGCTGGACGGCCGAGAGCTGCGTCCGCGCCGGGTCGCGGACGCGATCGCCCGCGGGCTCGCGTACGTCCCCGGCGACCGCAAGAACCTCGGTGTCGTGCCCGACATGACGGTGACCGAGAATCTGATGATGTCGGCGACGAGCCGCGCGCCACGCCTCCAGGCGCCGAGGCGCTCGCGCGAGCGGGCGAAGGCGGCGGCGGTCGCGCGCACGTTCGGGATCGTCTTCTCCTCGCCCGACGCCGCCTGCGCCACGCTGAGCGGCGGCAACCAGCAGAAGGTCGTGCTCGCGAAGTGGATGCATGCCTCACCGCGCGTCCTCCTGCTCGACGAGCCGACACGAGGCGTCGACGTGGGCGCGAAGCGCGAGATCTACCGCCTGCTCGAGCGCGCGAAGGCCGATGGCGTCGGCGTGCTCGTCAGCTCGTCCGAGAACGAGGAGCTCCTGCTCCTCTGCGACCGCATCCTCGTCATGTTCCGCGGCGCGGTCGTCGCGGAGCTCGCTCGCGCGGAGGCGACGGAGGCGAACCTGGCGCACTACGCGATGGGGGCGCGCTGACCGGCGGCGGCCACACCGACGTCCACCCCGGCGACCAGCCGAGCCTCCGCATGCGGCTGGGCTCGTTCTCGTCGAGCAGCCAGTTCATCGGCGTCCTCGCGCTGCTGGTCGCCCTCTTCGTCTCGTTCTCGCTCACGGAGCCCCGCTTCTTCACCGCGGCGAACATCCGCGTGATGCTCACGAGCGTCGCGATCCTCTGGATGATCTCGCTCGGGCTGACGGTGGTGATGCTCACCGGCGGCTTCGACCTCTCCCTCGGCTCGATGCTCGCGCTCTCCGGCTTCGTCTTCGTCGGCTTCTACGTCAAGCTCGGGCTGCCCGCCCTCGTCGCGGTGATCCTGACGGTCGTCGCGGGCGCCGTGCTGGGCGGCGGCATCAACGGCTTCCTGATCGGGCGGCTCGGCATGCCGTTCCTCGTCGTCACGATCGGGACGCTCTCGCTCTTCCAGGGCGTCACCTACCTCGTCTCGAATGGCCAGACGACGTCGCTGACCTCGTCGCTCCTCGACTCGCTCGGCTTCGGCACCGCCCTCGGCGTCCCCTACTCGGTCTGGCTGATGATCGCGACGCTCCTCGTCTCCCTCTTCGTCCTCCGGCGCACGTACTTCGGACGCGACGTCTACGCGACCGGCGGCAACCCGAAGGCGGCACGGCTCGCCGGCATCTCCGTCACGGGGACGCTGATCGCCGCGTACGCCTTCTCGGGAGCGATGGCCTCGCTCGGCGGCGTGCTCCAGGACGCATTCATCAGCGCCGCGAGCCCGGTCGGCACCGGCACGATCATCTTCGACGCCACGGCCGCGGTGCTGTTGGGCGGGACGGTGCTCGGCGGCGGCATCGGCGGCGTCGGCGGCACGGTCGTCGGCGTCCTCTTCCTCGGCGTCCTCCAGAACGGCCTCTCGATCGGCGGCATCCAGTCGGCGTGGCAGCAGATCTTCTCGGGCGCCATCGTCATCCTCGCGGTGCTCTTCCAGCAGTACCAGCAGAAGGGCGCGCTGTTCCGGCGCCTCATGCGCGGCTGACGGACCGCCTCCTTGACGGGCGCCCGACGAAGCCCGTAGGGTCGCTGCCTCCACCCGTGGTGCACGCGACGAAGGAGGACTTGGTCGATGAGGGTGAACTCGTTCGGCGGTGCGCGCAAGCTCGCGGGCCTGCTCGCGGTCGCCGCCTTGGCGGCCGCCATGACGGCGGCGGCGCTCGCGGCCGCAGGCATCAATCCGTATCCCGGCTTCGAGAACGCGTACCCGCACAGCTTCCACGTTCCCACGAAGACGGGGAAGCACTTCACGATCGGCTGCCAGAACCCGGTCAACGCCGGCAACGAGACGACGGCGACGTTCTGCAAGGGCGTCCAGGCAGAGGCGACGGCGCTCGGGATGAGCTACATCGGCCTCGAGGACGGTCTCAGCGTCAGCAAGCAGGTGAGCAACTTCAACCAGCTGCTCGCGCAGGGGGCGAACGCGATCGTGATCTACCCGCTGGCGCCGGACTCGCTGCGGGCGTCGCTCGCGAAGGCGAAGGCCCAGGGCGTCGCGGTGATCGGGCTCAACGTCACGTTCACGAAGAGCGCCAAGGCCCCGGGCTACACCGCGCAGATCTGGGAAGGCCGCGATACCGAGGCCTACCTGTCGGTCGCCGAGATGGCGCAGTTGAAGCCGCACGGCAAGATCGTCCTGATCGGGATCGGGATCCCGGTGCCGGCGCTCAAGTACCTCGTGCAGCGGTACCGGTACTGGGCCACGAAGTTCGGACTGCACGTGATCGGCGAGCAGGACAACCCCTCGGACGACATCCCTGGCGGCCAGCAGGCGATGAGCGGGCTGCTCGGGAAGTACGGGTCGATCGACGGCGTCCTCGCCTACAACGATCCGAGCGCGGTCGGCGCGTACACCGCCGCACGTGACGAGGGTCGGTCCGGGATCGCGATCATCGGCATCAACGGCTCGAGCCTCGGCGTCACGGCGCTGAAGGCGGGTCACATCGCGGCCGTCGTCCAGGTCGACGCGGTCAACCAGGGCGCGCAGGCGGCGGGGGCCGCGTACGACCAGCTGACGAAGCAGGGACTGCCGCTCCCGAACACGGTCGTCCGCGGGCCGCACCTGCTCACGCCGGCCAACGTCCGCACGACGGCGTCGTGGGCGGCCCAGCTCGCGCAGATCAAGGCGGGGCAGCTCTCGCACTGACCGGACCGCGTCGGTGCGAATCGAACGACACGGGGCCGGCGCGAGCCGGCCCCGTTGACCGACAACGCTTTCACCTATGTCCGCAACCGCTCGCTCCGCGAGCTGCTCACGAGTCGCGGCATCCGCCACCTGACCACGCAGCCGTACCGGCCGCGCACCAACGGCAAGGTCGAGCGCTTCCACCAAACGATGGCGCGCGAATGGGCCTACGGGCTCAGCTACCGCACCCATCGACACCGCAACGCCGCCCTGCCACACTGGCTCGACACCTACAACCGGCAACGGCCACACGGCTCACTCGGCGACCGGCCACCAATCAGCCGCGTTCACAACCTCCGTGGCTAGGACAGCTAGCGGCTCTGCTCGGCGCGCACGTAGCCGACGAGCGCGGTCGCGTGCCCGTGCCCGAGCCGGGACCGGACCTCATCGCCGACCGCCCTTGACATCAAGTCGACTCGAAGACGCACCCTTGCTCCTGGAGGCCGTACCACCACGAAAGGAACCGGAATGGACATCGAGTCGACCCCGGAGCGGGAGCTCTCCGAGCTCGTCGTCTGCACCCTGACGGACACCGACCTGAAGACGCGGCGCGAACGCTGGCTCGCCGTCGGCACGAGCTTCGGGATCGGCCGCGAGCAGACCGCCGCCGGTCTCACGCTCACCTTCCGGGATCAACCGGCGGTCGAACGGGAGCTGCGAGCGCTCGTCGCGGTCGAGAACGACTGCTGCAGCTGGGCCTCCTGGTCGGTCGAGGGCGACGCCGGCGTGCTCGCCGTGGTCGCGACCTCGAAGGGGGAAGGCGTCGCGACCCTCCACGGAATGTTCCAGGGCATCGGCCGTTGATCGATGCAGCGATGGGACTGCTCACGATCGGCGAGGTCGCGCGACGCACCGGCAAGCCGGCCTCGGCGATCCGCTACTACGAGGAGATCGGCCTGCTCTCCGCGCCGGAGCGGGTCGGCGGCCGCCGCCGCTACCGGCCCGACATCCTGCGCGACCTGGCCGTGATCGAGACCGGTCGCCGGGCCGGCCTCACCCTGCGGGAGATCGGTCTCCTGCTGCGAGCCTCGCCCGACGACCGCCGCTCGACCGAGCGGCTCCGCGAGGTCGCCGAGCGGAAGCTGCCCGAGCTGGACGAGGCGATCGCCCGCGCGCTGGTCGTCCGCGGCTGGCTGGCAGACGCAGCCCTGTGCCGCTGCCCCACCCTCGACGACTGCCCGCTCTTCGACGAGCCGACCGGGCTGCCGGAGGCCGCCGCGCGCCCGTTCTAGCAGTCGTCAGGCGAGCAGCGTCGCGACCGCGGCGCCGGAGAGCTTGTCCTTCGCGATGAAGCCGGCAGCGCCGCTCGCCGCGACGAGCCGCTCGAAGTCACGAACGTCGTGGCTCGAGACGAGCACGACGCGGGGGCCGCCGCCGGCGGCCAAACGCGAGGCGATCTCGAAGCCGTCGATGTCCGGCAGGTGCACGTCGAGGAGCACGACCTCCGGCCGCAGCCTCTCGACCTCGGCGAGGGCCGACGTCCCGTCCTCGGCCTCGCCGACGACCTCGAACCCTTCCGACTCGAGCACGGCGCGCGCGGTGGCACGGAAGGTCGGGTGGTCGTCGACGATCAGCACGGAGGTCACGGGCGGATCGTGGCACAGGTCGCGGGCGACGGCGGTACGGGTGGCCGCACCTCGCGTCGTAGACTCGCTGCGTGCCCGTCACGCTCCTGTTCACCGACATCGAGGGCTCCACGAAGCTGGTGCAGGAGCTCGGCGCCGACTACCCGGCGGCGCTCGAGGACCACCGGCGGCTCGTGCGGAGCGTGCTGGAGGAGACCGGCGGGACGGAGGTCGATTGCCGCGGGGACGAGTTCGCCGCCGCGTTCGCCGACCCGGACGCGGCCGTCGCGGCGGCGCTGCGGATCCAGGACGCGGGCGACGGACGCGTCCGGGTCCGGATCAGCATCCACACGGGCGAGCCGCTGCGGATCGAGGGGAGCTACGTCGGCATCGACGTCCACCGCGCCGCCCGGATCTGCGCGGCGGGCCACGGCGGCCAGGTGCTCGTCTCGGAGGCGGCGCGCGCGGCGCTGCGGGACCCCGCGGAGCTCCGCGACCTCGGGCCCCACCAGCTGCGCGGGCTGGACGCTCCCGAGCGCATCTACCAGCTCGAGCCGGCGGCGTCGTTCCCGCCGCTGCGCGCCGACGTCGCCGAGGAGGGGCTCGGCGCCCGCCTCCGCGTCGTGATCGCGGACGACTCGGTGCTGCTGCGCGAGGGCGTCGCGCGGCTGCTCGCCGACGCCGGCTTCCACGTCGTCGGCCAGGCGGGAGATGCGGAGGACCTGCTGCTGAAGGTCCGCTCGTACGCGCCCGACGTCGCGATCGTCGACATCCGGATGCCGCCGACGCACACGGACGAAGGCCTGCGCGCCGCGAAGGAGATCCGCGAGCGCCATCCGGGCGTCGGCGTCCTCGTGCTCTCGCAGTACGTCGAGTCCGGGTATGCGCTGGAGCTCCTGCAGCAGAACGCCGACGGTGTCGGCTACCTGCTCAAGGATCGGGTCTCGGACGTCGCGGAGTTCGCGGCGGCGGTCAAGCGCGTCGGCGAGGGCGGCTCGGCCCTCGACTCGGAGGTCGTGTCGCGCCTCGTCGGGCGCAGGCGCGCGGACGACCCGCTCTCGCAGCTCACCCCGCGCGAGCGAGAGGTGCTCGAGCTGATGGCGGAGGGACGCTCGAACCAGGCGATCGCGGAGCGGCTCTACGTGACGCTCCGCGCCGTCGAGAAGCACGTCACGAGCATCTTCGCCAAGCTCCGCCTGCCGGCCGACGAGCAGGACCATCGGCGCGTCCTCGCGGTCCTTACGTATCTGCGGCAATAGGCGTACGCTCGTTGCGTGGCCCTGGAGCAACAGCGGGTCGCCGATCGGACGTGGGCGCTCGAGGAGCGGGCGGCGCTGCGCCGCGTCGCCACGCTGGTCGCCGCGGGCGCGACCGAGGCGGATCTGGCGGTCGCGGTCTCGCGGGAGATCGGTGCGCTGTTCGACGCCGAGAGCGCGACGGTCTGGCGCGACGACGGCGACACGATCCGGCTGCTGGGCAGCTGGCAGGCGGACGACGCTGGGGTCGAGCCGGTCCGTCCGGTGCTCGACTACGGCGGCGACACGATCACCGCGCGCGTCGTCGAGACCGCGGCGCCGGCGCGCATCGATTCCGCGGACGACCTGCGGACCGCGTTCGCGCGCGAGCGCTGGGCCGAGCTCGGCCTGGAAGCCGCGATCGCCGCGCCGATCGTCGTCGACCGGGCCGTCTGGGGGCTCGTCGTGGCCGGTCGCGCACGGGCGGGCGACCCGTTCGCCGAGGGCGACGAGACGCGGCTCGCGGACTTCGCGTCGCTCGTCGTGCAGGCGATCGTCAACGCCGAGTCCCGCGCCGAGACGGCCGGGCTGCTGGCGGAGCAGTCGTCGCTCCGCGAGATCGCGACGCTCGTCGCCGGCGCACGCCCGTCCGCAGAGGTCCTCGCCGCCGTCACCAGCGAGGTGGGAGCGCTGTTCGACGCGACGAGCGTGACCCTCGTCCGCTGGGAGGGGGTGCACGACGAGGTCGTCGTGACGGCAGCGTGGACGGCCGCCGGCGCGGCGCCGCTGCCCGCGGGCTCCCTCTACCACCCCGAGCCGGGCAGCCCCACGCTCACCGTGCTCGAGACCGGCGTCGCGTCGCGCGCAACCGAGTCCTCCCGCGAGCGGGGGAGCGCGGCGGTGATCGCCGCGCCGATCGTCGTGAAGGGCCTGCTGTTCGGCGCCCTCACAGCGTCGCGCGACTCGGGCGAGCCGTTCCCCGCCGACGCCGAGATCCGGCTGCGCAGCTTTGCGGATCTCGCCGCGCAGTCGATCGCGAACGAAAGCGCCCAGGCGGAGCTGCGCGCGTCGCGGGCGCGGCTCGTGCAGACCGCCGACGAGACGCGCAGGCGGCTGGAGCGCAACCTCCACGACGGCGCGCAGCAGCGGCTCGTGTCGGTCGCGCTCGCGCTGCGGCTCGTCGAGCGGATGTCCGAGGCGGATCCGCGCACGGCGAAGGAGGTCGTCCAGCGAGCCTCGAACGAGCTCGACGAGGCGCTCCAGGACCTGCGCGAGCTCGCGCGGGGCCTCCATCCGCCGCTGCTCAGCGAGCGGGGCCTCGCCCCCGCCCTCGAGGGAGTGGTCGCACGCTGCCCGTTCCCGGTGACGGTCACCGGCATCGAGCCGGACCGGCGGCTCCGCGGCCCCGTCGAGGCCGCGCTCTACTACGTGGTCGCCGAGAGCCTGACCAACGCCGCCAAGCACGCCTACGCCTCGTCGGCGAGCGTCAAGGTGACCTACGACGACGAGAGCGTCACGGTCGAGATCGCCGACGATGGGCGAGGAGGGGCCGGCCTCGAGGCGGGCACCGGCCTGCGCGGCCTCGTCGACCGGGTCGAGGCGCTCGGCGGCGAGCTCACCGTGTCGAGCCCGCACGGCGGCGGCACCCTCGTCCGCGCCGAGCTCCCCCTCCGCGACCCGGACGTGCTCACGTTCCCGCCGAAGGCGGCGAGAAGCGCCGCCGCGATGTCGGGGCAGGTCTCCTGGGAGCCGGTGTTCGTGCTGGTCGCCGCGGAGGGCACCGCCGGCGAGGAGATGCTCTCGCTGCTGCGCGAGGAGTACGGCGCCACCGGCGAGCGCGAGGGCGACTGGTGGCGGCTGACGATCCGCCCGATCGACCAGTTCCGGCGCGGCGCGATCATCTACCGCGTCATCCAGGCCTCACGCAGCCTCGCCGACCGGCAGCCGGACGCGGAGATCTACCTCGTCACCGAGGACGGCAACCGCTGGCGGCTCCCCCCGCCCGCGCTCGACCAGAAGTAGTTCGGCTTTCCGTACCGACACACACGGGTCCGCCGCATTCCCGCGCGAGCGCGCCGCTGCCAGCCTCGGATCGTCCTGTCACGCGATCCGAAAGGCAGCAATGTCACCTCTCGAGCAGTCGAACAACATCGCGGCCCGGATGGGTCGCTGGAGCGCGAGCCACTGGAAGACCGCGGTCTTCGGCTGGCTCGCGTTCGTCGCCGCCGCCCTGATGATCGGTCAGACGGTCGGCACCAAGCAGATCGACCGGCACGACGCGAACGTCGGCCAGTCCCGCACCGCCGACCACCTGCTCCGCGACGCGGGCTTCCAGCCCGACCCGCAGACGGAGATCGTGCTCGTGCAGAGCACGACGCGCACTGCGGGCGACCCCGCGTTCCGCGCGGTCGTGAACGACGTCGTCCGTGCCGTCGGGTCCTCCCCGGCGATCGCAGGCCTCAGCTCCCCGTACGCAGCGGGAGGCGCGGGCCAGATCTCCGCCGACCGGCACAGCGTGATGGTGCAGTGGCACATGAAGGGCGACAACGCGACCGCCACCAAGCGGATCGGCTCGTTGACCGCCGCGACCGACGCGATCGCGAAGGCCCATCCGGGCTTCTACGTCGGCGAGGCCGGCTCGGTCAGCTCCGGGAAGGCGATGCAGGACGCGCTGACTGCGCAGCTCGCCCAGGCGGGCGAGCGGTCGATCCCGCTGACGCTCCTCGTCCTGCTGCTCGTCTTCGGCGCCTTCGTCGCCGCGGGCGTGCCGCTGCTGCTCGCGCTGTCGGCGGTGGCGGGGACGATCGGGCTCGTCGCCCTCCCGAGCCACCTCGTGCCGATGGACCCGAACGTCAGCGCCGTGCTGCTGCTGATCGGCCTCGCCGTCGGCGTCGACTACTCGCTCTTCTACGTCAAGCGCGAGCGCGAGGAGCGGGCCGCGGGCAAGGGCGCGCGGGCGGCACTCGAGGCGGCCGCGGCCACCTCGGGACGGTCGGTGCTCATCTCCGGCTTCACCGTGATGGTGGCGATGGCGGGGATGCTCGTCACCGGCGACAAGACGTACCTGTCGTTCGGGATCGCCACGATGATGGTCGTCGCGGTCGCGATGCTCGGCTCGCTCACCGTGCTGCCGGCGCTGCTGTCGAAGCTCGGCGACCGGATCGAGAAGGGCCGCATGCCGTTCGTCGGCCGCGGCCGCCGCGCGAGCGACCAGAGCCGCTTCTGGTCGGCCGTGCTCACGCCGGCGCTGCGCAAGCCCGCCCTGTCGGTCGTCGCCGCGACGGTCGCGCTGCTCGCGCTCGCGACGCCGCTGCTGCACGTGCACACGACGCAGACGGGCCTCGACTCGCTGCCGCGCAGCATCCCGACGGTGATCACGATCGACCGGATCCAGAAGGCGTTCCCGGGGAACGTCGTGCCCGCGATCGTCGCGATCAAGGGCAACGCCGACTCGCCCGACCTGAAGGCGGCGGTGCACGACCTGACGCTGCGGGCACTCGCGAGCGGCAAGGCGATGCAGCCGGTCGAGATCGCCGTCAACCCGGCCCGCACCGTCACGCGGGTCACCATCCCGCTGGTCGGCAACGGCACCGACGCCAGGTCGACGGAAGCCCTGAGCCTGCTCCGCAACCAGCTCCTCCCGGCGACCGTCGGCACCGTCGGCGGCGCGACCTGGGCGGTCACGGGCGGCACGGCGAACTCGGTCGACGGGAACGCGCTCCTCAAGCACTCGTGGCCGATCGTGTTCGCGTTCGTGCTCGCGTTCGCGTTCCTGCTCCTGCTCGTCTCGTTCCGGTCGCTCGTGATCCCGTTGAAGGCGATCGTGCTCAACCTCCTCTCCGTCGGCGCCGCCTACGGCCTGCTCGTCGGCGTGTTCCAGTACGGCTGGGGCGAGAGCATCCTCAGCTTCAAGTCGAACGGCGGCATCGCCTCGTGGCTGCCGATCTTCATGTTCGTGATCCTGTTCGGCCTCTCGATGGACTACCACGTCTTCATCCTGAGCCGCGTGCGCGAGGCGTACGACCGCGGCCTCGAGACGGAGGACGCGGTCGCCCACGGGATCAAGACCACCGCCGGCGTCGTCTCGAGCGCGGCGATCGTGATGGTCGGCGTGTTCTCGATCTTCGCGACGCTGCCGATCCTCGACATGAAGGAGATGGGCATCGGCCTCGCGGCCGCCGTGCTGATCGACGCGACGATCGTCCGCGCGATGCTCCTGCCGGCGGCGATGAAGCTGCTCGGCGAGTGGAACTGGTACCTGCCGCGCTGGCTCGAGTGGCTCCCGAAGCTGGAGCACGGCGAGCCGGCGGGCACGCCGGTCCCGGTCTTCGCGGCCGGCTGATCCGACACTCGACACGCGTGCGAAGGGCCCGGGCTCCCGGGCCCTTCGCGTCGGTGCGGCTAGCCGCACCGCAGGAGACGGGCGCGCCGCATTTCCGCGACGCCCCCGCTGCGAGAGCCTTCGGGCAGTCGAATCGAGGAGGGCGTGATGAAGAAGGAGCTCGCATTCAGGGAAAACAACGGCGTCGCCGTCACGCTCTACTGGCACGGCGACACGAACCGGGTGAGCGTCCGCGTGCGCGACGCCTGCAGCGACGAGCTCTTCGAGCTCGACGCCGACCCGTCGGCCGCGCTCGACGTCTTCCACCACCCTTACGCCCACGCGACTCGTGCCGCGTCTGCCGCATAGCGTCCTGCGGGCCCTGCTGCTCGCCGCGGCCGCGGCCCTCGTCGCGGCGGCGGCGCTGCACTTCCGGTCGATCGTTCCCTCCCTCTCGCGGATCGGCCGCCCGGCGCCGCTGTGGGCCGGGCTCGCGCTGCTCGCGCAGCTGGCGTCGCTCGTCGCGTACGCGCTGATCGTGCGCGAGCTGCTCGCCGCGCGGGGCGCGCGGGCGCGCGTGCGCGAGCTGCTCCGCGGCACCGTCGGCGGGATCGCGCTCGGCGCCTCGCTCCCGGGCGGCCAGGCGCTCTCGGCGGCCTACTGGTACAGGCTTCTGCGGCAGGAGGGCGCCGCCCCCGCAACCGCCGGCATCGCGCTCGCGGGTGCGATGGTGGCGGGAGTCGTGTCACTCGCCGGCGTGCTGGTGCTCGGCGTCGCCGCGGCCGGCGACTCGGGGCCGGCCGCCGGCCTCCGGCTGCCGATCCTGGTCGGCGCCGCGGCCGCGCTCCTGCTCGGCCGCCGTCTCGCCGGCGTCGCGCAGCGCGTGCTCGCGCGGTTCACCTCCGTCCCGCTCGGCGAGCTCGCCGTCCGCTGGCGGCCGCTCGCCCGGATCAGCTGCCTCGCCTACCTCAACTGGCTGCTCGACGCCGCCTGCCTGCTCGCCTCGCTGCTCGCGGTCGGGGCGCACGTTCCGCTCCGCAGCGTCCTCCTCACCTACGCGCTGGCGCAGGTCGTCGCGAGCATCCCGCTGCTCCCGGGCGGCGGCGGCACGGTCGAGGTCGCCCTCACGCTCGGCTTCGCCGCGTTCGGCGCCGCCTCCGGAGCGGTCGTCGCCGGCGTGCTGCTCTTCCGCCTGATCAGCTGCTGGGGCCTGATCCCCGTCGGCTGGGCGGCGATCGCGGTCGCGGGCCCCGCAGCCCGCCGGTCGGCGGTTGCTCAGCCGCGAACCCGGCCGCGCCCCGCGAGCGCCTGACGCGCGAAGACCTGCTGCGCGGTGATCGTCCGCTCCGGGCGCGACCGCCCGAAGAAGCTGATCGCCCAGTGGAAGAGCGCGCTGACCCGGTTCTTGAATCCGGTCAGGAACGTCAGGTGGACGACGAGCCAGAACAGCCAGCCGACGACTCCCGAGACCCGCACCCGTCCCCGCTCGCCGATCGCGTAGTAGCGGGACACCGCGGCGAGACTGCCGAGGTCGCGGTAGCGGAACGGCCTGGGCTGCACGTCGCCGGCGAGGCGCCGCCGGATCTCCCCGGCCGCGTGCCGCCCGGACTGGATCGCGACCTCGGCGAGGCCGGGCAGGCCGTCGAGCGCCATCAGGTCGCCGACCACGAAGACCTCCGGATGCCCGGGCAGCGTGCAGTCGCGCCCGACCGGGACCTGGCCGGTGCGCGACGGCTCGACGCCGGCCTGACCCGCGAGGCTCCGGCCGAGCGGGGCGGCCTGCACCCCGGCCGACCAGATCTTCGTCATCGCCGCGAGCCGCTCGACCCCCGCCGCCGTCGTCAGCTCGACGGCGGCGTCGTCGAGACCGGTCACCATCGTCCCGGCTCTTATCTCGACCCCCATCCGCTCGAGCTTCGCCGCCGCCCGCCGCGCGAGACGCTCGTCGAACGTCGGCAGGATGCGCGGTGACGCGTCGACCAGCACGATCCGCGCAGCCGCCGTGTCGATCCGCCTGAAGTTCGAGCGCAGGCTGTACCGCGACAGCTCCGCGAGCTGGCCCGCCATCTCCACGCCGGTGGGGCCGGCGCCGACGACGACGAAGGTCAGCCACGCCGCGCGCAGCTCCGGGTCCTCCTCGAGCTCGGCGAGCTCGAAGGCGCCGAAGATGCGGCCGCGCACCTCGAGCGCATCGTCGACCGTCTTCATGCCGGGCGCGTGGACGGCGAACTCGTCGCGCCCGAAGTACGACTGCGCGGAGCCGGCGGCGACGATCAGGCTGTCGTACGGCAGCTGCCACGTCCGGTCGAACAGCGAGCACTCGACCACGCGGCGCCCGAGGTCGACGCCCCGGACCTCGGCGAGGACGATCTCGGCGTTGCGCTGGCGGCGCAGGACGTCCCGCAGCGGCGGCGCGACGTTCCCCTGCGAGAGGACTCCCGTCGCGACCTGGTAGAGCAGCGGCTGGAAGAGGTGGTGGACCTGCCGGTCGACCAGCGTCACGTCGACGGGAGCCCGCCGCAGCGCCTTGGCTGCGGCGAGCCCGCCGAAGCCGCCGCCGACGATGACGACTCGCTGGCGAGCCGTCACGGCCGGCGGAGCCGCGCCTTCACGTGCAGCGTCACAGGTGCGCGGATCATGCCGAGCGTGCCGCTGCTCATGCCGAGCTCCCGCTGGTCGAGCGTCGTCGTCGCCTCGATCTCGAGCCAGCCGCCGAGCGGCTGGAGCGTCGCCGGGAACTCGATCGTCACGGCCCTGCCCGCGGCTTCGAGGCGGCCGACGACATGCAGGAGGCCGTCGGAGACCTCGTGCACGCGCGTCGAGACGAAGCGCACGCGCGGGTGCGCGGCGACGGCGAAGAAGGCGTCGGAGCGCAGGTGCTTGTCGCGTGTCCCGTTGCCCGTGTCGAGGCTGTCGGCATCGATGCTCAGGTCGATCGTCGTCCCGTTGGCGCCGGTCTCGTACGAGCCCTCGAACCGGTCGAACCGCCCGTGGACGGTCGTGAGCCCCCAGAACGTCCGGACGGCGAAGTCGACAGAGCTCTCGGCCGGGTCGACCGCCCAGCGCACCCGTGTGACGGCCCTCTGCTCGGTCGGTGTGGTGGTCATCGCATCTCCCTTCGTTGACGTAGAGCTCAGGTGGTCAGCGGCGGCACGACGAGCACGGGCCGCCGCGCGTGCGTGGCGACGTCGCGCGAGACGCTGCCGTGCGCGAGCTCGCGCAGCCCCGTGAGGCCGCGCGAGCCGATCACGATCGCCGCGGCGTCGAGCTCGTCGGACACGTCGACGATCCCCTGCCACGTCGTCGACGCGACCGACCCTCGCGGCTCCGCGTCGAAGCCGGCGCGGCGAGCGTGCGCCGCGCCGGTCTTCGCGATCCGGATCGCCTCAGCCTCGTTCAGGTCGTCGAACGTGCGGCCCGGGACCAGCGACGACGTGGCCGCGACACCTTCCGCGAACGTCATCGGCGGCGCCACGGTCAGCACGACCGCGGGCCGCGGCCCGAGCAGGGCCGCCGAAGCGGCGATCGCGAGCTCGGCGCCGGGCGACCCGTCGTAGCAGATGAGGATCCTGTCGTTCGTCATCTCGCTCTCCTCCTCTAGCCGTGCGCGATCGGCTTCGCGGTCGCGCTCGACCGGAACGGCCGCTTCAGCTCACCGGCGACGCGGCGCAGCTCGAAGGCGCACACCACCTGCATCACGCCGGTGACGAGCGCGAAGGCGGCGATCAGCGCGAGCAGTGCGATCGCACCTGCGCCCGGCTTCGCGAACATGATCGCGCCGAACGCGATCGAGAGCAGCCCGCCGAGCCCGAGCAGCAGGGCGCGCTGACCGCTGACGGGAAGGTTGAAGGACAGCCCGATCTCGACGATGCCGATGGCGATCGCCCACGCGGCGACGGCGTACAGGAGCCCGAGCGCCGAGAGGCCGGGCCAGATGAAGACGACGACGCCGACGGCGATCGCGAGCAGGCCCTCGATCACGAGCCCCGCGCGCCGGTTGCCCGGCAGCGGGACGCTGAACGCCCCGGCGATCGTGGCGATCCCCGAGACGAGCGCGAACGCGCCGAAGAGCGCGACCAGCGCCGTCACGCCGATGTTCGGCCAGATGAGGATGACGACGGAGAACGCGATCGCGATCGCACCGCGGAACGCCAGCGCCCTCCAGATGTGCGCGAGCGTCCGCTCGCTCTCGTGCAGGTGCTCTTCCAGGGTCATGGCCCCGACTCCTTTCAGCTCAACTTCGCCGACAGCTCGTCGGCCTTCTGCTCGAGCGCGTCTCGGGCGTCCGTGACGCGCTCCCTGACTCCGCGCGCGAGGGTGTCGCCGACCGCGAGCCTGTGGCTGCGGAGGTCGGCAATCGCCTCCTCGGATTGCTCCCGCGCCTGCCACGCCCGCGTTGCGACCGTCGCTTGCAGGCGCTCGAGGTAGGTGTCCCAGGTCTCGAGCTCCGCCTCGACCGCCGACACGAACGTCGCCCAGTCGCCGGAGAGATCCGCGGCGAGCGAGCGTTCCGCGACGTCGAGCCTCGCCCTCAGCTGGGCGAGCGTGAGATCGACGTCGTCGACGAGGTCGAGGTGGCGGCGGAGCCGCGGCACTGCGCCGGACGCGTGCAGCTCCTCGATCCGCCCGCGGATCCGGGCGAGTTGCTCCTCGATCGTCGTGGTGCTCACTCCGAGCCTCCTCCTATGCGTTCTCTGACAGCACGGAGGCTCGCGCGCGCCGCTGCCAACGCTCTGCCAGGCGCGGCGGCGGCTCTGCCAGACGCTAGGTCAGCGCCGCGATCTCCTCGAGGCCCGCGCGCGCGGCCGCCGCCGGGTTGCCGGCGAGCGCGTCGAAGAGGCTCTCGCGCCCGAGGTGCGGACGCCCGGCCTCCGCCCACTCGAGGACCTCGCGGTACAGGCGCTCGGCGCCCTCGCCGTCGCCGCGCGCCGCGGCGATCCGGCCGAGCTGGAGACGGACGTGGGCGACGACCCAGGTCGCCTGCGCCGCCTCGGCGACGGCGAGCGCCTGCCGCTGGAGGTCCTCCGCGCCGCCCACGTCGCCGTTCGCGAGGGCGTTCGCGCCCAGCCTGGCGAGGGCGAACGCCGCGTGGTCGTCGAACCCGATGCGCCGCGCGAGCTCGACCGCCGCGGCGTACGTCTCGGCTGCGGCCGGGGCGCCCTGCTGCCGCTCGGCCGCCCACGCCTCGAGCAGGAGCCCGGGGACCCGGAAGGCGTCGTAGCCGATCGCGTCCGCGTGCCGCCGGATCGCCGCGGCCATCGCGCCGACCGTGGCGAGGTCGCCGGCGCGTGCGGCCCCCGAGGCGCGGATGATCGCGCTCGCGGAGGCGCCCCAGTGGTCGCCGGCCCGCTCGAGCGTGGCGAATGCGTCCTCGGCGGTCGCGGTCGCGCGCTGCTCGTCCCCCGACTGCTCGAGCGCGAGCGCCAGCGTCAGCTCCGCGAGCCCGCGCGTGCTCGGCTCGCCGGTGCTCGCTGCGAGGGACAGCGCACGCTCGCCCGCCACGAGCGCCGCGTCGAGGTCGAGCTCCTCGGTCGCGAGGTAACAGAGCACCGAGAGGAGCTCGCTGCGGGCGCCGTCGCCGGCGACGGCGAGGGCGAGCTCGAGGAAGCGCCGTCCCTCGGAGATGCGCTCGGCGAGCGCGAAGTACCAGCCGAGCATGCCGAGGCGGTCGGCGACCTCCACGTCGTTCGTCTCCTGCGCGTGCGCGAGCGCCGCCCAGAAGTTGTCGTTCTCGAGCTCGAGACGTCCCGCCCACGGCAGCCAGTCCGGCCCGCGCAGCCCGGCCCACCCGTCCTCGGCGAGAGCTGCGAAGTAGCTCGCGTGGGCGCGCCGCGCGGCGGCCAGCCCGCCGCTCTCGGCGAGCCGATCGAGCACGTAGTCGCGGACGGTGTCGAGCACGTCGTAGCGGGCGACGCCGCCGGAGAACGACGCCGAGACGATCGACTTGTCGACGAGCGCCGCGACCAGGTACGCGACCGTCGGCTCGTTCAGCTCGTGCGCCGCCGAGAGGGTGACGAGCGACGCCAGCGACGCGCCGCCACGATGGACGGCGAGCTGCTGGAGCACCGTCTTCTCGTCGCCGTGCAGGAGGTCGTAGCTCCACTCGACGAGCTCCTGCAACGCGGACCGGCCCGGGTCGGAGACGGGCGTGACCGGGAGCAGCGACGCGCGCCGCTCCAGGATCGACGCGAGCTCCGCGAGACCGAGCACGTTCGTCCGCGCCGCGGCGAGCTCGATCGCGAGCGGCAGCCCGTCGAGCCGGCGGGCCACCTCCGCCGCGAGCGAGAGCGACTCGCGGTCCGGCTCGAAGCCCGGCCGAGCCGCTCGCATGCGCTCTACGAACAGCTCGACCGCCTTCGCCCCGAGCGGCCCGACGGGGGCCCGAACCTCGCCCGCCACCCCGAGGGCCTCGCGCGTCGTCGCGAGGATCCGCAGGCGGGGGCAGTCGGCGAGGAGCGCCGACGCGATCCGCGCAGCCTCGCCGCGGACGTGCTCGCACGCGTCGAGGACGAGGAGCGCGTCGAGGTCGCGGAGCCGCGACGCGACGCGCCGGAGCGGATCGGCGCCCCGGACGTCGAAGGCGTGCGCGAGCAGCCTGACCGCGTCGGCTCCGCCCCCCGCGCGCGCGAACTCGACCAGCCACGTCCCGCCGGGGAGCTCGGTCTCGAGCGCGCGCGCCGCCTCGAGCGCGAGCCGGCTCTTGCCGACCCCCGGGGGACCGGTCAGCGTGACCAGCCGGTGCTCGCGCAGGAGCCGCGCCGTCCCGCCGAGCTCCTCCTCGCGGCCGACGAAGGACGTCGACGGCGCCGGCAGGTTCCCGCGGCGCCGCGGGTGGGGCGGGGCCGCGGCGATCGCCGGGTCGTGCGCGAGGATCGCCTCCTGGAGCCGCCGCAGCTCGGGGCCCGGCTCGAGCCCGAGCTCGTCCGCGAGCACGCGCCGCGCCTCCTGGAACGCCTCGAGCGCGTCGGCCTGACGGCCGCCGCGGTAGAGCGCCAGCATCAGCTGCCCCCAGAACCGCTCGCGGAAGGGGTTGTCTGCGAGCGCCGCGCGGAGCGCCGGCGCGAGCTCGCGGTGCTCGCCGAGCGCCAGCCGCACCTCGAAGTCCTCCTCGAGCGCGTCGACGCGCAGGCCCTCGAGCCGTCGCGCCTCGGCGTCGAACCACGCCGTGCCGGTGAGGCCCTGGAGCGCGGGCCCCCGCCAGAGCGCCAGCGCGGACGTCACCGAGTCCGCCGCGGCGGGAAGGTCGCCGTCCCGCAACGCAGCACGCGTCTCCGCGAGCAGGTCCTCGAACACCACCGCGTCGACGCGCGCATCGGACAGCGCGTAGCCGTCGGGCGAGCCTGCGATCGATCCCTCCCCGAGCGCGGCGCGCAGGCGGGCGACGTGATGGTGGAGCGCGTTCCGCGGCGCGGACGGCAGCTCCTCGCCCCAGACGCCGTCGATCAGCCCGTCGACGCCGACGACGCCGCCGCGCCGCAGCGCGAGCATCGCCAGGAGCGCCTGCCGCTTGGCGCCGCCGACGTCCGCGACCCGCCCTCCCGTCAGCACCTCGAACGGGCCGAGCACGCGAACTTCGAGCCGGTCTGCCATCGGCGTCCTGCGTCGAGTCTCGCACGCCCGCGCCCCGTCGGGAAACTCCGCGTGGCACTCCCGTGGCCGCCGCTGGCAGGAGCTTGGCAGCGGCGGAGGGGACGCTCACGCCATGAACACTCAAGCCGACACACCCCAGCGGCCGGACGGCCAACCCGACGACCCGCGCACGCCCGGCCTCCGCTGGCGCACGCTCGGCTTCTTCGTCGGCCTCCTTCTCCTCAACTACATCCTCGCCGCGCTCTTCTACGCGGCGACGGCGAAGCCACGCGTGACGATCCCCTACCGGCCGACCTTCGTCGCGGAGGTGCAGGCCGGCAACGTCGCGACGGTCACCGCCACGAACACCGTCATCCAGGGAACGTTCAGGCACGCGATCTCCTACCGCCCGACCGGCGCGAGCAGCGCCGTGCGGACAACCGACTTCGCCACCCAGATCCCCGACTTCGCCAACAACGCGAGCCTCGACCGTCTGCTGGCCGCCAACGGCGTCACGGTCACCGCCAAGTCGCCCGCCGGCACGCCCTGGTGGGAGACCTTGATCGTCGGCGTCGTCCCCACCCTGCTCTTCTTCGGGCTCTGGATGTTCCTGATGCAGCGCTACGGCGGGCAGGCGGGCGGCATGCTCTCCTTCGGCCAGGCGAAGGCGAAGAAGTACACGCCCACGAAGGAGAAGGTCACGTTCGCCGACGTGGCGGGGATCGACGAGGCGAAGGAGGAGCTCGCCGAGGTCGTCGACTTCCTCCGCAACCCTGACCGGTACCGCAAGCTCGGCGCGCACATCCCGCGCGGCGTCCTCCTCACCGGCAGCCCCGGCACGGGCAAGACGCTGCTGGCGAAGGCGGTCGCCGGCGAGGCCGACGTCCCGTTCTTCTCGATGTCCGCCTCGGAGTTCGTCGAGATGATCGTCGGAGTCGGCGCCTCCCGCGTGCGCGACCTCTTCAAGCAGGCCAAGGACGCGGCGCCGTCCATCGTCTTCATCGACGAGATCGACGCGATCGGCCGCTCACGCAGCTCCGGCGCGTTCAGCGGCGGGAACGACGAGCGCGAGCAGACGCTCAACCAGATCCTCACCGAGATGGACGGTTTCGACGCCACGACCGGCGTGATCGTCCTCGCCGCGACGAACCGTCCCGACGTGCTCGACTCGGCCCTGCTGCGACCCGGTCGCTTCGATCGCCGGGTGCCGGTGCAGGCGCCGGACAAGGAGGGGCGCGAGCAGATCCTCCGCGTGCACACGCGCGACATCCCGCTCGCGCAGGACGTCGACCTGGGCGCGCTCGCGGCGACCACGGCCGGCATGGTCGGCGCGGATCTCGCCAACGTCGCGAACGAGGCGGCGCTGCTCGCAGCACGCCGCGACCACGAGCGGGTGACGATGAACGACCTCACCGACGCGCTCGAGAAGATCGAGCTCGGGACTGCACGCAAGCTGCTGATCACGCCGGAGGACAAGCGGCGCACGGCCTACCACGAGGCGGGCCACGCGCTCGTCGGGATGCTCACGCCGGGCGCCGACCCCGTCCGGAAGATCTCGATCATCCCGCGCACGATGAGCCTCGGCGTCACCATCTCGGCGCCCGGGAGCGACCGCTTCAACTACGACAAGGAGAGCCTGCTCGCCCACATCAAGGTCGCGACCGGCGGCCGGGCCGCCGAGGAGGTCGTCTACGGCGACGAGACGACGGGCGCCGAGTCGGACATCCGCCAGGCGACCCAGCTCGCCCGCAACCTGGTCGGCCGCTTCGGCATGAGCGACGCGATCGGCTTCCTCGCGGTGCTGCCGCAGGACGGAGACGGCTCCGCGCTGATGCCGGGCGTCTCCGAGGTCTCGGAGCGGACGAGGCAGCTGATCGACGACGAGATGCGGCGCATCGTCGGCGAGGCGCACGACGAGGCGGTGCGGCTCCTGACCGAGAACCGCGACCGGCTCGAGTCGCTCGCGGAGGCGCTCTCCCAGGCGGAGACGCTCGAGGGGCCCGAGGCCTACGCGGCGGCGGGGCTCTCGTCCGCCTCGACGGAGCCCGCACTGGTGTAAGGCGCGATGCGGCCCGTGCTGTTCCTCAACCCGAGGTCGGGGAACGGCCGGGCCGCTCGTACCGGGCTCGCCGCGTGCGCACGCGAGCGCGGCATCGAGGTGATCGTCCTGCAGCCCGGCCACGACCTGCGCGCGCTCGTGGCCGACGCGGTCGAGGGCGGCGCCGATGCCCTCGGCGTCGCCGGCGGCGACGGCTCGCTCGCGACCGTCGCGGCGGCCGCGTTCGCGCACGAGCTGCCGTTCGTCTGCGTCCCGGCCGGCACGCGCAACCACTTCGCGCTCGACCTCGGCCTCGACCGGCGCGACCTGGCCGGCTCGCTCGACGCGTTCGACGACGGGGTCGAGCGGCGCGTCGACGTGGCCGAGGTGAACGGACGCCTCTACCTGAACAACGTCTCGCTCGGGATCTACGGCGACGCCGTTCGACAGCCCGGCTACCGCGACGCGAAGGCGCGCACGCTGCTCCGGACCGCGGCGCGTGTGCTCGGCCCGAGCGGAGCGGCGAACGACGTGGAGGTCGTGGACGACCGCGGCCGTGCCCACCGCAGCCCCGCGGTCGTGCTCGTGTCGAACAACCCGTACGCCCTCGAGCCGTCGCACCCGCCGGGCACGCGGGCGGCGCTGGACGGCGGGCGGCTCGGGATCGTCGTCCTGGGATCGCCCCCGCCCCATGCGTGGACCGACACGCGACTCGAGATCGGCGGGCTCGCCACCGTCCATGCCGGGATCGACGGCGAGGCCGTCGACCTGACACCGCCGCTCCGGTTCGCGATCCGGCCCGGCGCGCTCCGCGTGCGGGTCCCGCGGCGGCCCCGGAGACGTCCGAGCCCGCCGGCCTAGCGCCGACGGGCTCGGGCGCGCGGCGGCTTCGCGGCGTCACGAGACGTGGAGCTTCTCCTTCAGCCTCCCGACCCGCTCCTCGACGCCGGCGTGCACCTTCGCCTCGCGCTGCTTGCGGATCGTCCGCCGTGCCTCGCGCGCGGCCTTCTCGGCGGCGTCCTCCGCCGCCGCGAGCTCCGCCATCACCTCGTCGACCGGGCGGCGCGTCACCTGGCCGTCGAGCTTCTTCATCTCGCCGTCGATCACCTCGACCGCCGGCTCCTCGACGTCCGCGATCACGGCGGTCGACCCCGGCGGGATCGCCTGGCCGAGCACCGTGAGCGCCTCGTCGGAGGTGACGGCGCGGTCGATGTCGATCGCGCCGCCGATCAGGGCGCCGCCGCCCCACCCCAGCAGCATCCCCACGGGCCCGCCGAGGATCCCGATCAGCATCCCGATCACGGAGCCGCTCACGGTCCCTGCGAGCTCGGCGCTGTCGGCGCTCTCCGGGACGCGCAGCTCGCCGCTCTGCGTGCGCTCCACGACCGCGGCGGACTTCAGGCCGATGCGGCCGTCGTCGTCGCAGCCCTTGAGGACGCTGAGCGCCTCGTACGCCTTGCTCGGCTCGGCGAACCGGACGACGACGACGTTGTCCTTCGCCATCTCCCACTCCCTTCGCTCGAATGTCTCTCGCGAGAGACGTTCGCGAGCGCCGCTGCCAGGGCGCTGCCACGCCGGATCGCGCGTCCCGCGCACTCGTGCGGGGTTCCCGCGATTGTGCGTCGGCGGGAAGGTGTGGAAAGCTGGAATTTCGGGTTCCACGCAGGGAGGAAGCGACGATGGCCGCACCGCTCGCCGTCCGACTGCTCGGCCCCGTCGAGGTCCTCGTCGACGGGAGGCCGGCGGACATCACCGGGCCGAAGCGCCAGGCGCTCGTGGCGCTGCTCGCCCTGCGCGGCGGCCGCGTCGTCACCGTCGACCTGCTGGTCGAGGCGCTGTGGGGGGACGCCCAGCCGGTCGACCCGGGGAACGCCGTGCAACACCATGTCACGCGCCTGCGGCAGGCGCTCGGGGCGGAGGCGCTCGTCGCCGGCCCGGAGGGCTACGCCCTCCGCGGCGCGGACGTCGACGTGCTGCGCTTCGAGGAGCTGCTGCGCGAGGCGCGCGTGGCCCTGCGCGGCGGCGACGCGGAGGGAGCCGCGCAGGCCACCGCCGAGGCGCTCTCCCTCTGGCGCGACCGGCCGCTGCTCGGCCTGCCGGAGGCCCCGTGGACGACCGCCGAGAGCGCCCGGCTCGACGACCTCCGGCTCGACGTCCTGGAGGAGCGATTCGCGGCGCTGCTCGCGCTGGGCGAGCACGCGACGCTGGTCTCCGACCTGCGCGCGGCGCTCGAGGCGAACGCCTTCCGCGAGCGGCTCTGGGAGCAGCTGATGCTCGCGCTCTACCGCGCAGGGCGGCAGGCGGAAGCGCTCGACGCCTACCGAGCTGCGCGCCGCGTCCTCTCGGAGGAGCTCGGGCTCGAACCGGGGCCGGACCTGCAGCGGCTCCAGGCGGCGATCCTCGCGCAGGACCGCCGGATCGCCGCCCTGCCGCCAGCGCGGCAGCGCGGGAATCTCCCCGCCGCGGTGACGTCGTTCGTCGGACGAACGAGGGCGCTCGCCGAGGTCCAGCGGCTCGTGCGGGAGCAGCGGCTGCTCACCCTCACGGGGCCGCCCGGCGTCGGCAAGAGCCGGCTCGCGCTCGAGGCTGCGCACGCCCTGGCGGCCGAGTTCGGCGACGGCGTCTGGCATGTCGATCTCCGCCCGGCCGGCTCGGCGCCGGACGTCGCCCGCCTCCTGGCGCGCAGCGTCGAGGGCGGGAGGTCGTCGGCGAACGGGAGGTCGCTGCGCCGCGTGGCGCAACGCCTCCGCGATGCGCATGTGCTGCTGGTGCTGGACGAGTGCGAGCGCTTCGCCGGCGAGACCGGCTCCGTCGTCGCATCGCTCCTGGAGCACTGCGACCGCGTGCACGTGCTCGCGACGAGCCGCGAGCCCCTCCGCGTCCCGGGTGAGCACCGGTTCAACGTCGAGCCGCTCTCGCTCTCCGCCGGCGGCGCCCGCAGCGAGGCCGTGCAGCTCTTCGTCGAACGTGCCAGGGCCACCCGTCCCGGCTTCGATCCGAGCGCGACGGAGCTCTCGCTGATCGGGCGCATCTGCCGGCTCCTCGACGGCCTGCCGGCCGCGATCGAGCTGGCGGCGGGGCGCGCGCACGCGCTCGGACCGCGCGAGATCCTGGCCGGCCTCGAGCAGCGGCTGGCGGCTTCCCCCGGTCGAGTGCTCGACTCCGGCGCCGAAGGGTTCCTCGCCGCGCTCGTCGACTGGAGCTACGACCTCCTCCGCGCGGACGAGAAGACGCTGCTGCACCAGCTCGCCGTCTGCCGCGGCGGCGCCGACCGCGCGGCGCTGGTGTCGCTCTCGTCGCGGCTCGGCCTCGACGAGGCGACCGTCACGAACCTGCTCGCGACGCTGCACGACAAGTCGATCGTCACCGCGGCCTTCCCGGACGGCGACGCCCGGTACGACCTGCTGACGATCGTCCGCCAGCACGTCCTCGAGCGCCTCACCGAGAGCGGCGACCTCGACGAGACGAAGCGGGGGCACGCGCTGTACTTCGCGGCGGTCGCGGACGAGGCGGCCCGCGGGCTGCGGTCCCGCGAACACGGTCGTTGGCATCTGCGGCTGACGCGGGACTCCGACAACTTCTGGTCCGCGCTCACGTACGCCTGCGAGTCGCTCGACGCAGACCTCGCCCAGCGGCTCGCCCTCGGCTGCGCGTGGTACTTCGTCTACTCGAACCGCATCCAGGAGGGACGGACGTTCGTCGAGCGGGCGCTCGCGGTCGGAGACCGCGACCCGTCGCCACGATCGGTCGAGCTGCTCGGCCACCTGACGTACTTCGCGCTGGTCGAGCTCGACCTGGAGACAGCGGTCGCGACGGGCGAGGAGGCGCTCGAGGCCGCCGCTCGAGTCGACGCTTCGCGGGAGACCGCCTACGCCGCGGGAGAGCTCGCCTACGCGCTCGGGATCGCGGGAGAGCGACGGCGCGCCCACCGGCTGCTCGAAAGCGCCCGCAACGCCTTCGCGGCGCTCGGAGAGGATTGGTACGTCGCCGGCGCCGACTTCATCGCGGCGATCGTCGCGACGCGCGCCGGCGACGTCGACGCCGCCGCCGCACACGCAGATGCGCTGGCGTCACCGTCGCGCGCGCTCGAGTACGACCCGTGGCTCCCGCTGGCGATGCTGATCCAGGCGTGGGTGGCCGGTAGACGCGGCGACCGGCAGGCGATGGAACGCCGCCACCGCGAGGTCCTCGAGTCGTTCGCGGGAGATCCGTGGGTGTCCTCGGTCGCGCTCGCCGACCTCGCAGAGGACGCGCTCGCGTCGGGGGACACGGAGACGGCTCAGAAGCTGGCGCGGCGCGCGGTCGCGCAGGCGAGACACGCCCACTCCGGGTGGCTCGCCGCCCACGCGCGCCTCGTCCTCGCCAGAGCGCTCGCCGCGGCGGGGGACGTCCTCGAAGCAGGACGGCTCTACGAGCTCGTGGCAACGTGGGCCGAGGGCGAACGGACGCACGAGCGGATCGAGCTGTTCTTCGCGCCGCTGCACGGCAGCCCGGGCGCGCAGGCGCTCCTGGCGCTGGCCGAGCTCGCGGACGAGGAACGCGCCGCGGCGCTCCGCGAGCGCGCGTGGGCGGTCGCGGCAGGGGACCGCGTGACGCTCGAGCCGGCCCGCGACGCCGGTCCGCACGCGGCGGAGCTCCTTCCGACCTGAGGCGCTCCCGGTGGACGAAAGGTCCCGGTCGCCGAACCGACCGGCACGCTCCGCCCCGACGTGGACGCGGCGCGTCCGTCCCGCGGTCATGCTCCTGCTGGGCGGGCTGGGCATCTACCTCCTGCTCCCGAGCCTGCTCGCCGTCTTCGGCGCATGGCACTCGCTCACACACCTCGACTGGCGCTTCGCCGGCCTCGTGGTCGCGTGCGAGGCCGGCAGTGCCGTCGCGCTCTGGGACCTCGACCGCACCGCCCTGCACACCCGCGCCTGGTTCCCGGTCGCAGCCGCGCAGCTGAGCGGGAATGCAGCGGGGCGCATCCTGCCCGGCGGCGGCGCGACCGCGGTCGGCGTCGAGGCGGCGATGCTGCACGACGCCGGCATCGACACGAGCGACGCCGTCGGGGCGTTCGGCGCGTCCAGCATGCTCCAGCTCGCCACGGCGTGCGCGCTGCCGGTGCTCGCGCTGCCCGCGATCGTCGGCGGCGCGCCCGTCGCCCACAGCCTCGCCACGGCGGCCTACCTCGGCGCAGCCCTCTTCGTGCTGCTGGCGGCGGCGGGAGTGGTCGCCTTCACGACCGACCGTCCGCTCCTGCTGGCCGGCCGCGTGGCCCAGTGGCTGCTGAACGCCACGGTGCGACGCCGCCGGCCCGTGACCGGGCTCGCTCAGACGGTGCTCGACGTCCGCGACTTCGTCCGGACGACGATCGGCGGGCACTGGCGGCGCGCCGTCGGCGCCGCCGTCGCCAGCACCGGCCTCGACTACCTCGCGCTGCTCGCGGCGCTGCGCGCGGTCGGCGCCGAGCCGCAGCCGTCGCTCGTCCTGCTCGCGTACGCGTCGGCGGAGCTCCTGGCGCTGGTCCCGATCACGCCGGGCGGCCTCGGCTTCGTCGAGGCGGGCCTCGTCGGCACCCTGTCGCTGGCGGGCGTCCCCGCCCGCGACGCGCTCGCTGCGGTCCTGCTCTACCGGATCGTCGCGTACTGGCTGCCGCTGCCCGCCGGCGGCGTCGCGTACCTGCTCTTCCGGCGCCGCTACGGCGCCGGGCGAGGCAGCGAGACCCCGCCGCGCGGCAGCGAGACGGCAGCGCCCGCGTCGACACTCGCGGCGATGCCTGTCCAGCTGAACCTCCGTGGCCCGGTGAGCTGCACCGACGGCCCGTTCGGCGTCGTCGCCGACGTCGTGGTCGACCCGACGACCGCGCGGATCACGCACCTCGTGGTCGAGCCGCGGAACGAGCCCTACCTCGCGCGGCTCGTGCCGGCCGCGCTCGTCGACCGCGACGGCCGGCCGGAGCTGTCGCTGCACGCGACGACGGCCGAGGTCCTCGCGCTGCCGGCGGTGCACGACGTCGCGTTCCTGCACCTCGGCGAGTTCCCGCTCCACGACCCGGACTGGGACGTCCGCGTCCAGGAGGTGCTGGCGCTCCCCTACTACCCGGCGTACGAGCCGGAACCGGGAGCGCTCGGCGTCGAGGTGATGTACGACCGCATCCCCAAGGACGAGGTCGAGATCGAGCGGACGAGCCCCGTCTTCTCCGCCGACGGGCACCACCTCGGCCACGTGGAGGGCTTCGTCGTCGACCGCGACGGCTTCATCACGCAGGTCGTGCTCGAGCGCGGCCGGCCCTGGGACCGGCGCGAGGTCGTGCTGCCGATCGGCGCCGTCTCCCGCGGCGACCTGGACGAGATCAGGCTGACGCTGACGAAGGACGAGGTCTCGGCGCTTCCCGAGGTCCCCGTTCGCCGCTGGCCCAGCCGCTGACGACGACCTCGGCGCGCGTGCCGCCGCCGGCGCGCGGCCGCAGCTCGAGCTCGCCGCCCAGCCGCTCCACGAGCCGCCTGCACAGCGCCAGGCCGATGCCGTGACCCGTGCGGTACCCGTCGTGCCCCTCGCCGCCCCCGTCGTCCTCGACGGCCAGCGTCCAGCCGGACGGCGTGGCGCCCGCCGTGACCGCGATCCGCGACGCGCCTGCCGCGGCCGAGTTCGCCAGGAGGTTGCGGAGCACGAGCCGCAGCGCCGACGCCGGTAGGGGGAACGCCGGCCCGACCGACGCCGACACCTCGACGCCGACCCCGTCGAGCTCGCGGAGCACCTCGCCCAGGCAGTCGCCCGGCGACGACCAGACCTCCGTCGCGCTCTCGCTGCGAATCGCCTCGAGCACCGAGTCGACCAGGCGCAGCGCCTTCCTGATCTCGGGGTCGGGGTCGTCGGTCAGGAGCGCCGCCTCGAGCGGGCCCTTCAGCTCGTGCGCCACCAGGGCGGCGAAGTCGTCGAGCGCCTGGATCCGGCGGGCGAGCAGCGCGCTGTGCAGCGCGAGCCGCTCCTCGGCCCACCGCCGCCGGAGCACCGGCACGAGACGCGAGATCGCGTCCGCGACCTGCGGCCCGGGCGCATGGCCGACGAAGACGAACGCCCCGGCGGGCCCGATCGCGATCGCGGCGCGCGACCCGCTCGCCTCTCCGATCGCCAGCTCGAGGCGCAGCGCCCGGCCGTCGCCGGTCGGGCCCCACCACTCGATGCGCGTGCCGGCGCTGTGCCGCCGGAGCGACCGCGTGACGCGGCGCATCCCCGTCCCGAGGTCGTCGGCGGTCGCGAACGCGACGATCAGCTCGTCGGCGAGGCCTGCAGCGGGGTGTGGGCGGGTCGCCGTCGCCATGGCTCGTGGAGCGGGCGCCGGCCGAGGGGTCCGCGGCCGGCGCCCGCAGCCGGTCAGCTCGTGAGAGCCTCGTGCACCTCGCGCGTGATCTGGTCCGTCGCCGCGGCGAAGTCGTGCTTGACGACCTTCGCCGCCCGCGTCGCGGCCTTGTCGACCGCGGTCGCGATCGTCGGCTCGCCGACGACGACCAGCGCCACCTCGCCCGGCCCGAGCTGCTTCGCAGCCTCGTGGAGCTCCTTGCGCGGCAGCGGGTCGCCGCCGAAGAACTCGGGGATCGCCCGGATCCGCGGGTGGTCGACGCGCTTGACGATGTGCGGCTTGCCGTCCTCCTGGTCGATCACGGCAGCGTCGTAGTCGCCGATCACGTCGACGTCGTGCAGGTGCTCGAACTCGTCGAGGTCCTGCAGCGCGAGCTCCCTGTCGCTGTAGGTGCCGATGTAGAGCACCATCGGCTTGGTCTCGGCCATCGCTCCCTCCTTCGCTCGAACTCGCAGGGGGAACGGTGCAACGGCGCGCTGCCACCGTGCTGCCGCCCGAGCCGCGGCCGCTGCCAGGCTCCCGCGCCGCTACGCCGCCGTCGCGGCCGGCCCGATCAGGCCGGTCGAGAGCGCGAACAGCACGAGCTCCGCCCGCGAGGCGAGGTCGAGCTTGCGCATCAGGTGCGCGCGGTGCGAGTCGACGGTGCGGACGGAGATGAAGAGCTTCCCGCCGATCTCCTGGTTCGTGTAGCCGAGCGCGAGCAGGGTGAGCACGTCGCGCTCGCGGCTCGTCAGCGGCTCGAGCCAGGGCACGTGGTCGGGGACGACGAGCTGCGCGCCGAGATCGGGGTCGACGTAGCGCTCACCGGCCGACACGCGACGGATCGCGTCGAGCAGCTCCCGGTCGGTCGCCCGCTTCGGGACGTAGCCGCACGCCCCCGCCTCGAGCGCCTGGCGCACCGCGCTCGGAGACGCCTGGGACGAGACGATCAGCACCCGCGACCGGGGCGAGACCTTCGCGAGCTCCCGGACCGCCTCGGCGCCGCTTCGCCGCGGCAGCAGGAGGTCGAGCAGGACGACGTCAGGACGCAGAGCCTGCGCCCTGCCGAGCGCCTCCTCGGTCGAGCCGGCCTCGCCGACCGGCTCGAGGTCGGGCTCCTCCGCCAGCCGGCTGCGCAGGCCGGCCCGGAAGAGGGCGTGGTCGTCGACGATGAGGATCCTGATCATCCGCCGGCGAGGCTACGGGGCGCCGCTGCCGCGGCGCTGCCATCACGCGAGCGGCAGCAGCCGCTCGAGGTCGTCGGCGCAACGGAGGACGCCGTC
Source organism: uncultured Gaiellales bacterium (assembly GCA_964496175.1). Lineage (GTDB taxonomy): Bacteria > Actinomycetota > Thermoleophilia > Gaiellales > Gaiellaceae > PALSA-600. The sequence goes on along the minus strand of CAZBYA010000003.1, from coordinate 67,753 downwards.
CTCGTCGAGGGTGAAGACGCCCGCCCCGAGGACGTCGAGCCCGTCGCAGATCACGAGCGGAGCCTTCGCGTCGAGGGCGCAGACGCTGCGGAGCGCCTGCGCGAGCCGGGCGAGCACGTCGCCGCCGCTCTCCCCGGGCGCCCGCGGCGCGAGCAGCGGCTCGTCGAGCGTGAAGACCCACCGGCCGCCGACGGCGATCGCCGCGGCCTGGCGCGCGAGCTCCGACGGGCTCGTGACGACGAGATCGGGTTGCACGGGCAGCTCGGCGGCGACCCGGGCCGCACGCTGCGGCTGGAGCGCCGACGCGATCACGAAGGTGCGTCCCATCCCGCGCATCGTCCGCCGGCGCCGCGCCGGGCCGCATCGGCGAACCCGCCGACGCAATGCGCCAACCCCGCAACCGTCACGACAGGCGTTCGCGGAGCTGATCTCGCGCGCCGCCCCACGTCTGCGCGAGCAGACGCCTGCCGCCCGCCCACCCGAACGCGGCGACGAGGAACACGAGCGCGAGCACGACGTTCCACGCCGTCGTGAGGAGCTGCTGGGTGATCGAGAAGGCGCCGGCGGTCGCGCTCGACGTGGCGCCGTGCAGCGAAGCGACGCTCAGGGCCTGGTTGACGCCGATGCCGCCGGGTGTCACGGAGACGTTGCTGCCGAGGGTGTTCCCGCCGAGGACGAGCATCACCCGCTCGAAGCCGAGCGGGATGCCGAAGGCGAGGAACAGGACGGCGATGCCGGCCGCCCTGCACCACCACGACGCAAGCTGCGGGACGAAGACGCCTCTGACGTACGCACGTCTGTCGCCGAGGATCGCCCCGCCGTGCTTCGCCTGCTCCCACGTGCGACGGAGCCACCGCCACCCGACGCGCGCCACCACCGCCACGACGCCGACCAGGACGAGCACGACGAGCGTCGTCACCCACGGGTGCCGGGACTCGGCGCCGAACTTCAGCGCGAAGGTGCCGCCGACGGCGAAGAAGAGGTACGCCCAGAGGAGCAGCGCCTGGAACGCCCAGAACAGCTTCTCCACCGCAGCCGACCCGACGACCCCGGCGAGCGTCGCCGGCTCGATCACGGCGACGAGCATCAGCAGGGTCACGAGCGTCCCCGCGTTCGCGGGGAGGAAGCTGTTGAGCGCCGCGCCGGCGGAGCAGCACGCGAGCACCTCGCGGCGCCCGACGCGATCGGGATACGCGTGCTCCAGGATCCGGAACCACGCATACGCGGAGAGCAGCAGCTGGAGCGTCTGCAGCGCGAGCACCGGCACGAGGTAGACGGTGGAGATCGAGCGGAAGCTCCGCCAGGCCGCGTGCAGCCACGCCCCGGCGTCCCACCCGGATGCGAGCGCCGCGAGCGCGACCCCGCCGACGAGCGCCGCGGCGACGGCGAGCCAGATGCGACGCGGCCGGCCGTGGGGCGCCGGGTGGTGCGCGGTGGCGGCCGGCATCCCGCGGGCCTCAGTCGTACTCCGCGAGGCCGTCGCGCTCGAGCGGGCAGGACAGGCGGCGCGGGCCGCCGACGCGGCCGAGCTCGAAGCCCTCGATCGCGATCACCTCGATCCCGGCCTCGCGCAGCCGCGCGTTCGTCTCGACGTTGCGCTCGTACGCGACAACGACGCCGGGACGGACGGCGAGGACGTCGTTGCCGTCGTCGCTCTCGACCAGGCGGACCTTCGGCAGGTCGAGCGCGCGCGCGACGGCGGCGAAGAGGTCGTCCGCCCGCTCGACCGAGGCGCCGCCGGCTCCGCGCGTCAGCACCCAGGCGGCGCGCTCGAGCTGCGGGTGGACGGTGAAGGCGTCGCGGTCGACCATCGTCAGGACGGAGTCGAGGCGCATCGTCGAACGCGCCGCAGGGAGCGGGAGCGCGATCACCCGCGTCATGCTGCCGTTCGCGAACAGCCGCTCGGCCAGCGCCTCGACGGCGGCGGGATGGGCGCGCGCGCCCATCCCGACGAGCAGCGTGTCGTTACCGATCACGAGGAGGTCCCGACCCTCCGGCCCGGCCGGCGGCACGAGGCCGTCGCTCCAGACCTCGTGCTCGGCCTGCGCGAACAGCGGGTGATGCCGGTAGATCGCGTCCAGGTGCAGCAGCTCGCGCCGGCGGACAGGCGACGCCGTCGCGTGCATGGAGACACCGCCGGCGACCCAGGCGGACGTGTCCCGCGTGAAGAGGTGGCCGGGGAGCGGCCCCAGCGCAAGGTCGCCGGGCGCCGCGGCGCTCGCCGCGAGCCCTTCCGCCGCGAACGGCAGCTCCTGCCAGGCGACGCCGCCGACGAGCCGGGCCGCGAGCTCCGCCGGGGCCAAAGCCTGGAGCCAGCCACGAAGCGCCGCGGCCGGCTTCGGCCGGAGCCCCGAGACGAGGAGCGTTCGCTCGACGACGTCGGCGCGCACGGCGTCCTCGGCGAGCACGCCCGCGAGCAGCTCCTGCAGGTAGAGGACCTCGACGCCGGCCTCGGCGAGCGTGTCGGCGAAGGCGTCGTGCTCCCGCCGCGCGCGCTCCGCCCAGAGCACGTCGTCGAAGAGCAGCTCGTCCTTGTTCGCCGGAACGAGGCGTCTCAGCTCGAGGCCGGGGCGATGCAGCAAGACGCGGCGAAGCGTCCCGACCTCCGAGCCGACGTAGAGGCGCGGCGCCCGCGTCCGGCGGGAGGCGAGCTCGGCCTCGAGGACGGTCAACGGATCACCTCTTTCGACGACGCGGCGATGCACCAACCCTCGCGTCGATCGCTGCCACGCGGCTGCCAGGGCCGCCCGGCCCGCTGCCGCTTCCGCGATTCGCGCAGCGGGTCGGTGAGGGCTCCGATGCTGGGAGCTCCCGCGCCGCCGAATCATGGAGGCGTCCCATGGTCGACGGAAGGAGGACGCGATGTCCGCGAACGACGAGCTCAGGGAGAACGTGGTCGACGAGCTCTACTGGGACCCCAAGGTCGACAGCTACGCCGTCGCCGTCTCGGCTGACGACGGCACGATCACGCTCCGCGGGACCGTCGGCAGCCTGCGCGAGAAGCGCGAGGCGCAGAAGGACGCCGAGCGCGTCTTCGGCGTGGTCGCGGTCGACAACCAGCTCCAGGTGCGCTTGCTCGACGCCCACAGGCGCGACGACGCGGACCTGCGCGGCGACGTGCTCAAGGCGCTGATGCTCGACAGCGTCGTCCCGGAGACGGTCGACGCGAAGGTCGACGACGGCTTCGTGACCCTCACCGGGTCGGTGAACTGGAAGTACCAGCGGGACGAGGCGGAGCTCGTGGTCTCGAACATCGTCGGGACGCTCGACGTCCTCGACGCGATCGAGATCAGGCATCCAAAGCCGAACGCCGAGGACGTGAAGGAGTCGATCCGGAAGGCCTTCAAGCGCAACGCGTCGCTCGACGCCGGCGGCCTCGACGTGTCGACGGAGGACGGCACGGTGACGATCAGGGGCACCGTCAGCTCCTGGGCGGAGCACGACCAGGCGCTCAACGCAGCCTGGTCGGCGCCTGGAGTCGCCCGCGTGCACGACCGGATGAAGGTGGTCTACTCCTAGCGCTTTCGCGCGGAGGTTCAGCGATCTCGCCGATGCGCGCGCCCGCGAGGTCGCGGCAGGCTCGAGCCGTGATCCCGCTTTCCGACGGCCTCAGGGCGCGCACCTTCCCGTTCGTCAACATCTCGCTGATCGTCGCGAACTTCGCGGTGTGGATCTTCTACGAGCTGCCGCACCTGAATAGCTCCGTCTACCACGCGTCGTTCTATCCCTGCTCGGTCAACGCGAGCTGCCACTCGCCGGAGCCGTGGGGAGTGAGCTGGATCACGGCGATGTTCATGCACGGGAGCTGGGACCACATCCTCGGCAACATGCTCTTCCTCGCCATCTTCGGCAAGAACGTCGAGGACGCGTTCGGGAAGCTCCGCTACCTGGTCTTCTACTTCGCCGGCGGTTTCGCGGCGACGATGACCCAGACCCTCGTGACGCTGAGCGCCGGCTCCGCCGCCGCCGGGCGCGTCCCCAACCTCGGCGCGAGCGGCGCGATCGCGGCCGTTCTCGGCGCCTACTTCGTGCTCTACCCGAACTCGCGGATCCTGACGCTCTTCGTCGTCTGGCCGGTCCGGGTGCCCGCCTGGTACTGGCTCGGCCTCTGGTTCCTGTACCAGCTGATCGACGCGAACTTCGGGATGGTATCGGCGAACGCGAACGGCGGCGGCGTCGCCTTCTTCGCCCACATCGGCGGCTTCATCTTCGGGGTGATCGTCGCGGCCGCGCTGACCCGCTCGCACCAGATCGAGCCGCAGAGCTACGACACCGCGTTCGGCAGGGCGGCCTTCGGATGAACCTGCTCGAGCGCATCCGCCGCTTCTGGGGGCCGCCCCGGGAGCCCGACCACCCGCAGAGCGAGCGGGAGCGGGCGGAGCGGCCACGGGAGTCGAGGTTCGACGAGCAGCCCGACAGCATCGTCGAGACCTTTTTCGGCGACGCGATCGACAAGGGCCCGACCGACCGGCCGAGGTAGGCGCCGATGACCTGGGTGGTCGTCGTCCTCGGCCTCGCCGCGCTCGTCTTCCTCCACGAGCTCGCGCATTTCTGCGTGGCGCGGTGGGTGGGCATGAAGCCGCGCGCGCTCTACATCGGGTTCCCGCCGCCGATCGCGAAGGTCGAGCGGAACGGGGTCGAGTACGGCATCGGCGCCGTGCCGCTCGGCGGCTACACGCGGATCCCGGGGATGCTCCGGCCGGCGGCGGAAGACTTCGCCGCCGAGCTGTCGCCCGCCGTGGCGGAGGCGCCGGAGCTGGTGCCCGAGGCGAACACGGTGGAGCGACGGCTCGAGTCGGGCGATCTCGACGCGGCGCGGTCGGAGCTGCCCGCCCTCGCGACGGCGGTCGGCCGGGCGACGTTGAGCACGGCGGCGCGCCGCTCGGCCGAGCAGGCGGTGCGCGACGTCGACGAGGGCACGGCGCCCGAGGCCTACTGGCGGCAGCCGGTGTGGAAGCGCGTCGCCGCGATCGCCGCCGGCCCCGCGATGAACGCCCTGATCGCGTTCCTCCTCTTCTTCGTGGTGTACGCGACCGGCGCGCCGTCGCAGACCCCGGGCACCGAGGTCGCGCAGGTCGACGCCGGCAGCCCGGCGGCGGCCGCGGGGCTTCGCGTCGGCGACCGCATCGTCGCCGTGAACGGACAGCCGACCCGGACCTTCACGCGCGTCTCGACGCTGATCCGCGGTAGTCGCGGGCGCCCGATCACCGTCACCGTCGACCGCGGCGGGCGCACGCTCACGCTCGGCCCGCGGCGGACGATCGAACGGCAGGGCCGCTGGATCTGGGGGTTCGTCCCGGCGACGCGGCTCGTCTCCCACCCGGCCGGGGCGAGCGCCCGCCTCGCGGCCGGCGACTGCTGGCGGGTCGTCACCGGCACGGTCACGGCGATCGCCGACCTCCTCCGGTCGCACTCCAGCGCAGGCATCTCGGGCCCGGTCGGAGTCGCGCGCGCCTCGCAGCAGTTCCTCCAGATCGGCGTCCAGTGGTACCTGCAGCTGCTCGGGCTGATCAGCATGTCCCTCGCGCTCTTCAACGCCTTGCCGTTCCTGCCGCTCGACGGCGGGCACGTCTTCTTCTCGCTCCTCGAGGGCGTGCGCGGGCGCGCGGTGCCGCAGACGATCTACAGGCGCCTCTCGTCGTTCGGCATGGTCGCGATGCTGCTGCTCACGGTGATCTCGTTCTCGCACGACCTCGGCGCCACCCCTCGCTGAGCGAGGCAGCGAGGCGCCGTCACGGGGCAGCCGCGTGGCAGCGCGCGAGCGCACACTCGAGACCATGGACGAAGCCCCGATCCTCATCTGCTACGACGGCTCGGACGGCGCCCGCCGCGCGACCGCGACGGCGGCCGCGCTGCTCGGTCGCCGCGACGCCGTCGTCCTCGACGTCGGCCCCTTCATCACGCCGGCCGAGAACCTGGCGGTCGTGGCCAGCGTCGCCGCGCCCGCCAACGCGTTCGGGGACCTGAACCGGGCGGACGCGCTCGCACGGGCGCGCGAGGGCGCGCGGCTCGCGTGCGAGGCGGGGCTCGACGCGACCGCGCGGGCCACGCTCGCGGCGCCCACCTGGCAGGGCATCGTCGACGTCGCCGACGAGCTGGACGCGGCCGTGATCGTGGTCGGCTCTCGTGCCCTGTCCCGCCTGCGCGCGTTCTTCGCGGGCGGCGTCTCGGACGACGTGGTCCACCACGCCGGACGGCCCGTGCTGATCGTCCCGCCGGCGCACTGACGGTCAGCGCACGACCAGCACGTCGCACGGCGCCTCGGCAACGACCTCGGAGCTCACGGAGCCGACGAGGAGGCGGCGCACGACGCTGCGACGACGGGAGCCGACGACGACGATGTCCGCGTCGAGCTCGCGCGCGACGTCGACGATCGACTCGGCGGCGGTCCCGTTCGGCTCGGCCGTCGCGGCCGCGACGCCGTGATCGCTCAAGTACCAGAGCGCCTGCTCGAGCAGGCGGGCGTGCGCCTGCGCCTCGATCGGATCGGCGACGGCTCGGAACGCGCGGGCGTCGGACGTCGTCTCTGCGACGCTGACGACGGTGACGCGGCTCGGCAGCGCGGCCGCGATCTCCGCCACGCGCTCGAGCGCGCGCCTCGCCTCGGGGGAGTCGTCGTAGCAGAGCAGGATGCCGAGAGCCGGCTCGCCCGCCCCGGTGGCCGCCATCACGCCACCGACCCGCTCGGCCGGCCCAGCACGACGGCGCGCACGTCCAGCCAGTCGTTCGCCAGCCGCAGCTCCGGGCTGTCGCACCCGAGCACGCCGCACGCCTCGTCGAACTGCTCCTCGCGCACGTACAGCAGGTAGCCGAAGGAGCCCGACGCGTCGCGCGCCCCGGAGGACGCGTAGACCTCGACCTTCGACGCGGCCAGCCGCTCGTGGACAGCGGCGAGCGCAGCGAGGCCCTCGTCGCCCGAGACGAGCAGCGCATGGTGCGGGCCGTGGACGTCGAGCCCGGCGGCAGCGGCCTCCGCGACGAAGGCGGTCGCGTCGTCGGGGAAGATCGTGAACTGCGTCAGGTCCGGCCCGAGCGGGAACACGGCGAACCCCAGCAGGCTCACGCCGCGCCGGTCGAGGTCGGCGAGCAGGTTGCGCGTCGCGTCGAGCTCCTCCCGAACGGTCGCGTAGTAGTACTCGACCGGACGAGCCGCGAGTGCCATCGGGACCTCCTTCTGTCGTCGAGACTCGGTATCGCCCCGGAGCCTCGCGCGCGGCGCTGCCACCGCGCTGCCACTGCTAGAGGCTAACCGGTGAGCGTCGCCGTGTAGTCCGGGACGTAGCGGAAGAGCTCGCGCGGCGGCCGGTCGTAGCCCCCCTCCGCCGGCCGGGGCGGGAGCTCGAGCGGCACCTCGACCACGTCCTCGTAGGGGACGATCGACAGCAGGTGGTGGATGCAGTTGAGGCGCGCCCTGCGCTTGTCGTCACCCTCGACGACGTACCACGGCGCCTCGGGGATGTCCGTGTGGACGAACATCTCGTCCTTCGCCTTCGAGTACTCGACCCAGCGCGCGCGGGACTGGAGATCCATCGGCGACAGCTTCCAGCTCCGCAGCGGGTCCTCGAGCCGCGACCGGAAGCGCCGCTCCTGCTCCTCGTCGGAGACCGAGAACCAGTACTTGACGAGCCGGAGCCCGTCCTGGACGAGCAGGCGCTCGAAGATCGGGCACTGCTGGAGGAAGCGCCGGTACTCCTCGGGGGTGCAGAAGCCCATCACGTACTCGACGCCCGCGCGGTTGTACCAGCTGCGGTCGAAGAGCGCGATCTCGCCGGCCGCCGGCAGGTGGGCGACGTAGCGCTGGAAGTACCACTGGCCGCGCTCGCGCTCGCTCGGCGCCGGCAGCGCGACGATCCGCGTCGTGCGCGGGTTCAGGTACTCGGTGATCCGCTTGATCGCGCCGCCCTTGCCGGCCGCGTCGCGACCCTCGAAGAGGATCAGCAGGCGCTCACCGGTCGAGCGCACCCACTCCTTCATCTTCACGAGCTCCGCCTGGAGGCGTAGGAGCTCCGCCTCGTAGACCTTGCGCGGGACCTTCGTCGCGCGGTCGTGCTGCACGGGCCAAGCCTACGCCCGTGGCAGCGCGTTGGCAGCGTCGGCAGGGAAGATCGCGCCGTGACGCAGACGGTCGAGGAGGCGCAGCGTTCGGCCCCGCGGCAGCTCGACCTCGCCACCGCGGCGGCGCTGCCGGCCGACGAGGTCCTGCGCGCGCTCGGCTCGAGCAGTCAGGGGCTTTCGGCGACGGAGGCGGCGCAGCGGCTGGAGCGCGTCGGCCCGAACGCGCTCCGCAGCCACGGCGTCCGGGCGATCGCGGTCTTCCTCAGTCAGCTGCGCAGCCCGTTCCTGCTCCTGCTGCTCGTCACGGCCGTGGCGTCGGTCTTCTTCGGCGACACGACCGACGCGATCATCATCTTCTGCATCTGCGGGCTCAGCGTCGGGATGGGCTTCGCGAGCGAGTACCGCTCCGCGCGCGCCGTCGAGGCCCTCCACTCCCAGCTCAGGCACACGATCGTCACCCTGCGCGACGGCAAGGAAGCCGTCCTCGACGTGACCGGGCTCGTGCCCGGCGACGTCGTGCGGATCGGGGTCGGCGACGTCGTGCCGGCCGACCTGCGCCTGCTGGAAACGAACGCGCTCGAGTGCGACGAGTCGGTGCTGACGGGCGAATCGATGCCGGCCGAGAAGGACGTCTCGCCGGTCGTGCAGCCGGAGTCGCGGCTCGACCTCGCGTCGTGCGCGTTCATGGGCACCGTCGTCCGGTCGGGCAGCGGCACCGGCGTCGTCGTGCAGACCGACGGCACGACCGAGTTCGGGACGATCGCGGCGAAGCTGGGCACGCGGCAGCCGCAGACGGCGTTCCAGCAGGGCCTGCACGACTTCTCCGTCCTGCTCGTGCGCGTCGCCGCCGTCATGTCCCTGACGATCCTGGTCGTCAACATCGCGCTCGGCCGCTCGGTGATCCAGTCGGTCCTCTTCGCGCTCTCGATCTCGATCGGCCTGACGCCGCAGCTGCTGCCGGCGATCGTCACCATCAGCATGTCCGAGGGCGCGCGACAGCTCGCGAAGCGGAAGGTGATCGTCAAGCGCCTCGTCGCGATCGAGGACTTCGGCAACATCGAGGTGTTCTTCACGGACAAGACCGGCACGCTGACCGAGGGGCGGATCAGCTTCGCGGCGGTGCTCGACGCGGCCGGCGCCCCGGACGAGACGGTCCTGCGCGACGGGCTGCTCTGCAACGACGCGGTCGTGCGCGACGGGCGCGCGGTGGGCGGCAACACGCTCGACCAGGCGCTCTGGGAGGCGGGGCCGGCGCCGTCGATCGACCTCACCCCCTACCGCCGGCTCGCCGCGCGGCCGTTCGACTACGAACGCCGGCTGGGCTCCGTCCTCGTCGAGGCCGCCGACGGCGCGCGCACCGTGATCGTCAAGGGCGCGCCGGAGCTGGTGCTCGCGCGCTGCCGCGAGGTCCCCGCGCGCGCCCAGGCCGTGCTCGACGGGGAGTTCGCCGCCGGCAGCCGCGTCGTCGCCGTCGCCACCCGCGACGCGCCGGGAGCGACGACGCTGACGGCGGACGACGAGGCCGGCCTCGAGCTCGCCGGGTTCCTCACGTTCCTCGATCCGCCCAAGGCGGACGCGGCGGAGGCGCTGGCGCGCCTGCGCCGGCTCGACGTCGACGTGAAGGTGATCACGGGCGACAGCGAGGTCGTCGCCGTGAAGGTGTTCACCGACCTCGGCCTCGAGCCGCGGGGCTCGCTGACCGGAACGCAGCTCGACGCGCTCGACGACGACGCGCTCGCCGCCGCGCTGCCGGCGACCACCGTCTTCGCGCGGGTGACGCCCGAGCAGAAGTCGCGCGTGATCAACGCGCAGCGCGCTCTCGGCTCGACGGTCGGCTACATGGGCGACGGCGTCAACGACGCCGTGGCGCTCCACGACGCCGACGTCGGCATCTCGGTCGAGAGCGCAGTCGACGTCGCGAAGGACGCGGCGGACATCGTCCTGCTCGAGAAGGACCTCGACATCCTGGCCGACGGCATCGGGGAGGGCCGGCGCATCTTCGCGAACACGATCAAGTACGTGCTGATGGCCACCTCGTCCAACTTCGGGAACATGTTCAGCGCCGGGGCGGGCTCGCTGTTCCTGAGCTTCCTGCCGATGCTGCCGAAGCAGATCCTGCTGAACAACCTCCTCTACGACACGAGCGAGATGACGATCCCGACGGACGAGGTCGACGAGGAGCAGCTTCGCCGGCCGGCGCACTGGGACATGCGGTTCATCCGCCGCTTCATGCTCTGCTTCGGGCCGATCAGCTCGATCTTCGACTTCGCGACCTTCGGGATCCTGCTGCTCGGCTTCCACGCGAGCCACGGTCTCTTCCGCTCGGGCTGGTTCGTCGAGTCGCTCGCCACGCAGAGCCTCGCCATCTTCGCCATCCGCACCCGGCGGCTGCCTTTCCTGCGCAGCCGGCCCAGCACGCCGCTCGTCGTCTCGACATTCCTGGCCGTCGCGATCGGGTTCGCGCTCCCCTTCTCCCCGCTCGCGCACGCCTTCGGCTTCGTCGGACTGCCCGGCAGCCTCGTCGGCGCGATCCTCGGGCTGATCGTCCTCTACCTGCTCCTGCTCGAGCTCGCGAAGCGGGTCTTCTACGCGCACGAGCCCGTCACGGCCGCGCCGGCTGCCGTCCGCTCACCGCACGAGCACCGCGTCGCGCGCCGCGCCTCCCGCTGGACCGTGCACCGGGGGCGTGCCGCCGCTCCGCGAACGCCGACCACGGCCTGACGGCGCACGGCCTCCCGGCAGCGCAGCCGGCAGGGATGGCACCGGGATGGCAGCCGCCTCCGCGACCCTCCGGGTGTCAGAAGAGGAGGAGGAAGACGTGCATCCGACCATCTCGTCGCTCGCCCCCGCACTCATCTCGATGAGCGCGGGCGTCTGGATGGTGCGCGCGGGGCTCGGCAAGCGCATGCTCGCCTGGCGCCCGCTGGAGCGCCCCAGGCGGAGACGGTGACCGAGCTCGACGGCGACCCCGAGACCGCCGCCCGCGCGTTCCGCGCCCTGTTCGAGCACGCACCCGTGGCGCTCGGCGCGCTGACCACCGACGGCCGGCTCTTCGCGGCGAATCCCGCGCTCCGCCGCCTGCTCGGCGTCCGCGAGCCGCGCGAGCTCGTTGTCGACGAGCTCGCGCCACCGGAGGAGATCGCGAGGCTGAACTCGTTGCTCGCGCGCGTCGTCGCGGGCGATCCGGTGACGGAGCTCGGGCCGCTCCTCACGAGGGGCGGCCGGGTGATGGTCCGCTGCACCCTGATGGCCGTCCGGACGCCGGCGGGCGAGCCCTCGTACCTGCTCGCGGTGGTGGAGCCGACCGACGACTCGCGGGCCCACCTCCACGATCTCGCGAACATCCTGATGCCGCTCGTGCATCTCGCGGAGCGGCTCTTCGGAAGCCTCGCCGGCAGCGGGCCGACCAAGGTGAACGCCGGACAGGTGCGCGACCTGGCCCGCAAGGCCTTCGAGATCGCGCGTGAAGGCGCTCAGGGCGATGCCGCACGAGAGGGGCCCGTCGACGTGAACAGGGTGATCGCCGGCCTGCGGCCGCTCACACGGCTCCTGCTGGGCCCGCGCATCGACGTCGTCGTGAAGCCGGACCGGCGCCGGCCCCTCGCCCGCGTCGGCCGGTTGCGTCTCGAGCGGGCCCTCGAGAACGTCGCGGTCAACGCACGCGACGCCATGCCCAACGGAGGCACGTTCACCGTCGAGACGCAGCAACGGGACGAGACCGTTGCGATCAGGTGCTCGGACACGGGCACCGGCATCCCACCGGACGAGCTCGAGCGGATCTTCGACCCCGACTTCACGACGAAGGGGGCCGGCCACGGCCTCGGGCTCGCGAGCGTGCGCGACTTCGCCGTCGCCTCGGGCGGCACCGTCACCGTCGAGAGCGAGCCCGGCGCCGGCACGACCGTCACGCTGATCCTCCCGCGCGCCGTCGCGACCGCCTGAGCCGGCTCGCCCGCCGTAGCGCCGCGTACCCGCGACCGGGGCCCGCACGTTGCACTCGCGACAAGTTTACAGAGCTCGAACAACTGGGATGAAGGAAACCCGCTGCGGCGCGGGTCTCACCAGCGCTAGGCGAAACGTCACTACGCCCAAGGGAGATGACCCATGCGGGAACGGGTTGCGATCGTGTTCATGACGCTCAACGTCGTGGCGACACTCGCCCTCGGCGGCGCGATCGCCTACGAGTTCTCGCACTCGAACAACTCCAACGCGTCGATGCCGGTGGCGGCCGGGGTCGCCGGCCAGTCCTACACGTCCTCGCCGAGCGGCGGCTCCGCCCCCGCGACGGCGGCGCCGAGCAGCAGCGGCGGCAGCTCCGGGACGGTGACGCCGAGCGGCGGCAGCGCACCCGCGACGCAACCCGTCAGCAGCGGCTCCGCGACACCGAGCGGCCCCACCCCCTCCTCCGGCAGCACGAGCTCGCCGGCGACGACGCACTCGAGCACGAAGGCGGCCCCGGCGACGAAGACGAGCTCGGGCGCGAAGACGTCGTCCGGGGCGAAGCCGAGCTCCGGCGGCACCTCGACGACCTCCTCGGGCTCCGGGGGCGGCGGCACGACCACGACGAGCGCCGCCGGCGGCAGCGGCGGCGGCGGGCAGCCCGGGCCGGGCGTGAACGGCAAGGTGATCACCGTCGGCGGCATCTTCGACGAGACCGGCCCGGTCGACGCGACGGTCGAGCGCGACACCGTGCGCTCCTACTTCGACATGGTCAACGCCCAGGGCGGCGTCAACGGCTACAAGTTCCAGCTGATCGACTGCGACTCGAAGTACGACCCCTCGGCAGCGCACCAGTGCGCGCAGAAGCTGATCAGCCAGGGCGTGCTCGCGATCGTGGGCTGGCTGTCGCTGTCCGGCGAGCAGCCCGAGGCGACGTACCTGAGCAACCAGGGCGTGCCGATCATCGGCGGGCTCGGCGTGCCCTCCGAGTTCTCGTCGCCGATCTCGTACCCGACGACGCCGAGCCTCGTCACCGCGGGGACCGCGCTCGGCACGCACGCCGGCGACATCGGTCTCAAGAAGCCGGGCGTCATCTTCCTCAACGCCAACTTCATCGCACCCGTCGAGCAGTCGTTCCTGAACGCGATGCGGCAACGCGGCATCTCGCCGGTCGACGTCGAGACCGTGGATGCGACCAAGGCCGACTACACCGACATCGTGCTCAAGTTCCAGGCGGCGGGCGCGCAGTCGGTGGCCGCGTTCCTCGACCCGTTCTCCTACGCCCGGCTGTTCCAGGCGATGGAGCGCCAGAACTTCCACGTGCCCGTCCTCGGCGGCGGCCTCGACAAGGCGTCGGCGAACCGGCAGTACGACTCCGGCTGCGGCTCGAGCTGCGCCGTCTTCGGCGCCGACTCGGCGACGCCCGTGCTCGAGTACCTCGACCACACGAGCACGCCCGCCGTCGCGCAGTACCTGAACGCCGTGCACACGTACTACCCCGGCCAGTTCGGCGCGCTCGACACCTACACCACCTACCAGTGGCTGGCGGCCGAGGTGTTCGTGCAGGCGGTCAAGGACATCGGCAACGGCGTCGTGAACCGCCAGAACCTCGAGAGCGCCCTGAACGGGATCAGGAACTTCAACGACGGCGGCCTGACGCCTCCGTTCTCCTACTCCTCCGGGAACGGCCACGACCCGTTGCACTGCTTCCAGTGGATTCACAACGCGAACGGCCAGTGGCGGACCACGTCCGGCTGGAACTGCTTCTGAGCGATGGGCCTGCTGGCGTCGGCTGACTGGGGGCTGCTTCCGGGTTACACCGTGATCGGGATCACGCTCGGCGGCATCTACGCGCTGGCGGCGGTCGGCCTCGTCCTGATCTACCGCGTCTCGGGCGTGCTGAACTTCGCGCAGGGCGCGGTCTCGATGTTCAGCGCCTTCATCGCGTACCAGGTCTCGACCGTGATGGGGCTCCCGGCGCTGGTGGGCCTGCTCGCGGCGATCGTCGCCGGCGGCGCGCTCGGCTACGTGATCGAGCGCTTCACGATCCGGCCCCTGGCCGGCCGCTCCACGCTGAACAAGGTCGTCGTGACGATCGGCTGGCTGCTCGTCCTGCAGACCGCAGCCGGGTTGATCTGGGGCCAGACCGCGTACCACCGGCCGGTCCAGCTGGTGTCGATCAACGGCTTCACGTTCCCCGGCACCACCGTGGTCGTCGGCTGGGACGAGTTCACGACGGTCGTCGTCGCGCTCGGCCTCGCGCTCGGGACCGCGGCGGTGCTCCGCTGGACGACGTTCGGCACCTCGATGCGAGCGGTCGCCGACGACCCCGACGCGGCGCGGCTCTGGGGCATCAACGTGAACCGGGTGATGGCGGTCTCGTGGGTGGCCGGCTCCGCCATGGGGGCGGTCGCCGGCGTCCTGATCACGCCGCGCATCAACTTCGACCCGATCTCGCTGACGATCGTCGTGATCGACGCCTTCACCGCCGCCCTGATCGGCCGGCTCACCAGCCTGCCGTGGACGGTTGTCGGCGCGATGTTCCTCGGCCTCGCCGAGACCTATCCGCGTGTCTTCTCGTCGAACGCGGGCACGGGCAACGCGGTCATCTTCGCGCTCGTGCTCGTGACGCTGGCGATCCTCTTCCGCCCGCGCACGCGCCGGGTCCGGCACATCACCGCCGGCAAGGAGTACCAGCCTGTTCCCGCGACCGACAACCCGCCCGTCCGTCGCATCTTCGTCGCGAGCGCGGTCGGGTTCGGGGTGCTGATCCCGTTCTCGTTCTCGGGCTACTACCAGTCGCTCGCCGCGTACGCGCTGATCGTCGGGCTGATCGTGCTGTCGCTCGTCGTGCTGACCGGGTTCGTCGGCCAGGTCTCCTTCTGCCAGTACTCGTTCGCCGCCATCGGCGCCTTCACCGTCGGCTCGCTCGTCGGTGGCCACGGCTGGAGCTTCTGGCCCGCCCTGGTGCTGGGCGTGATCGCCTCGATCGCGGTCGGAGTGCTGGTCGGCATCCCGGCGCTGCGACTGTCGGGGCTGTTCCTGGCGATCCTGACGATCGCCGTCGCCCTGTTCTTCGACCACTTCATCCTGGCGCCCGGAACGTGGGACTCGTTCTCGGGCGGCATCTCGTCGTGGACGGTCGGACGCCCGAGCTTCCTCGGCATCTCGCTCGCGGGCTCCTACGCCTTCTACCTCTTCACGCTCTGCGTGTTCCTCGTCGCCGCGCTCGGAGTCTGGAACCTCAGCCGATCGAAGACCGGCCGCGTGCTGCGGGCGATCCGGAACTCGGAGATCGCGGCCGCGACGAGCGGCGTCAACCTGACCGCGTGGAAGCTCGCCGCCTTCGGCGTGTCGGCCGGGCTCGCCGGCCTCGCCGGCGGCCTGCTCGCCACCGGCATCGGCTCCGTCAGCGCCGGCGCCTTCACGTTCCAGCAGTCGCTGGCAGTCGTCGCGATCGCGATCGTCGTCGGCGTCCGCTCGGTGGGCGCCGCCGCCGTCGGCGGGATCTTCCTGATCTTCGGCCCCGAGCTCCTGACCCACACGCCGCTCTCGACGCTGTGGTTCCCGCTGATCGTCGGGGCGACCCTGATCGTCCAGGTCATCCTCACGCCGCAGGGCGTCGTCCCCGACTGGCAGGAGCGCTTCCGCAAGCGGTTCCCCTCGGCGCCGCGGTTCCCCACCGCGCCCGCGCCGCCCGCCGTCGCGGCGACGACCGAGCTGGCCGCGGCGGACGCGCCCACGATGGTGAAGATCTGATGGCTCGGCCCCCGCTGCTGCAGGCCGTCGGCGTCTCGCTCAACTTCGGCGGCGTCCAGGCGCTCTCCGACGTCTCCTTCGACCTCCGGCAGGGCGAGACGCTGGGGCTGATCGGGCCGAACGGCGCCGGCAAGACGACGATGTTCAACTGCATCACCGGTGTCGTCCCCGGCTACCGCGGCCGCATCGTCTACGACGGCCGCGACCTCAGGGCCCTGAAGCCGCACCAGCGGGCACGCCTCCGGATCGCGCGCACGTTCCAGAACCTCGAGCTGTTCGACGAGCTCAGCGCCCTCGACAACCTCGTCGTCCCCCTCGACGCGTTCTCGCAGCGCGGCGTGATCGGCGACCTCATGCGGCTGCCCATGACCGTGTTCGCGGAGCGCACCGCGGAGGAGAAGGCGCGGGCGATCCTGCACTTCATCGACCTCGGCGACTACGCCGACACGCCGGCGGGCGACCTGCCGGTCGGTCTCCAGCGGCGCCTCGAGATCGGGCGTGCGCTCGCCCTCGAGCCCCGGCTCCTGCTGCTGGACGAGCCGGGCGCGGGCCTCGACGCGCGCGAGACGGCGGAGCTGGCCGGGCTGCTCGCGGCGGTGCGCGCGCGCTTCGGCGTGTCGATGCTCGTCGTCGACCACGACATGGCGCTGATCATGCGCATCTGCCACCGGATCTACGTGCTCGACCACGGCCAGGTGATCGCCGAGGGCCGGCCGGAGGAGATCCGCGACGACCCCGAGGTCGTGCGCGCGTACCTGGGCGAGCCGGTGGGGGCGGCGGCATGAGCGCGCTGCTCGAGGCCCACGGGCTCCGCACCGGCTATGGGCGCCTGCCGGTCGTGTTCAACGTCGACCTCGAGGTCGAGGAAGGCGAGATCGTCGCCCTGCTCGGCCCCAACGGAGCCGGCAAGACGACGACGCTGCGCGCGCTCTCGGGGATGTTGCCGCTGATGGACGGCGACGTCCGCTTCGACGGCGCCTCGCTGAAGGGCAGCCGGCCCGACGCGATCGCGCGCGGCGGGATCGTGCACGTCCCACAGGGACGGGGGATCTTCCCCACGCTGAGGGTCGACGAGACGCTGCGCCTCGCGTGCGCGCTCGCCGGCGCCCGCGGGCCCGAGGCCGACGCGCGCGTCGCGGAGGTGTACGAGATCTTCGAGCGCCTGTACGAGCGCCGCGCGCAGCTCGCCGGGACGCTGTCGGGCGGCGAGCAGCAGATGCTCGCGATCGGCCGCGGGCTGATCATGAAGCCGCGCGTGCTGATGATCGACGAGATGTCGCAGGGGCTCGCGCCGACGATCGTCCAGGGCCTGTTCGAGATCGTCCGGTCGCTCCCCGAGCAGGGCGTCTCGGTCCTGATCGTCGAGCAGTTCGTCACCCACGCGCTCGACGTCGCGTCGCGCGCGTACGTGCTCGAGAAGGGCGAGGTCGCCTTCAGCGGCGCCGCCGCCGAGCTCGCCCGCGACGAGGACTTCGTCAGGGGCAGCTACCTGGGCGAGGGCGGGGCCGACGCGGTCCCGATCGAGCCCCCGGCCGAGCTGCACGACGACGGCAACGGCGAGCTGCCGCTCGCCGCCGGCCTGCTCGAGACGATCGAGGGCCGGGCGGCGGCGGAAGGCCGCGACGCGACCGAGGTCCTGCTCGACCTGCTCCGGGAGGCGATGGCGAGCCCAGCGAGACAAGCGAACGGCAACGGAGGTGTGTCGTGAGGAAGCCTGCGCTCAGACGCAAGATCGTGATGGTCGTGGCGATGGCGTTGCTCGCGGCGATTGCGTTCGCCCTGGCCGTCGTCCTGTTCTCGCCCCTCTCGGCGTCGGCCTCGGCGACCTCGTCGAAGTCGCGGACGACGGCGACGAAGAGGAAGGCGGCGAAGAAGCCGCCGGCCAGGCAGGCGACCAAGAAGAAGCACACGACGAAGAAGACGAAGAAGGGGACAAAGACGTCGCCGACGGCGACCACGCCGACCTCGCCGCTCCAGGGGCCGGATTCCGCCGCGTCGGACCCGGAGTCGAAGGCCGCGGCGAAGTACTTCGTCATCAACGGCACGGCGAACGCGGCGAGCGACCACGAGATCGTGGGCAGCTCGGCGTTCCCGAACTACACCACCGGCGCGGTCGACAACTACTACTCGCTCGCCCACACGCACGTCGACAACTCCCCGTTCGCCGAGGGTACGGCGAGCCCCGCCGACACAGGCCCGATCGGGCAGACGGCGGCGGCCGGCAACTTCCAGCAGCCGCAGTACGCCGACGCCCGCTGGCCCGGCGACTCCGGCAAGGCGACGTACGGCACCCAGGGGCAGCCCTACGCGAAGGCCGACGCGAGCCCGTACACGGCGAACGCCGAGTCCTCGGAGGCCGAGAACGGGTTCAGCTCGCCGCCCGGGCCGACGGTGATCGCGTCCCCGAAGGGCTTCGACGGGCGGCTGCGGAAGGCGCTCGCGGCGTGGCGGGAGACGTGGTTGAGCCGCCTCGAGCCGAAGCGGCCGAAGCCGACGATCAAGCCGCCGACTCTCACCGTGACGACGCCCGTGGGGAAGATCACGACTCCCACCGTCAGCGTGCCGACGCCCTCCGTCACCGTCCCGCTCGGCGGCGTCAAGGTCACGCCGCCCGTGCCCGTTCCCTCGGCGCCTTCGGCGCCCTCGGCGCCCGTGCCCGCGCCCGTGCCCGCGCCCGCACCGCCGGTCCCGTCGGCGCTGGCGCCGCACTCGGTCTCCTCCTCGCGATCGCTCTCGTCGGCGTCCGGGGACGGCGGGTCGCTGCTCCACTCGATCTCGCAGGTGACGATCGACGCCAAGACCGGCGCGCTCCTGACGAGCGGCGAGTCGAGCCTCGGCCGCGTGAGCATCGGCGGCGGCCAGATCCTGATCGACGGCATCCACGTCACCGCGTCGATCACGAACGACGGCAAGGACTTCAAGAACAAGACGTCGGTCACCGTCGGGGCGGCGACGATCGGGGGCGTCCCGGTCTCGATCGACCAGGACGGCGTGCACATCGCCGGCCAGACCCAGGGCCTGCCCTACCAGCAGGCGAGCGACGCGCTCAACGGCGCGTTGAAGCAGGCGGGCATCCAGCTCTTCATCGTCAACCCCGAGATCACGAACAACTCCTGTGGGCAGTCGGGCACGTCGCCGACGTCGACCGGCACGACGAGCACGGGGTCGACGACGACGCCGGCGCCGAAGCCGCCGACCTCGACCGACCAGACGGGCACGAACCCCTCGTCGGGCTCGTGCGGCCCGGGCAGCATGGACTCGTCGTCGGGCTCCTGCGGCCAGGCCGACACGTCGCCCACGACGACGTCGAGCGGCCCGCTCCCCACACCGCCGACGACCACGAGCCGGACGACGACGAACCGGACGACCACGACGACCTCGACAGATCAGACGAGCACGAACTCCTCGTCCGGCTCCTGCGACCAGAGCGGCACGACGCCGACGGCGGGCTCGTGCCCCTCGAGCGGGACCGCGACCACGACGAGCTCGACCGACCAGGGCTCGACGACCACCGACACGACCTCGACCGACCAGTCGGGCGGCGGCTTCGGCTTCGGCTTCGGGCCCGGGGCCGCCGGCTCGGGCGCAGGCGAGGAGACCGTCACGGCCACCGGCCTGCACGTGCTCTTCACCCAGCCGGTCGACCAGTCGGGCGTCCCCGCTCAGTTCGCCGAGCACATCCTCGGCGAGGTGTTCCTGGACTCGCTGGCGGCGCCCGCGCCGCCGATGTCGGCGAGCAACCTCGGCTTCTCGAGCTCCGGCTTCGGCCCCAGCTCCGGCTCGGGCTCGAGCACCGGCTCGAGCTCGGGATTCAGCTCCGGCTCCTGCGGCGCGGTTGGCGGGAAGTCCCACACGTCGAAGACCTCGGGGTTCAGCTCGAACGGCACCGGCAGCTCGTCGGCCGGCGGCTCGAGCTCGTCGGGGTCGTCGTCGCTGACCAGCGGCTCCGGCTCGACCTCCTCGCAGGGCGGAACGGCGGCGGGCCTGAGCGGCGGCGGCACGCAGGCGACGTCGGGCACGACCGGCGGCGGCGGGCAGAGCCTGCCGGCGCGCATCGTGTCGGCGCTCAAGAAGCCGTTGTGGCTGCTGCTCGCCTACCTGGTCTGGCAGGCACTCGTGATCGGCACCGGCGCGAGCCTCTGGCGCTGGCGGAGAGGAGGCACAGCATGAGCACCGTCGGAGAGCTGCTCGGCCGGCGGCAGGCCGACCGGACGCAGTACGCGTTCTGCCCCGAGGACCGCTACTGGTTCCGGCCCGCCTACACCGACGGCAAGTGCCCGATCTGCGGCGAGCCCGCCCCCGGCGGAGCACCGCCCGCGCCCCTCCTGGCGCGGGCGGACCGCTCGTGGCTCGGGGTCGGGATGCTCGCCCTCGAGTCGCTGGGCATGATCGCCCTCGTGCTGCTCATGTACTTCAGGGGCTGACCGACGCTCAGCCGACGATCTCGACCCAGTCGCGGATCTGGTCATCCGTGACCTGGTCGAGCAGCTGCGGGTGATCCGACCGCAGGTGCTCGCGGATGTCCGCCACCACCTCGTCGTCGGTCTCGCCTCGCGCGACGTACCCGCATTCGCACCTCACCTGGCGAGCCATGGCTCCTCCTTCCCGCCGCGATTATCGTCCTCCGTGGTGGCACGGGCAACGATCCAGCTGTGCGGCCGCTACGCAGTCGAGCTCGACGGAGCCCGCGTCGAGACGCGCCTCCCGGGGAGGCAGGGCCGCCAGCTCTTCGCCTACCTGGTGCTGAACCGCGACCGGACGGTCGGGCGGGCGGAGCTCCAGGACGCCGTGTGGGTCGGGGACTTGCCCGACGACCCCGCCGATGCGCTCGCCGCGCTTCTCTCGAAGCTTCGCTCGTCGATCGGAGAGAGCCGGCTCGTCGGCCGGGGCGAGCTCCAGCTTCGGCTCCCGCCGGATGCGCGCGTCGACGTCGCGCGCGCGCTCGCGGCCGTCCACGAGGCGGAGTCCGCGTGCTCGCTGGAGGACTGGCCGCGCGCGTGGAGGAGCTCGTTGACCGCCCAGCTGGTGACGGGTCGCGCCCTGCTCCCCGGTCACGAGGCGCCGTGGATCGACGAGTGGCGCCGTACGCTCGCCGACGTCCACGCCCGGTCGCTGGAGTGCTACGCGACGGCGTGTCTCGGGCTCGGCGGGGCCGAGCTGCCGAGCGCGGAAAGGTCGGCACGGCACCTCGTCCGGGTAGCGCCCCTCCGCGAGAGCTCGACCCGGCTGCTGATGGAGGTGCTCGAGCGGCGCGGCAACGCAGCCGAGGCGCTGCTCGCCTACGAGGAGTTGCGGGTGCGCCTGCGCGACGAGCTCGGCGCCGTGCCGGCCCCGCAGCTGCAGGCCGTGCACCGGCGCCTCCTCGGGGCCGGCTGAGTAACGCCACAAGGTTTCGCCAAGGTTCGCCCCCGGCGGGCGAAACCGTCGTCCGCGACGCTCCTCCCGCCAACCCGAGGAAGGAGCGAACGATGACCGTCACGACCGAGCCGCTCGTCGACACCGATTGGGTCGCCGAGCACCTCGAAGGCGTCCGCGTGATCGAGGTGGACGTCGCCGCGACCGCCTACCGCGACGGTCACGTCCCGGGCGCACTGCTCTGGAACATCTACGCCGACCTTCGTCGCCCCGACTACGGGCCGATCTCGACGGCGGAGATCCAGGGTCTCCTCTCGCGCTCGGGCCTGACGCCGGAGACGCCGGCCGTCTTCTACGGCTACGGCGCCCACCTCGGCTACTGGCTGCTGCGGGCTTACGGCCACGAGCGCGCCTTCGTGCTCGACGGGCCGCGCGAAGGGTGGCGCGACGCCGGCTACGACTGGACCACCGACGTCCCGGCCCCGGCGACGACCGAGTACGCGCTCACGCGCCCCGATCCCCGCCTGCATGCGTCGCGCGAGTCCGTTGCGAGCATGATCGGCAAGGCCGGCTGCGTCCTCGTCGACGTCCGCTCGCCGGCCGAGCACGCCGGGGAGCGCTTCTGGCCGTCGGGCGCGAGCGAGGGCGCCGGCCGGGCCGGCCACATCCCCGGCAGCGTCCACGTGCCGATCGACCTGCTGCGCACGCCGGCCGGACGCTTCCGGAGCGACGGCCGGCTGCGGCACGCCTTGACGGCCGCCGGGATCGGCCCCGAGGACCGTGTCGTCGCCTACTGCACGGTGGGGAACCGCGCCGCCCAGGCCTGGTTCGCCCTCGACAGGCTCGGCTATCGGGACGCCGGGGTGTACCCCGGCTCGTGGGCCGAGTGGGGACTCCTGCCCGACACGCCCGTCGAGCGCTGACGTCGCCGGCGGTGTCGGCCTTCAGCCGAGCACCGGCGCGGGCGAGCTCGTGCGGGTGAGCCGGCGCACTGCCGGCTCACCCGCAGACCAGACCGCAGCCGCAACGGCTCCGGCGTCGGCGCCTCGGAGCGAACCGATCTCACCGGCTCGCGGCGGTCACGGGCCGGGCGCTCGCCCGACCAACGAGCGCGGCGATCCCGTAGACCGCGGCGAGCCCGACGAGGCCGTAGACGATCCGGCTCGCGATGCTGGTGTCCCCGAAGTGCATGCCGCCGAAGATCCAGGCGACGAGATCGAACCTCGCCACCGCGACGAGGCCCCAGTTGAGCCCGCCGACCAGCACCAGCGCCGCGGCCACCACATCCAGCTTCCGCATTTGTCCACCTCCTGTCCAGTTGTTGTCCGCGGGATGGTAGCTGCCCGCGCCAGGTCGTGTCAAACTTCTGTCCATCTTTTTCGGTAGCCTGCGCAGGTGGCCGTCGAGACGCGCTTCCGGATCGGAGAGCTGAGCCGCCGCTCCGGCGTCAGCCCCGACCTGCTGCGCGCGTGGGAGCGCCGGTACGGGCTGCTGAGCCCGAGCCGCTCGCCCGGCGGGCTGCGTCTCTACTCCGAGGACGACGTCCTCCGGGTGCGCGCGATGCAGGCGCAGCTCGCTGCGGGGCTCGCCGCGGCCGAGGCTGCGGCGGTCGCGACGAGCGGAGCCGGCGTCGCCCAACAGCCGGCCCTCGACACGGCCGGGGCCCGGGCGGAGCTCGAGGCCGCTCTGCTCGCCTTCGACGACGCGCGCGCGCACGCGGCGTTCGACGCACTCGCCGCAGGCTTCTCCCTCGACACGCTGCTGGCAGACGTCGTCGTTCCCTACCTCCACGAGCTCGGCGCCGGGTGGGAGCGCGGCGAGGTCTCCGTCGCGCAGGAGCACTTCGCGACCGCGCTCCTCCGCGGCCGCCTGCTCGCGCTCGCCCGCGGCTGGGGACAGGGCCTCGGCCCGCGGGCCCTGCTCGCGTGCGCGGCGGGGGAGCGACACGATCTCGGCCTGATCGCATTCGGTCTCGCGCTCCGCGCACGCGGGTGGCGCATCCTCTATCTCGGTCCCGACACGCCGCTCGAGTCGATCGCCGGCGCCGCGCGCGCATCGCGGCCCGCTCGCGTCGTCGTTAGCGCCGTCGACCCGCGCGCGATCGAGCGCGACCACGACGGCCTCCTCCGCCTCGCGTCCGAGTATCCGGTCGCAGTCGGAGGCGCGGCGGCGACCGGCGCCAACCTCGGCGAGACCATCCTCCCCCTCACCGGCGGCCCCGTCGAGGAGGCCGACCGGCTGACGAGGCTCGAAGCCCGTCGCGACGGCGCGTGACGCCGCTGCTCGCCGTTCAGCCGAGCACCGGCTCGGCCTCCGGCGCGGCGGGCGCCGCCTCACCTCCCTCGGCAAGCACCGAGCCGAACTGCGCGACCCGCTCCGGCGCCGTCGCGCGCAGCCAGAGCAGGTAGGCGACGCCGACCCCGACCCAGCCGAGCGCGATCCAGAGCGAGTAGCTGATCGGCGCCGGCGGGCGCGGGACGATCGACCAGTAGATCGTCAGGCCGCACACGACGATCGCCGCGACCGGCAGGAGGACGTCGAGCAGGACGTTGTAGGCGATGTCCGACGTCGAGCGGGTGCGCCAGAAGTACACCATCCCCGCGAGCGACACGAGGATGTAGGTCGCCAGGATCCCGAACGGCGCCGTCGTCGCCATGAACGCGAAGTACGTGAACGCGTTGTTCCACACGCCGCGGGCGAGCCAGCTGACGAGGACGACCGTGAGGGCGAGCGAGGCGAGGATCGAGACCCACGGCGTGTTGAAGCGCGGGTGCGTCCACGCGAACACCCGCGGCAGGCCGCCCTCCCGGCCCATCGCGAACGCCGTGCGCGAGACGAGCGTCGTGGCGGCGAGCGCCGCGACGAACGCGTCGACGACCACCGCGATGTCGACCAGGGTCGCGAACCAGCTGCCGACGTACTTCGTCGCGAGGAAGTCGAGAGCTCCCGGGTTGGTCGCCCACGCGCCCGCGTGGCCGACGCCGAAGCCGACCGACATCGCCCACGTCAGGAAGACGTAGAACACGAGCGCGACGAGCACCGCGGAGAGGATCGCCTTCGGGATCAGCTTGAGCGGCTGCTCCGACTCCTCGCCGAGCGCCGCCGCCGCCTCGAACCCGATGAAGCCGGTGAAGGCGAACACCATCGCGTAGAAGAAGTCGTGCGCGTTGTGCGCGTGGTGGAAGTTGAAGGGCTGGAGCGTGACGCCGGACACGCCGCCCTTCCCGAGGATCACGAAGGCGAGGATCACGAGCAGCAGCACGCCGGCCGCGGCGAACGTGAACTGGAGCCGCGTCGAGAGGCGAACGTCCAGCAGCGAGAAGACGGTCAGCAGCGCGACGAGGATCCAGAAGCACTGGAACCAGCTCAGGTGGAGCGACGTGTGCACCGTCAGCACCGTCGAGAGGAAGAACGAGGAGATGATCAGGACGAACGAGATCCCGGCGGCGAACCCCCACGCGTAGAGCCAGCCGGCGAGGAAGCCGCCGCTTCGATCGAGGCCGCGCGCCGTGTACGTGTAGAGGCCGCCGGCGCTCGCCATCCGGCGGGTGAACCGGATGATCACCGACGCGAGGCAGAGCGACCCGAAGCCCGCGGTCAGGTAGACGAGCGGGACGGTGGCGCCCGCGAAGCCTGCGGCGCTCGAGGTCGCGAGCGAGCTCGCCATCACGAGGGCGAGCAGGGCAAGCGAGAGCCCGAACGTCTCCCGCAGTCCCAGGATGCCGCGGCGAAGGGTTCCGACGCGGCCGAGCGATCCGAACATCCTTCCCTCCCTACTGGTCGCCGACGAAAGCGAGCACGCGCGCGGGCGCCCCGTTGGCGCCGCGCACCTTGAGCGGAGCGACGACCACCCGCGTCCGCGCAGGCAGCCGGTCGAGGTTGGTCAGGTTCTCGAGGATCATTCGACCCGCTCCGAGCCACACCTTGTGCAGGTCGAACGTCTCGGTGTCGACGGGGTCCGCCGAGGGGCCGTCGAAGCCGATGCCGACGACCCCGCGCTCGATCAGCGCGCGCGAGCATTCGGCGTCCGGGTACGACCAGCCGGTCCAGTACGCGTCGCTACCCCAGTTGCGGCCGTTGTCGGAGCAGAGGAACAGCCAGTCCCCCTCGCCGAGGTCGCCGAGCAGCGGCTCGAGCTCGCCGCGGCCGATCGGCCCCCGCGCTCGCCGCGAGAGGTCGACGGTGACGGCGTCGGTGACGAGGCGCTCGAGCGGGATCTCGTCGAGCGTGTCGCCGCCTGCGATCTGGTGCGCGGGCGCGTCGACGTGCGTCCCGATGTGGTTGAGCAGGTGGTACTCCGACATCGCGTAGCCGTCCTGCTCGACGCGCGCGATGTCGCGGAACGTGGGGCCCGGCAGGCCCGGGTAGAGCGGCATCTCGTCCGCGTACGCGTGCGAGAGGTCGACGATCCGCACCGCGCGAGTATGCAGTCGGCGAGGGGCGCCCGTCTAGCCGACGCGGAAGACGTCGATCAGCGGCTGGTCGCCGTCGGCGAACTGCTGCGAGACGAAGACGAGGTTGTGCGCCGGGTCGTAGGCGGCGCCGCCGATCTGCGGCGAGCCGAACGGCAGGCGCAGCCGCCAGGTCGCGTACGGGCGCACGCGCCACGGCCGCACCCGGCCGGCGTGGGCGGCGGCGAGGTCGCGTGCGTCGTACGCCCAGACCTCGGGGACGTAGGGGTAGCCGTGCGTGCCCTTGCTCGACTGGTCGGGGTCGTAGCACCAGGTCGTGCCGTCGGGCGTGGGCTTGCCCGCGAGCGACGGCTGGTCCGTGCCCTCGCCGTAGCAGAAGGCGCCGATCCCCTGTGTCCCGAAGAAGAGGACGCTGCGCGTGCCCTCGGGGAACACGACGCCGCGGACCGCCGTCGCGCCGTCCCAGAGGATGCCGCGCCTCGGGTTCCAGCTCTGGCCCCACGCGCCGAGCGACGGATGCGCCTGCGGGTAGTAGACGAGCGGCGACGCCGGCACGGGGCCGGCGCCGCGGAGCCGGGCCGGGTCGAAGGCGAACGCGTCCGGCCCGAACGACGTGCGGCTGATGATCGGGATGCAGCAGTTGCCGGTGAGCGCCGGCCCGCCGAGCGCGGCCTGCCAGGCGGCCGGGACGGCGGCCATGAACCCGGAGACGAAGCCCGCGCCCTGGTCGCCGACGGCGAAGAGCCCGGCGGCGCCGGGACCTGCCAGCTGCGTCGTCGGGCGGGCCCAGTGCGATCGCACCTGCCGGCCGGCGGCGTCGTAGTAGACGTACACGGAACCGACCAGCCGGCCGCCGTAGACGAGCTGCCCGCCGAGCTTGTTGTCGGTGCCGCCCGTGTCGTCGATCCTGCCGTTCGTCGGGTCGACGAACGGCTGGAGGAACCGGGCGCGCGGCAGCCTGTCGACACTCGACCGCCGCTCGGGCGCCGGGATCGACACCTCTGCGTCGAGCTGGTACCAGTCGTGCCCGACCACGAACAGCCCGTCGCGCACGGGGTCGTACGCGAGCGCAGTGCCGCCGTACGCGAAGGTCTTGGTGTCGCTGACCGGCGCCGGCAGCCGGAACGAGCCGACGTAGACCAGGCCGGACGGCGTCACCCGCGGCTGGCTGGGCCCGGCGGCGGCTGCGGCGACGAGCACGGCCGCCGTGAGCGCGACGGCGAGCAGGAACGCTCTCATCACCCAGCTATGACGTCTACCGCCCCCGTTTCCTTGCTCACGAACGGCGTCCCCGGGTCGATGACCTCACGGCACGCTGTCTACACGGAAGTGGACGATGCAGATCCCGGCGGCGACGCTGAAGGCGGCCCAGGGCGACGGCGACGGGCGGACCGGCTCCGCGGCCCTCAACGACGGCGACGCCGCCGCGCAGGCGGCCCGCCGCAACGCGATCAACGTCAAGGCCTGACACCTGCGGCCGGTGCGGGCGCCCGGGACGATTGCGGGCGCCCGCACCTCAAGGGGCCGTCTCGACGGCCGTCCACGCGAGCACCTCGAGCGCGGAGGCGTCGACGGGGAGGAAGCTCGGGAGCGTGCCGTCCGTGCTGCCGTCCCACGCCTTCGAGTAGAAGCCGTCCGCGTCGACGGCGTTGCGCTCGATCCGCACCGCGTTCGCGTACGCGACCGCGTAGAGGCGCCGGTCGTGGGTCAGCTCGTAGGCGTCGAGCAGGTAGCGGACGTACGTCGCGTCGAACTCGGGCGCCTGGTGCAGGTCGCCGCCGTAGGCGGCCAGCACGGCGCGCGTGAGCGGGCCGACGCGGCCGCAGTAGAGCCTGCGGTCCTGGCACAGGCGCGCGAACGCCGACAGCATCGGCGACTCGAGGTAGCTGATCGGCACGCCGTTCAGGGGATGGTTGACGTACAGCCCCGACCGGCGGTCGAGCAGGTGCGCGTCTGCCCAGCCGATCAGCCCGCGCGCGTCCGCGAGGTAGCGGGCGCCCGCGCGCAGCTCCCACAGCCGGACGGCGAGCAGCGCGGCGGTGTTCACGGACTCCGCCGCGTCCACCGTGTGCTGCGTGTTCCACCAGATGCCTCCGTCCGCACGATCGCGCCCGACCACGTACAGGTAGCGGAACGCGATCTCTGCGTCGCGCAGGAACCGGGGCAGCCCCGTCTCGACGTAGGCGTCGACGAACGAGAGGCCGAGCCAGCCGTTGTCGTCGAACCACTGCTGGCCCTGCTCGCCGCCGTGCCCGTAGCCGGTCGAGAAGCCGCCGACACCGTTGCCGAGCCGCGCGTTGTAGTAGCCCTGCTCGCTCTTGGCCGCGAACCAGATCACGAAGCTGCGGTTGCGCACGCTCGGCTCCGCGCGCTCGAGCGCGAGGTAGGCCTCGAACAGCTGCTGCGTGTCCCAGATCGGAGCCCAGCCCGGCACGCCCGGCACGTCGTCGTACCAGCCGTTCCAGCCCCAGCGGGCGCTCGCCGCCTGCAGGCCGCGGTCGGCCTCACCGGCGAGGCGATCGCGGACGGCCGAGCCGCCGCCGGCATGCGCCGGCGCGACGCCGAGCGACAGCGCGACGGCGACGACGACCGCAGCGGGAAGCCACCTCATTCGTCATGGCTATCCCGTCCCGACGGATGCAACACCACGGCCGGCGGCGATCAGCTCCCGGTAGAGGCCGAAGCTGTCCTTCGGGATGCGCTCGAGTGTCGGGTAGTCGACGTAGACGAGGCCGAACCGCTGCGAGTAGCCGTACCCCCACTCGAAGTTGTCGAGGAGGCTCCAGACGAAGTAGCCCTTGACCGGTGCGCCGGCCGCGATCGCGCGACCGACGGCGTCGATGTGGTCGAGCAGGTACTCGCCGCGCTCGACGTCGTGCACGCGGCCGTCGTGGCCGCGGACGTCGGCGAAGGCGGCGCCGTTCTCCGTCACGTAGATCGCGGCGGGCGCGTACTCGTCGGCGAGCGAGACGAGCAGGCCGCGGAAGCTCTCGGGATGCACCTCCCAGTCCATCGTCGTGTACCGGCCCTCCGGCCGGAGGATCCGGGGAGGGCCGCCGTTCCCGCCCGCCACGACGTGCCTGCGGTACGTGTTGACGCCGAGGAAGTCGATCGGCGCGGCGATCGTCTCGAGGTCGCCGTCCCGGATCACGGGCTCGGCGAGCGCGAGCCGCTCGCGCTGGTCGTCGGGATAGACGCCGCGGAAGAGTGGGTCGAGGAACCAGCGGTTCGCTTCGCCGTCGACCTGCCGGGCGGCCGCGAGGTCCTCCGGCGAGGCGCCGGCGGGGTACGGCTGCGTGAGGTCGAGGGCGATCCCGACGCTCGCCTCCGGCGCGAGCGAACGGATCGCGTCCACGGCGAGCCCGTGCGAGAGGAGCAGGTGGTGCGCGGCCGCGACCGCGTCGCGCGCGCTCGTGCGGCCGGGCGCGTGCACGCCCGACCCGTAGCCGTGCGAGGAGACGACGCCGGGCTCGTTGTGCGTCGTCCAGTGGCGGACGCGGTCGCCGAGCCTCGCCACGACCGCCTCCGCGTAGTCGACGAACGCGTAGGCGGTCGCACGCACCGGCCAGCCGCCCGCGTCCTCGAGCGCCTGCGGCGTGTCCCAGTGGAAGAGCGTCGGGAACGGCTCGATCCCCGCCTCGAGCAGCTCGTCCACCAGCCGGTCGTAGAAGTCGAGCCCCGCCGGATTGGGGCTCCCACGCCCCGCCGGGAAGACGCGGGGCCACGAGACGGAGAAGCGGAACGCCGCGAGCCCGAGCTCGCGCATGAGCGCGATGTCCTCGGGATAGCGGTGGTAGAAGTCGCACGCGACCTCGCCGGTGTCGCCGGCGCGGACCTTGCCGGGCGTTGCCGCGAAGCGATCCCAGACGCTCTCGCCGCGACCGTCCTCGTGCACCGCGCCCTCGACCTGGTACGCCGCGGTGGCGGCGCCCCAGACGAAGTCCGCCGGGAAGCTACTGCCCATCGTTTCCTCCTTGCAGGACGCAGCGCACGCGATGGTCCCGGCCGACGCGGCGCCAGTCCGGCAGCGCGAGCCCGCACTCGCCCCGGGCGAGCGGGCACCGCGGCGCGAACGGGCACCCCGGGGGAAGCTCGGTCAGGTCGGGGGGATCCCCGTGCGCGTCGAATCGGAGCTCGCGGCCGAACGCGCCCTCGGGGTCGGGCGCGGCCGTGCGCAGCAGCCGGGTGTAGGGATGCCGGGGCTCGCCCATCACCGCCGCCGCCGGCCCCACCTCGAGCAGATGACCCGCGTACATGATCGCGATCCGGTCGCTCATGTAGTACGCGCCGGCGAGGTCGTGGGTGACGAAGACGAGCGACAGCGAGGCGCTGCGTCGCAGCTCGAGCAGCAGGTTCATGATGCTGAGCCGGATCGAGACGTCCAGCATCGACGTCGGCTCGTCGGCGAGCAGCACGGACGGGCGCGCCGCGAGGGCCCGCGCGACGCCGACGCGCTGCCGCTGGCCGCCCGAGAGCTGGTGCGGGTAGCGGCGCAGGAAGGACGCTGCGGGGACGAGGCCCACCTGGTCGAGCAGCGCCTCGATCGCGGCCTTCCGCTCGTGCCGGTCGACGAGCCCGAACGCCCGCAGCGGCGAGCCGACGCTGTGCTGGACGGTGTGCAGCGGGTCGAGCGACGAGTACGGGTCCTGGAAGATCATCTGCACCTGCCGGCGATGCGCGCGCAGGCGGCCGGCGCTCGGCCGCGCCGGCACAGGCTCGGAGCCGTTGACGCGAATCGACCCGGCAGTCGGCCGGTCGAGCATCAGCACCGTCCGGATGAAGGTCGTCTTGCCCGAGCCGGACTCGCCCACGAGGCCGAGCACCTCGCCCTTCCCGACCGAGAGGTCGACGTCGCTCAGCGCGTGCACGACCTTCCGCCCGCCGAGCCGCCCGACCGAGTACTCCTTGGTCAGGCCCCGCACGTCGAGGACGGTCTCAGCCAACGCCGGCCTCCTGCGCGACCGGGCTGTGGCACGCGACGAGGTGCCCGTCGTCACGCCTCGCCGGAGGAACGAGCGTGTCGCAGGTGCCGGCGATCGCGATCGGGCAGCGTGGGACGAACGCGCAGCCGGGCAGCGGCTGCCGGAGATCGGGCGGCTGGCCGGGAATGCCCTCGAGCCGCCTGCGCTCGCCGCCGAGCGGCGGGAACGCCTCCATCAGCGCGGTCGTGTACGGGTGATGAGGGTGCCGGTAGAGGTCCTTCGCGGGGGCGTCCTCGACGATCGCGCCCGCGTACATGATCGCGATCCGGTCCGCGATCTCGACGAGCAGCGAGAGGTCGTGCGTGATGAAGACGACGCCGAAGCCGAGCTCGTGACGGAGGTCGTCGAGCGACTGGAGGATCGAGCGCTGCACGACGACGTCGAGCGCGGTGGTCGGCTCGTCGAGGACGAGCAGCTGCGGGCGCAGGACGATCGCGAGCGCGATCACCGCCCGCTGTCGCATCCCGCCGGAGAGCTGGTGCGGATAGGCGTCGAAGAACCGCCGCGGCACCTTCACGAGGTCGAAGGTCTCCTCGGCGCGCCGCCTCGCCTCGGCGGGGGAGTCGACGCCGTGCGCGGCCATCGCGTCGAGGAACTGGTCGCGAATGCGCATCACCGGGTTGAGCACGTTCATCGACGCCTGAAAGACCATCGAGATTTCCGTCAGGCGAAGCGCGCGCAACTCGGACGGCGAGAGCGTCGCGAGGTCCCTCCCGAGGTAGCGGACCGAGCCGGAGAGAACCCGCCCCGGCGGGTCGAGCAGCCCCGTCGCCGCGAGGGCGAGCGTCGTCTTGCCGCAGCCGGACTCGCCCGCGATCCCGACCACCTCGCCGGCGGCGACGCTGAGACTGACGTCGCGCACGATCGTCACCACGGGGCGGCCCGTCCAGCCGTACCCGACCGACAGCCCGTCGATCTCAAGCACGGCGCCGATCTCAGTCCCTCCTCAGGTTGGGGTTCGCGATCTCGTCGATCGCGAAGTTGAGGAGCCCCAGCGCCGTCCCGAACAGCAGGATGCACAGCCCCGGGACGAGGAGCCACAGCCACAGGCCGAGCAGCGTCGCCTCGTCGTTCTGGGCCCAGTAGAGCATCGTCCCCCAGGTGACCGTGTTGATGTCGCCGAGGCCGATGAACTCGAGGCCCGCCTCGGCGAGCACGGCGAAGAGCGCGGCGCCGAAGAAGTTGGCGACCATGATCCCGAGCATGTTCGGGACGATGTGCGAGAGGACGATGCGCCAGCGTCCCTCGCCCGAGATCCGCGCCGCCTCCACGAAGGGCCGGTCGCGCAACGCGATCGCCTGGGAGCGCAGCACGCGCGATCCCCACGCCCACCCGGTGAGCGTGATCACCCCGACGAGCACGGCCGTGCTGCCGGAGCCGCCTGAGCCCTGGAGGTACGCGGAGAGCACGATCAGGAGCGGCAGCGCGGGCAGGACGAGGAAGACGTTGGTGACGAGCGCCGAGGCGGTGTCCGTCGGGCCGCCAACGTAGCCGGCGAAGACGCCCGCGACGAGCTGCACGAGGCAGATCAGGAACCCCGTCAGGAGGCCGACCGAGACGCTCGACCGCGTGCCCCAGAGCAGCTGCGACAGGGTGTCCTGCCCCGCCTCGGTGGTGCCGAGCAGGTGCTGCGAGCTGGGCCCGAGCCCGACGGGGAACGAGATGTCGGTGGGCGAGTAGGGCGAGATCACGGGCGCCAGCAGCGCGATCAGGACGAACACGCCGAGGATCGCCGCGCCGACGATCGCGCGGGGATTCGACAGCACCGCCCTGACGTTCACGCGCCCGCCTCCACGCGCACGCGCGGGTCGACGAGCACGTACAGCGCGTCCGCCAGGAAGTTCGCCACGAGCAGGGCGACCGTGATGATCAGGAAGATCCCCTGCATCAGCGGGTAGTCCTCGCTCAGCACCGCCTGGAGCAGCCAGTAGCCGATCCCCTGGTACGAGAAGACGATCTCGATGAAGACCTGGCCGCCGACCACGATGCCAAGCGCCATCGCCAGCTGCGTGAAGACCGGCAGGATCGCGTTCCGCGCGGCGTACCGGTAGGCGATCGTCCGGCTCGCGAGGCCCTTCGCCCGCGCGAACTTCACGTAGTCGTCGTTGAGGACGGTGAGCATGCTGTTGCGCATCAGCAGCACCCAGCCGCCGAGCGAGACGAAGGTGAGGGTGAACGCCGGCAGCACCGCGTGCTTGAGCACGTCGAATGCGCCGGCGAGGCCGCCGGCCGCGCCCGGCGTGCGGCTCCCGCCGATCGGGAACCACCCGAGCTTGAACGAGACGAAGTAGACGAGGAGCGTGCCAAGCCAGAACGGCGGCGTGGCGCCGCACATGACGCCGAGCGGCACCAGGAAGGTGTCGAGGCGCGCGTTCCGGTTCCCTCCGACGGCGCCGCGCCGCCAGGCCGCCACCATGCCGAGGCCGCAGCCGAGGACGGCGGCGAGCAGCGTCGCGAAGCCGACCATCCCGAACGTCCAGGGCAGCGACTGGCGGATCATGCTGCTCACCGGCGTCGGGTAGTAGGTGAACGACCGGCCGAGGTCGCCGGTGAGGATCTGGCCGAGATACGCGAAGTACTGGCCGAAGACGCTCTGGTGCGTGTCGAGCCCGAACTGCTTCTCGAGCGCCTGCCGCGCGAGCGGGCTGATGCTCGGGATCGTCGCGAGCTTCGTCTGCACCGGGTCGCCCGGCATCAGCCGCGGCAGCGCGAAGTTCACGGTCACCGCGACCCAGACCGTCAGCACGAGGAATGCGAATCGTCTGAGCAGGTAGCGCAACGGGCGTCCCTCTCGTCGTCGCCTCGCGAAGGACGCCCGCTACGCCGTTCCCCTAGTACTTGTGGACGTTGATCAGCACCAGCTTGCCGCCGGGGTTGTCCGGGGCCTCGCCGGCGTTGTACGGGTCCTTGGCGCTCGGCCAGCCCGTGAAGTCCGTTGCGTTATAGTCGAAGAAGTTCGTCCGGGCGGTGATCGGGATCACCGGGACGTTGACCATCACGTCCTGCGCGATCGCCTGGATCGCCGACGCCTGCACCTTCGAGTCACTGCTCGCGGCGTAGGTCGCCAGGGCCTTCTCGATCGTCGCGGACGTGTAGCGGGACATGTTCGTCTTGCCCGCGATCTGCGACTTGGCGAAGTTGTAGAAGTAGATGAAGTACGGCGACGGGCCGCCCGCGGCGCCCCACGCCCACGTCACGCCCATGTCGTACTTGCCGGCCGGCAGGTTCCCCGAGTAGGTCGCCCACGGAGCCTGGATCACGCTCGAGTCGATCCCGAGCGCCTTCAGCTCCTGCGAGATCAGCGAGGCGATCGTGATGTAGTCGGTCCAGCCCGGGCCGCCGATCAGGATCGTCTGCTTCGGGATCGCCTTCCCGTTCGGCATCGTCAGCGTGCTGCCCTTCAGCTTGAAGCCCGCGGCCGCGAGGAGCTTCTTCGCCTGGCCGGGGTTGTACGACCACTCGAGCGACTTGAGCGTCTCCTCGCTGATCCACGACGGGATCTGACCCGGGATCGCTCCCGTCTCGGCCACGCCCGTCGACGCGGGGATCGCGCCGAAGTACGCGCGGTTGGCGATCAGGGTGGTGTTCAGCCCGTACGCCAGCGCCTTCCGGAACGCCGGGTTCGAGTACGGCGCCTTCGTCGTGTTGAAGACCAGGAAGTTGTTGTTCGTGACCGGCCACCAGTACTTCAGGTGCGCCGGGTCCTTGGCGGCATACGTCCTGGCCGGATCGGTGATCGCGTCGTAGGTGTACTGGATGTTGTTGTTGATCAGGTCGAGCAGGGCGGTGTCGTTGGACTTGACCGCCGTCATCAGCACCTGGTCGATGTACGGGTGCCCGGCCAGCCAGTAGCCCGGGTTCTTCTTGTAGACGATCGTCGTCGGCGAGTACGAGCTCATCGTGAACGGCCCCGTCCCCACCGGATCCGTGTTCGCGTAGGTCGCCGGGTCGGCGATGCTCGACCAGATGTGCTCGGGGACGATGAACTGCGCGGCGAAGATCACGATCGCCGGCGTGTACGGCTTCGAGAACGTGAACGTCACCTGGTTCGTGCCGGTCGCCGACACCGACTTCAGCGTCGTGCCGGTCCAGACGCCGGCGACGTCGACGGTCGGATGCGCCTTGACGTAGTTGAAGGTGAAGGCGACGTCCGCCGCCGTGAAGGGCTTCCCGTCGGTCCACTTGGCGTTGGGCCGGGTGTTGACGACGAGGGTCAGGTTCTTGTTGGTCCACTTGTACGACGCGCCGAGCACGTACGTCAGCTTGCTCGTGGCGGGGTTGAAGTAGAAGAGCTGCTCGTACAGGCAGCTCAATGTGCCGCCGGCCTGGGAGCCCTGGGACGTCAGTGGGTTGAAGTTGTCGGGCATCGTGCCCCACGGCATCTCGACCTTCAGGGTCCCACCGGTCGTCACCGCGCTGCCACGCGGCGCGGCGGACAGCCCGGAGGCGAACCAGAGCACGACCCCCGAGAGCACGACCAGCGTGACCAGCAGCGCGCGCGGCCCCTTCGCCGGGCGGCGCTGCCGAAGCATCTGTCTCACGACCCTTCCTCCTTACTCTCTCGCGCGACGGGTCGCGGCCAACCGGCGCCGACGTCGCGTCCGATCTCTCTGTTCCGGAACAACGAGGACACAGGACTTCGATTTAACCGTGGGTCGTCCGCGAGGTCGTGCGTGGTTTTCCACAAAGTTTCGGTTTTTGTTTCGGGACATCCTCCGAACGTGACAGAATGGCCGCATGCCGAGGCCCCGCGTCACCGTCCGCGACATCGCCGAGCTCGCCGGCGTCTCGGTCGCCACCGTCTCGCGCGTGCTCAACGACCGCAGCGACGTCTCGCAGGAGACGCGGGCGGCCGTCAACCGCGTCCTGCGCGAGCAGGGGTACCTCGGCACGCGCAGGACCGGGAGCGGGACGCGCGGCGCCGCCAACGGCCGTTCCCGCCCCGTCGTCGGCGTGCTCGTGCCGCTCGTGCAGCGCACGTACTTCTCCGCGATCTTCGGCGGCGCGGCCGAGGCGGCGCACGAGCAGAACATCCGGCTGATGCTGACGCCGACGCTGCACCAGCACGAGCGCGAGGTCTCCCTGCTCGCCGGGCTCCTGCCCGCGGCGGTCGACGGCGCGCTGCTGATCCTGCCGGACGAGTCGAGCGGCGAGCTCGAGGCGCTGCTCGACCAGGGCTACCGCTACGTCGTCGTCGATCCACGGACGCCGCTCGCCGGGCGGATCCCGTCGGTCTCGGCGGCGCATGCGGCGGGCGCGGACCAGGCGATGCAGCACCTGCTCTCCCTCGGGCATCGCCGGATCGCCGCCGTCACCGGTCCCGCGGGCTGGGAGGCGACGGAGGACCGCCGCCGCGGGTACTACGCGGCGCTCGCCGCGGCCGGGATCCCGCTCGACCCGGAGCTCGAGGTGGAGGGCGACTTCGAGATCGCCGGCGGCGTCACGGCCGCGGAGCGGCTGTTCGACCTGCGCGACCCGCCCACCGCGGTCTTCGCCTTCAACGACCTGCTCGCGATCGGCGTCATCCAGGCCGCGCGCGTACGCGGCCTGCGCGTGCCGGAGGACCTCTCGATCGTCGGCTTCGACGACCTCGAGTTCGCCACCATCGTCACGCCTGCGCTGACGACGGTCCGGCAGCCGCTCGCCGAGATGGGGCGCACGGCCGTCAGCATGCTCGTGCGCCTGCTGGAGGGGAAGCGCTTCGAGACGCTCCACGTCCAGCTGGGCACGCGGCTGGTCGTCCGGGAGTCGACCGCCCCACCCCCGCGCCGGGACTGAGCCCCTCCCGGGCCGAACGTGGAACCCGGCCTCGCACCGAGCGCGGCGACCAGCGCGAGCGGGAGGCGGCACCGCCTGGCTCCTACCCGGCCGCCGGGCCGCCCGGCTCGCACCGACCGACGCGCTGTGCACCGTGTGGACGGCGCCGGGGCGCCGTAGTGTTCAACCGACGGTGAACGTCGTCCTCTTCGTGCCGGACGAGCTGCGCGCCGACGCGCTCGCCTGCTACGGCAACCCGGCCGTCGCGACGCCGAGCTTCGACGCGCTCGCCGCCGCCGGCGCGCGGTTCGAGCACTGCCATGCGCAGCACACGGTCTGCTCGCCGTCGCGCTGCAGCCTGATGACCGGCTGGTACCCGCACACCGGCGGCCACCGGACGCTGCGCCACCTCCTGCGCCCGCACGAGCCGAGCCTGTTCCGGACGCTTCGGGGCGCGGGGTACCGGATCGTCTGGCTCGGCAAGAACGACCTCTACTCGGAGCCGTACCTGCGAGAGATCCTCGGCCCCGGCGCGGCGAGGCCCGACGTGCCGGTGGAGGCGACGGCGCGCGCCGCCCGCCGTGCCGGCTTCCTCTTCGACCCCGCGAACGACGCCCCGACGGAGGACGACGTCAACGTCGCTCGCGCGGTCGAGTTCCTGCGCTCGGACGCGGCGCGGGAGCAGCCGTTCGTCCTCTACCTCGCGCTCTCGTTCCCGCACCCGCCCTACGTCGCGCGGGGCGGGCGCCGCGACAGGCCCTTGCCGCCGCTCCGCCCGCCGGTCACCGACGGCAAGCCGGTCTTCCACACGCTGCTGCCGAGGTACCTCGACCTCGCGGGTGTCTCGCTCGAGGAGGTGCGGGCGACGTACCTCGCGATGGTGGAGCGCGTGGACGAGCTGCTCGCGCGGGTGCTCGACGCCGTCGACGACGAGACCACCGCCGTCGTCGCGTTCTCCGACCACGGAGACTGGGCGGGCGACTACGGACTCGTCGAGAAGTGGCCGAGCGCGCTCGACGACACGCTCACCCGCGTGCCGCTGATCGTGCGCGCTCCGGGCTGCACGGCCGGCGTCGTCGAGCCGGCGCCAGTCGAGCTCTTCGACGTGATGGCGACGGTGCTCGACCTGACCGGCGTCGACGCCGGGCACGACCACTTCGCGCGCTCGCTGGTGCCGCAGCTCCACGGCGTCCCGGGCGACCGGGAGCGCGCGGTCTTCGCGGAGTGCGGCTACGACCCGCGCGAGCCGCACGCCTTCGAGGGCGCCGGCGGCTGGGACCCGGAGGACATCTACGGCCCGAAGCTCCGGCTCCAGCAGGAGCACCCGGACGCCGTCTGCCGCGCCGCGATGGTGCGTACGCTCACGCACAAGCTCGTCGTCCGCAGCGCCGACGTCGACGAGCTCTACGACCTCGAGCGGGACCCGGACGAGCTGCACAACGTGCACGACGACCCGGCCTACGCAGGCGTCCTGGCG
Organism: uncultured Gaiellales bacterium; assembly: GCA_964496175.1. Lineage (GTDB taxonomy): Bacteria > Actinomycetota > Thermoleophilia > Gaiellales > Gaiellaceae > PALSA-600. Next base: position 30,017 of record CAZBYA010000003.1, on the reverse strand, counting down.
GAGCTGCGCGACCGGCTGCTGCGCTGGTACCTCTCGACGAGCGACGTCGTGCCGCGGGACGAGGACCGCCGCGGCTTCCCGGCGCCGGGCTAGCCCGGCTCCCGGGCCCACCCGATCGCCGGCGCGACGTCGCGGGCGATCGTCTCGAGCATCGCGGCGACGTACTCGACGCCGAGCTGGCTCGGGACGGTCAGCAGCACGGTGTCGGCCGCGCGCACCGCTTCGTCCTGCGCGAGCTCCTCCGCGATCCGGTCGGGCTCGCCCGTGTAGCTGCGGCCGAAGCGGCTGACCGCGCCGTCGAGCCAGCCGACCTGGTCCTCGTTCGCGTCGCCGCCGAAGAGACGCCGGTCGAGATCCGTGGTGATCGGGATGACGCTGCGGCTCACCGACACGCGGGGCTCGCGCCGGTGGCCCGCCTGCGTCCACGCCTCGTGGAAGAGCGCGATCTGCTCCGCCTGCAGCCGGTCGAACGGCATCTGCGTATCCTCCAACAGCAGCGTCGAGCTCATCAGGTTCAAGCCCTGCTCGCCCGCCCAGGCGGCCGTCTCGCGCGTGCCGGACCCCCACCAGATGCGCTCCGCGAGGCGGGGCGCCTGCGGCTGCACCGCGAGCAGCGCCGATCCAGGCTCGCCGCCGGCGTCGGCGGCGACGAGGCCGGCGCCTGTGATCGCGGCGCGGAAGAGCGCCGTCTTCTCGCGGGAGGTCTCGGCGTCGACGGAGTACCCGAACGCCTCGGCGCCGCGGTACGCGGGCTCGGGCGAGCCGCGGCTGACGCCCAGCTGGAGCCGCCCGCCGGCGAGCAGGTCGGCGACGGCGGCCTCCTCCGCCATGTACAGCGGGTTCTCGTAGCGCATGTCGATCACGCCGGTGCCGATCTCGATGCGGCTCGTGCGGACGCCGATCGCAGCGAGCAGCGGGAACGGCGCGGACAGGTGCCGCGAGAAGTGGTGGACGCGCACGAACGCGCCGTCGATCCCGATCTCCTCCGCGGCGACTGCGAGCTCGACCGTCTGGCGCAGGGCGTCGCCGGCGGTGGCGGTCAGGCCGTGCGCCGGGTGCCACGCGCCGAACGAGAGGAAGCCGATCCGTTTCGGGTGCGCCATCGCACGGCAACAGTACGCCGCTGGCTCCCGCCATACGTCAGCCGAGGCGGCTGAGGAAAGGCGGCACGCGCAGAGAACAAGGACGGGCGTGCACGGCCTCTTCGTCCTCGAGCACCAGACCTTCCACCTCGGCATCAGCGTCGGCGAGAAGGTCCTCCGCAGCATCCTGATCTACCTCTTCCTGCTGGTCGCGTTCCGCTTCGCGGGCAAGCGAGAGCTCGGCCAGGCGAACACGCTCGACCTGGCGGTGCTCGTCCTGGTCGCGAACGCCGTCCAGAACGGGATCATCGGCAACGACGTCTCGATCACGGGGGCGGTGATCGGCGCCGTCGTCCTCTTCGGCCTGAACGCCCTCTTTGCGCGCGCGACGTTCCGCTACCAGTGGTTCGCAGAGCTGCTCGAGGGCGAGCCGACCGTCCTGATCCGCGACGGCAAGCCGATCCCCTCCGCGCTCCGCCGCGAGCAGATCTCGCTGCCCGAGCTGCGCGCGATCGCGCGCCGGCAGGGCTTCCCGGACCTCGGCGCCGTCCACTCCGCGATCCTCGAGACGAACGGCGTGATCACGATGTTCCGGCAGGACGAGCCCGGCCACTACCACCCGGACTACCCGCTCGGCCTGCGCATCGGCAAGCGCCGGCGCTCGCCCGCCTAGACTGGCGGCGTGCCGGGCGCCGAGCGCGACCGCCTGCTCGAGGTCCCGCAGGGGCGCGCGCCCTGGCGCCGCTTCGGCCCGTACCTGAGCGAGCGCGCCTGGGGCACGGTGCGCGAGGACTACAGCGCGGACGGCGACGCGTGGCGCTTCTTCCCGCACGACCACGCCCGCTCGCGCACGTACCGCTGGAACGAGGATGGGCTCGCGGGGCTCTGCGACGACCGCCAGCTGCTCTGCTTCGCGCTCGCGTTCTGGAACGGCCGCGACCCGATCCTCAAGGAGCGGTTCTTCGGGCTGACCGGCGAGCAGGGCAACCACGGCGAGGACGTCAAGGAGCACTGGTGGTACCTCGACTCGACGCCGACACACTCGTGGCTGCGCTGGCGGTACATGTACCCGCAGGCCGCGTACCCGTACGAGCAGCTCGTCGCCGTGAACGCGCAGCGCGACCGCACGCAGCCCGAGTACGAGCTCCTCGACACGGGCGTGTTCGACGACGGCCGGTACTGGGAGATCACCGCCGACTACGCGAAGGCGTCGCCGGAGGACACCCTGATGCGCCTGCACGTCCGCAACGCGGGCCCCGACGAGGCGACGATCGACGTGCTGCCGACACTCTGGTTCCGCAACACCTGGTCGTGGGGCTTCGACCGGGTGCGGCCGTCGCTCCGGCTCGAGGGCGGCGAGCTCGTCGCCGAGCACCGGGGGCTCGGCACGTTGCGGCTCGCCGCGTCCGGCTCGCCGGCGGCGCTCTTCTGCGAGAACGAGACGAACCTCGAACGGCTCTTCGGCGCCGCACCCTCGACCCCCTACCCGAAGGACGGGATCAACGACCACGTCGTCGCCGGCGCGGCGACGGTGAACCCCGCGCAGACCGGCACGAAGGCCGCGTTCCGCCACCGGCTGACGGTCGCCGGCGGCGCGACCGAGGTGGTCGAGCTGCGGCTGCGCGCCACCGGCGGGCTCGGCGACGACTTCGACGAGGTGATGAGCGCGCGCGAGCGAGAGGCGGACGAGTTCTACGGGGAGCTGACGCCGGCGGGCGCCTCACCCGACGAGGCGCGCGTGCTGCGGCAGGCGCTCGCGGGGATGCTCTGGTCGAAGCAGTTCTACCACTACGACGTCCTGCGCTGGCTCGAGGGCGACCCCGCCGAGCCGGCGCCCCCGCCGCAGCGCCGGCGGGGGCGCAACGCGGACTGGACGCACCTCAACAACCGCGACGTGATCTCGATGCCCGACACGTGGGAGTACCCGTGGTACGCGTCGTGGGACCTCGCGTTCCACTGCGTCGCGCTCGCGCACGTCGACCCGGAGTTCGCGAAGTCGCAGCTGATCCTGCTCTGCCGCGAGTGGTACATGCACCCGAACGGCCAGCTCCCGGCGTACGAGTGGTCGTTCGGCGACGTCAACCCGCCGGTGCACGCGTGGGCCGCGCTCCAGGTGTTCGAGATCGACGGCAGCCGCGACCTAGACTTCCTCGAGCGGATCCTCCACAAGCTGCTCCTCAACTTCACGTGGTGGGTGAACCGCAAGGACTCGGAGGGCAACAACCTGTTCGAGGGCGGCTTCCTCGGCCTCGACAACATCGGCCCGTTCGACCGCTCGTCGCTGCCCGTTTCGGGCACGCTCGAGCAGACGGACGGGACGGCGTGGATGGCGGCGTACTGCGTCGGCCTGCTCCGGCTCGCGCTCACGCTCGCGCACCACGACCCGACGTACGAGGACATCGCGACCAAGTTCTTCGAGCATTTCGCGCTGATCGCGTCGGCGCTGAACGACCTGGGCCTGTGGGACGACGAGGACGGCTTCTACTACGACACGCTCCACCTCGGCGACGGCCGCACCGTGCCGCTGAAGGCACGCTCGGTCGTCGGGCTGATCCCGCTCGCGGCGGTGGCGACGATCCCGGCGGTGACGCTCGAGCGGCTGCCGGACTTCGCGCAGCGGGTGCGCTGGTTCGTCGCGAACCGGCCCGAGGCTGCCGGCGTGATCGAGCAGACGCCGGCGGGCGTGACGCTCGCGATCGTCGGGCCCGACCGGCTGCGGCGCCTGCTCGCTGCCGTCCTCGACCCGGACGAGTTCCTCTCCGACCACGGCATCCGCTCGCTCTCGAAGCGCCACGAGGCGGCGCCGCTCACGGTCGACGTCGACGGCGTCACCGCGACGCTCGACTACGAGCCGGCCGAGTCGAGGACCGGCCTCTTCGGCGGCAACTCGAACTGGCGCGGCCCCGTCTGGTTCCCGGTGAACTACATCCTGATCCGTGCGCTCGACCGCTACGCCGAGCTGCTCGGGCCCGGCTTCACGGTCGAGTGCCCCACCGGCTCCGGCGTGCAGCGGACGCTGGCGGAAGTGTCGGCCGAGCTCTCGCGGCGGCTCGTCCGGCTCTTCCTCGACGACGAGTCGGGCCGCCGGCCGGTCTTCGGCGACAGCGAGCGTCTCCAGACGGACCCCGCCTGGCACGACCTGATCCCGTTCCACGAGTACTTCCACGGCGACACCGGCGCGGGGCTCGGCGCCTCGCACCAGACCGGCTGGACCGGGCTCGTCGCCGACCTCATCGTCGGCGGGGCCTGACGGGCTTCGGCGCTACGCTGGGGCCGCGTGAGCGCCACCTTCCTCGTCCTCTCCGCCTTCCTGGCCAGCGCCGTCGAGATGGTCGAGGCGCTGACGATCGTCCTCGCCTCCGGCGTCTCGCGCGGCTGGCGCTCCTCGCTGACGGGCGTCGGCGCAGCGACGGTCGTGCTCGCGGCGATCGTCGCCGCGCTCGGGCCTGCGCTCACCGTCGTGCCGATCAACGTGCTGCGCCTCGTCGTCGGCGCGCTGCTCCTGGTCTTCGGGCTCCAGTGGCTGCGCAAGGCGATCCTGCGCGCGAGCGGCTTCAAGGCGCTGCACGACGAGACGGAGATCTTCGGCCGCGAGCTCGCGGAGGCGCAGGGAGCCGTGCACGTCGAGCGAGCCGGGCTCGACTGGTACGGGTTCACGCTCTCGTTCAAGGGCGTGCTGCTCGAGGGGCTGGAGGTGGCGTTCATCGTGCTCACCTTCGGCAGCACACAGCGCAACATCCCGCTCGCTGCGGCCGGCGCCGCGGCGGCGCTCGTGCTCGTCGCGGGCGTCGGGATCGCGGTGCGCGCGCCGCTCGCTCGGGTGCCGGAGAACACGATGAAGTTCGCCGTCGGGATCATGCTCACCACCTTCGGCATCTTCTGGTCGGCGGAGGGCGCCGGCGCGCACTGGCCCGGCTCCGACCTCGCCCTGCTCGGCGTGCTCGGCTTCGTCTGCCTGTCGTCCGCGGCGCTCGTCGCCCACCTGCGCGACCGCAAGCGCCGGCAGCTCGTGCTCGCGGGAGCCGAGACGTGAGCCGGATCGCGGCGTTCGGGCGCTTCTGGTGGGACTTCGTCGTCGGCGACGACTGGCTCTCGGCCGCGGGCATCGCGGTCGCGATCGCGGCGACCGCGGCGCTCGCCGCCGCGCACGTCGCCGCCTGGTGGCTGATGCCACTCGCCGTGCTGCTCGTGCTCTACGTCTCGCTGCGCCGCGCGATCGGCCGCTGAGTCGTCAGCGCGGCACCCCGTTCGCGCGCGCGACCTCGCCTAAGTAGCGCGCGCTGTCCCTCGGCGTCCGCACCTGCGTCTCGTAGTCCACGTGCACGAGCCCGAACCGCTGCGCGTAGCCGAGCTTCCACTCGAAGTTGTCCAGCAGCGACCAGTGGCAGTACCCGAGCAGGTCGACGCCCTGCCCCGCCGCCGCCTCGAGCGCGGCGACGTGCTCGCGGATGAACGCCATGCGACGCTCGTCGTGCACCTCGGGGAAGACGCCGCCGTTCTCCGTGACCATGATCCGCGGCCCGTAGTCGCGGTGCACCCGGACGAGCAGGTCGGTCAGGCCGAGCGGAGCGATCGGCGTGCCGGCGTCCGTGCTCGCGATGCCGCCGGTGAAGCCGGCCGTGGTCGGCCACTCCTCCGGGACGATCACGCGCCACGGCCACGGCGTGTCGCCGGGCACCGCCTGGATCACGCGAGGCGCGTAGTAGTTGATGCCGAGGTAGTCGGTGGGCGCGGCGATCGTCGCGAGGTCGCCGTCGCGGACGAACCCGAGCGGGCCGATCACCTCCTCGTAGCGCTCGCGCATGTCGTCCGGGTAGCCGCGCCCGTAGAGCGGGTCGAGGAACCAGCGGTTCACGTAGCCGTCGCTCGCGTGCGTCATCTCGACGTCCGCCGGGTCGTCGCTCGCCGGGTAGTGCGGGCACAGGTTGAGCGCGATCCCGATGCTGCCGTCGCCGCTGTATGCCTGCGTGGCGAGCCCGTGCGCGAGCAGGAGATGGTGGAACACGGTCGCCTCACCGCGGACGTCCCCGCTGACTCCGGGCGCGTGCAGGCCGAGCAGGAAGCCGAGCAGGCCGACGATCCACGGCTCGTTGATCGTCAGCCACCAGTTGACGCGGTCGCCGTACGCGTCGAAGCAGAGCTGCGCGAAGTCGGCGAACCGCTCGGCCGTCTCGCGCTCGCGCCAGTCGTAGGCGGCCGGCAGGTCCCAGTGGTAGAGCGTCACGACCGGCTCGATGCCGCGCTCGAGCAGCGCGTCGATCAGCCGCGAGTAGTGGTCGACGCCGCGCTGCTCGACGCGCCCGCCGCCCTCCGGGAGCAGGCGCGGCCACGCGATCGAGAAGCGGTACGCGTCGACGCCGAGCGACGCGATCAGCTCGACGTCCTCGCGCCAGCGCCGGTAGTGGTCGCACGCAACCGCCCCGGTCTCGCCCGCGTCGCTCGGGAAGTCGTCCCAGATCGACGGGCCGCGCCCGTCGGCGTCGAGCGAGCCCTCGATCTGGAACGCCGACGTCGCCACGCCCCAGAGGAAGCCGTCGGGAAGAGCCATCCTTCAGCAACGCTAGCGCGGCGATGAGATCCGCGCGCCGGCGCGGTCGAATGGGATGACGACGACCAGGAGGATGAGATGGGAGCGATCAAGGTCCACGAGTTCATGAGCCTCGACGGCGTGATCGACGCGCCGACGTGGACGTTCGACTACGGCTTCGACCCCAAGATGGGCGAGGCGATCGCGGCGTTCACGGCGGGCTGCGGGGGGATCCTGCTCGGACGGAGGACGTACGAGATGTTCGAGCCGGCGTGGTCGCAGCGGACGGCGGAGGACGACCCGGGCGCGCCCTTCTTCAACGACACGATGAAGTACGTCGTGTCGGCGACGCTCCAGACGACGACGTGGCGGAACTCGCGGCTGGTCGGCGCGTACGACGCCGACGCGATCCGCCGTCTGAAGGAGGAGGAGACGGGCGACCTCTACGTCAGCGGCAGCGGCACGCTCGTCCGGGCCCTGCTCGCGGACGGGCTCGTCGACGAGCTGCACCTCTTCGTCTACCCGCTCACCCGCGGCGAAGGACCGCGCCTCTTCCCGGAGGACGCCGCGCCGCGGACGCTCGAGCTCGCCGCGAGCGCGTCGTACGACAACGGCGTCGTGTACCTCGCCTACCGGCCTAGCTGATCGCCCTCCGCACCAGCGCCGCGATCGCCGCCCCCTCGGCGCGCCGAGCTTTCGCGACGGCGAAGCTCGTCGGCCGACGTGAACTTCGACGCGGGCTGGAAGTAGCAGACGACCTTGTCGTCCTTCGCGTAGTTCGGGGTAGAGGGGGCGCATGGAGCTCCTCGCGTTCGCGCTCGCGTTCGTCTCGGCCGTGCTGGCGTACGGCGGCTCGGCGATGCAGGCGCTCGAGGCGCGCGAGGTCCCGCGCCGGGAGTCGCTCCGCGCCGGGCTGCTGCTCAGGCTCCTGCGCAGGCCGCTGTGGCTCGGCGGGACCGCGCTGAACATCGTCGCCTTCGGCGTGGAGGTGATCGCGCTCGCGCTCGCGTCGCTCGCGGTCGTCCAGCCGACGCTGGCGCTCGGTCTCGTCGTCCTCGTCGCGATCGCCGTGTGGAAGCTCGGCGAGGACCTGGAGGTGACGACCCTCGTCGGCATCGGCGCGATCATCGGCGGCCTCGTCGGGCTGGCGTTCGTCGCCCCTGCGCGAAACAAGATCCCGGACAGCGCCGCCTCGATCGCGACGCTCGCGGCGACGCTGGCGCTGATCGTCGGCCTGCTCGCCGCGATGCGCCTGCTCGGTCGCAGCGGCGGGCTGGCGGCGAGCCTCGCCGCGGGCCTCGGCTACGCGTGGCTGTCGTTCTCGGGCACGCTGATCGGCGAGTCGTTCACCCGGCACTCGTGGACGGCGGCCGCGCTCTGGGCGGTCGCGACCGCCGTCGCGGCGGTGCTGGCCGTGACCTGCGAGATGACCGCGCTCCAGAGCTGGCCCGTCTCGCGGTCGAAGCCGGTCGTCTTCGTGCTCCAGACGCTGATCCCCGCGTTCGCCGCGCCGTTCTTCAGCGCGCACGGCTTCGGGGCGTTCCACGGCGTGCCCTTCGCGGTCTCGCTCCTCGTCGTCGCCGCGGGCGCCGCGATCGTCGCCTCGAGCGGCGCGGTCGCGCGGACTGTTGCCTAGACTCGCCCGGTGGTCGGACGCGCGCTCGCGGGCGGCTCCGTCACCTCGGTCGAGTCCTTCGCTCCCGGGACCGGGCGCGCCCGCACGGCCGGGCAGCTCGTCTACCCGACCCACGGTGCGGCGGCGGCCGACCTGAACGGGCGGATCCTCGTCTTCGGCGGCGCGTCCACGACGGTCCACGACGTCGTCCAGCAGTTCTTCCCCGCGACCGGCCGCAGCCGCGTGGTCGCGTCGATGCCGACCGTGCGGGCCGACGTCACCGCGGCCGTCGCCGCCGGCCGCGTCGTGCTCGTCGGCGGTTTCGACGGCAACGGGCCGCAGTCGGCCGTCTGGGCGACCCGCGACGGGCGGCGCTTCACCGTCGTCGCCCACCTGCCCCAGCCCGTCCGCTACCCGGCCGTGGCGGCGCTCGGCGCCGACGTCTACGCGTTCGGCGGCCTGATCGCCGGCGGCGAGTACACGGGCGACTTCACCAACGACATCCAGCGCATCGACCTGCGCACCGGGAGCGCCCGGGTGATCGGGCACCTGCCGAGCCCCGTCGCGCACGCGATGGCGGCGACGGTCGCCGGCCGCGTCTACGTGATCGGCGGCTCCACCCCGCACGGCCCGAGCGCGTCGATCCGCCGCCTCGATCCGGCCACCGGGCGCACGAGCCTCGCCGGCCGGCTGCCGCACCCGCTCACCGACGGCGCCGTCGCGGCGGTCGGCTCGACGGTCTACCTGCTCGGCGGCATCTCGACGGGGCCGCTCGCCTCGATCCTCGCCGTCCGGCCCCGCTAGGCGCGGCTACGCGAGCTCGCGGGCCCGCGCGAGCAGCGCTGCCTCGGCGGCAGCCTCCCGTTCCCGGGCCGCCTCGCTCCAACGCGCGTGCTCGGCGAGGGTCTCGCCGATCCCGGCGAGCAGCTCCTCCATCGCCGCCCGGGAGGACGAGCCCGCCTGCCTGCGCGCCGCCGCGCACGCGGCCGGGTCGAGCGCGTCCCGCAGCGTCGCCTCGTCGATCGCGACCGGCCTGCCGATCGCCGCTTCCGCGGCGGCGGCGAGGCGCTCGGGCGTCAGCTGCGACGGCGCCTCGCCCGCGTCGACGAGGTCGCGCACGGCGCGCCCGACGACCGTGTGCGCGCTCCGGTAGTCGAGCTGCCCGGTGAGCGCCAGGACGTCGGCGACGTCGGCGGCCGTGACGAAGCTCTCGCGCGCGATCTGCTCGAAGCGCGCCGGCCGCAGCTCGAGCCCGTCGAGGACGGACGCAGCGAGGCGCGCGATCGCCACGGCCTCGTCGAGCGCGCGCGGCACGGCGCCGTTCAGCAGGTGGAAGTGGTCGGTACGCGCGGAGCCGGTGTGCAGCGCGACGAGCGCGCCCGCCAGGTCGCCGGCGGCCTGGCCCGCCTGCGTGCGGATCGCGGCGAGCGCGTACGGGTTCTTCTTCTGCGGCATCAGCGCGCTCGCGCGGCTGTGCGCGTCTGCGAGCTCGAGCAGGCCGAACTCCTGGCTCGCGTAGATCTCGAAGTCCTGCGCGAGCTGGCTCGCGTGCGTCGCCGCGATCGCGAGCGCGGCCAGCAGCTCGACGTAGACGTCCGACTGCCACGCGGCGTCCTTCGCGTGCTCGACGAGCGCCTCGCAGCCGAGCAGCTCCGCGAGCCGCGCGCGGTCGAGCGCCCACCGCGAGCCCGCACTCCCGCCGGCGCCGGCGACGCTCGCGCCGAGCGCCGCGTGCGACGTTCGCGCGCGGCCGGCGTCGCGGAGCGCCGGGTAGGCGTACGCGAGGAGCAGGTGCCCGACGGTGGTCGGCTGCGCGGGCTGGAGGTAGGTGTAGTCCGTCGCAAGCGCGTCGCGCGTCGCGCGCGCGTGCCGCGCGAGCGCCGCGGCCTGGTCGACGAGCGCGTCGTGCAGCTCGCGGACGCCCGCGCGCGCCGTCAGCCGGAGCCCGACCCGAAACGCCTCCCGTCGCGGCCGGCCGGCGCTCAGCCAGCCGGCGGCGGCGCGGCCGACGCGCCGCTCGAGCTCCGCCTCGCGCGCGTTGAACGCGTCGCCGAGCGACGGGTCCCACGGGAACTCGTCCCCGGGGATCGCGTGCAGCTCGAGCAGGCCCCGGAGCAGCGACCGCGCGTCCTCGCCCGCGAGGTCGCCGCCCTCGACGAGCGCGACCGCGTGCGCGAGGTCGGCGAGCGACAGCCCGTGCGCGAGCCGGGGCCCGTGGGCGCTCTCCGCGGCGTACGCGGCGGCGACGAGCTCGTCGGCCGCGCCGCCGCGCAGGCGGCCGCCCCGCCCCAGCTCCTCCGTCTCCGCCACGGTCGCAGCCTATCCCGCGGTGTTGAGCGCGACGGCGGCCCGGATCAGCGCCTTGAAGGCGCCCGCATCGACCTCCTCCCCCTCGCGGATGTCGATCGCGCGCCTCGTGCCCCCGCCGAGGCTCGCGTTGAAGAGCTTCGCCGGGTCCGGGAGCGACGCGCCCTTGAAGAAGGTCAGCTTGACGACGCTCGTGTAGGCCTCGCCGGTGCAGATGCCGCCGCCGTGCGACCAAACCGGGGTGCCCGGGCTGGTCGCCTTCACCCACTTCCACTCCTCGACCACGTCGGGGTCGGCCTGCCTGATCAGGTCGCGCATCCTGCTCAGGGTCTCGCCGCGCCAGTCGCCGAGCTCGGCGATCCGCCCGTCGATCGACGCCGATGCCTCGCTCATGCCGCGATCCTCGCGAGCACCGCGTCGATCCGCTCGAACCCCGCCTTCGCCCCCTGCTCGACGCCGTACTGCATCGTCGTGTCGCGCTGCTCGGCCGACTCGAAGCGCATCGTCTGCGTCAGCTTCGTCCGCTCGCCCAGCTCCTCGAACTCGAGCGTCTGGAGGTGGTTCTGGAACGTCTGGACGAGGCGCGCGGGCGGATCGACCTCGCGGAACTCGCCCTCGACGAGGCCGTACGCGGTTCGGAAGCGCCAGCGGCCGCCGGCGCGGACGTCCATCTCCTCGACGACGGTGCCGTCGCCCCACCACTCGGGGATCAGCGACGGGTCGGTCCAGACGGAGAAGACGTGCTCGCGCGGCGCGTCGAACGTCCGCTCGACGCGGATCTCGAGCTCGTTCGGGGTGGTGACGGTGGTGTCGTTCATCGTGCTCCTTTCGTTCGTTCGACGACCTGCGCGAAGCGGTCGAGCCGCCCGAGCCACGTGCTGATCCCCTCGAAGGCGTACGGCGCGAGCGTGCACCGGCGGACGCGCCCGACCTTCTCGGTCGTGACGAGCTCCGCCTCCTCGAGCCGCCGGATGTGCTTCTTCATCCCGGTCAGCGACATGCCGAACGGCTCGGCGAGCTCGCCGATCGTGGCGCTGCCCGCGCCGAGCCGCTCGAGCACGGCGCGCCGCGTCGGGTCGGCGAGGGCGGCGAACGCGCGGTCGACGGTCGTCGAATACTGAACCACTGGGTTCAGTATACAGATTCAGCCCGAGATGGTCGCGTCGACGCGCACCCGCGCGCCGGGCAGCGCGACCGGCACGACGTCGCCCGCGAGTCGGACGCCGTCGACGACGAGCGACGGCTCGCCGCGGCCGACCGAGATCTCGTAGACCGCACCGCGGAAGACGCGCCGCGCCGTGAAGCCGGGCCAGGCGCCCGGCAGCACGGGCGCGACGCGCAGGCCGGTGAGGGTCGGCCGGATGCCGAGGATCCATTGCGTGACGGCGACGAACGTCCACGAGGCCGTGCCCGTGAGCCAGGAGTTGCGGCCGAGCCCGAACTGCGGGTGCGTGGGGCCGCAGACGTTCTGGCAGTAGACGTACGGCTCGGCCAGGTAGCGGTCGGAGTCCGTGCGCCTGAGCGGCAGGATGCGGCGGTAGTCCTCGTACGCGAGATCGCCGTCGCCGCCCATCGCGGCGGCGACGATCGCCCACGCGTTCGCGTGGCAGAAGATGCCGCCGTTCTCCTTCGCGCCGGGCGGGTAGGTGGACGTCCCGCGGACGCGCTCGTCGAAGCCGTCGTACGGCGGGTCGAGCAGCGCGATCCCGAGGTCGGTCGCGAGCAGCTCGTGCATCGAGGCGAGCGCGCGCTGCGCCCGTTCGGGCGGCGCCACCTCCCCGATCACCGCCCACGTCTGCGTGTTCATGTTGATGCGGTGGCGCTCCTCCGACGCGACCCCGATCGGACGCCCGTCGTCGTCGAACGCGCGCGCGTACCAGTCGCCGTCCCATGCGTGCTCGTTGACCGCCGCCGCGAGCTCGTCGGCGGTCGCGCGCAGCGCGGCCGCCTCGGCCGCCGGCTCCAGCTCGGCGAGGTCGCGCGCGGCGCGGCAGAGCTGCATCGCGCACCACACCGACTCCGCCTTTCCCGACCCGCGGTCGACGTTCAGCGTGTCGTCCCAGTCGGCGAAGCCGGGCCGCGGCAGCCCGTGCGGCCCGCGGTGGGCGAGCGTGAAGGCGATCGCGCGCCGCAGGTGCTCCCGGACGGTCGCCTCGCCGCCGTCGGCGAACGGGACGACCTCGTCGAGGTACGAGGCGTCGCCGGTCTCGCGCACGTACGCGCAGACCGCGATCACGAGCCAGAGGTGGTCGTCGCAGAACCACTGCGGGCGCTCGGGCAGCTCCGCCGCGTGACCGACCGCGCCCTCGCCGGTCAGCGGGAAGAACTGGTGCCACGCGTGGCCGTCGGCGAACTGGAGGCGCCAGAGCCGCGTCAGGGTGGCGCGCGCCCGCGCCGGCGCCGCGTGCACCGTGCCGAGCGTGTCCTGCGCCGAGTCGCGCGTGCCGAGGCCGCGGCCGAGCCCGGTCTCGTACGCGGAGGCGAAGCGCGACCAGAAGAGCGTCGTGCGGCACTGCACCTGGTTCCAGACGTTCACCATCGCGTTCAGCTCCGGGTCGGGCGTGTCGACCGTGAAGCGCGACAGGTAGTCGTCCCAGTCCTCGCGCAGCGCCGCGAACGACGCGTCGACGCCGTCGAGCGCGCGCAGCAGCTCGCCCGGGTCGCTCGCGAGCGTCAGGCCGTAGACGAGCCGCGCCTCCTCGCCGGGGCCGAGCCGCAGCTCGTGGCACAGCGAGCCGATGCTGTTGCCGCGCGCGGAGCCGGTGTTCGTCGGCTCGCCGCGCTCGACGACCGCGGGGTGCGCCAGGTCGCCGCAGCGGCCGACGAACGTCTCGCGGTCGGAGTCGAAGCCGAGCGGCGGGAGGCTCGCGGCGAAGAACGCGACGTCCGGGCTGAAGGTCGTGCGTGCGGCGATCACGCCGTCCTCGCACGCGCTGTGGACGACGTGCTGCGCCCAGTCCAGGTTCTGCTGGTCCAGCAGGGCGTCCTGGTAGCCGAGCTCGACGTAGCTGAACGTGCGCAGGACGCGCGCGTCGTCGCCCATGTTCCGCACGCGCAGCACCCACACCTCGCAAGCCGTGCCCGGCGGGACGAAGTACGTGAGCTCGGAGGCGATCGCCGCCTGCTCGACGGCGATGCGCGTGTAGCCCGGGCCGTGCCTGCACTCGTAGGCGTCCAGCTCGCCGCGCACCGGCTGCCAGGTCGCGCTCCAGACCTCCCCGGTGTCCTGGTCGCGCAGGTACACGTAGCGCCCCGGCTGGTCGGCCGGCAGCCCGTTGTAGCGATAGCGGCTGACGCGGCGGTGCCGCGGGTCGCGGTCGAAGGAGTAGCCGCCGCCGGTGTTCGAGACGATGCCCCCGTACGACCCCTCGCCGAGGTAGTTCAGCCACGGCGTCGGCGTGTCCGGGCGCGTGATCACGTACTCGCGGGCGTCGTCGTCGAACCAGCCGTACGCGTTCGCACCGACGCGCGCGAGCGCCTGCGTCACAGCGCGTGCTCCAGCGCGAACCGGACGAGCTCGTCGACGTACGCGAACGCGAGGCACGTGACCGTGTCGGCGGCGCCGTAGTAGATCGCCAGGCGGCCGGTGTCCGGGTCGTGGAGCGTCGCGCAGGGGAAGACGACGTTCGGCACGTCGCCGACGCGCTCGTACTCCGTCTCCGGGGCGAGCACGTACGGCGCCGCGCGCGCGACCACGCGCCACGGCTCGTCGCGGTCGAGGAGCGCCACGCCCGCCGCGTAGACGAAGCCGTTGCAGGACGTGAGCACACCGTGGTAGAGGAGGAGCCACCCTTCGTCGGTCTCGATCGGCGCCGGCCCGGCACCGACCTTCGTCGCCTGCCAGGAGTTCGGGACGGTGCCGAGCACGTGCCGGTGGCGTCCCCAGAAGCACAGGTCGGGGCTCTCGCTGTAGAAGACGTCGCCGAAGGGCGTGTGGCCGTCGTCGGACGGACGGGAGAGCATCGCGTAGCAGCCGTCGATCCGCCGCGGGAAGAGGACGCCGTTGCGGTTGAACGGGAGGAACGCGTTCTCGAGCTGGTGGAAGGTGCGGAAGTCGTCCGTCCACGCGAGGCCGATCGTCGGCCCGTGGTACCAGGTGCACCACGTGACGTAGTAGCGGTCGTCGAGCCAGACGACGCGCGGGTCGTAGCCGTAGACGAAGTCGCGGAACGGGATCGGCTCGGGCTCGATCTCCCAGTCGACGCCGTCGGCGCTGAAGCCCGCGTGCAGCTGCATCCGGCGTGTCCGGTCGTCGCAGCGGAAGACGCCGGCGAAGCGGCCGTCGAAGTGGACGACGGCGCTGTTGAACACGCTGTTCGACGTCGGCACCGCGTCGCGGTCGATCACCGGGTTGCGCGACGAGCGCCAGACCGGTGCTGCATGGCCCGCCGGCCGCTCCTCCCAGGGCAGCAGCGGCGGCGCGACGTTCATGCCGCCCGCTGACGGACGAGGTGGCCGGGCTCGACCTCGACGAGCGTCGTCCCGGCGCCGTCGGGCTCGACGGCCAAGCCCGCGCGCGCGTACTCCGCCTCGTCCTCGTCCCACTTCCGGTTCAGGTGCGGCACGGACGCGAGCAGCATCCGGGTGTAGGGATGCCGCGGGTCGCCGAAGACCTTCGCGGTCGTCCCCATCTCGACCACCTCGCCGTGGCGCAGGATCACGGTCCGGTCGCTGATGTAGTTGCCGAGCGACAGGTCGTGCGTGATGAAGAGGATCCCGAGGCCGCGCGCCTTCAGGTCACCGAGCAGGTTGAGGACGTCGATGCGGGTCGAGGCGTCGAGCATGCTGATGATCTCGTCGGCGACGAGGAAGTCGATGTCGAGCAGCAGGGCGCGCGCGACCAGCAGCCGCTGGAGCTGCCCGCCGCTGAGCTGGTGCGGGTACTTGTGCAGCACCTGGGACGGATCGAGCGACACCGCCTCGAGCGCAGCCGCGAGCTTGCCGTCCCACGCGCGCGCCGGCATGCCGCCGAAGTACGCGGAGCGGATCATCGCGAAGACGCGGTCGGCCTTGTAGATCGGGTTGTACGAGCTGAATGGGTCCTGGAAGACGCCCTGCGCGTGCCGGTAGTAGTCCTTCAGCGCGCGGCCGCGGAGGGCGGAGACGTCGGCGCCCTTGAAGAAGATGCGTCCCTCGGTCACCGGCGAGAGGCGCAGGATCATCCGCCCGATCGTCGACTTGCCGCTGCCGCTCTCGCCGATCAGCGACACCACCTCGCCGGCGTCGACGTCGAAGCGCACGTCGTCGACCGCCCGCAGCCTGCGGGAGCCGAAGGCGCCGACGCGGTACACCTTGCAGCAGCTGTCGAGCCGGACGAGCGGAGCGTCGGTCACGCCGCGACCTGCCAGCAGGCGACCTGGTGCCCGGGCTCGACGTCGACGAACGGGGGCCGCTCGCCGCACTTGGCCGACGCGAGCGGGCAGCGGTCGCGGAAACGGCAGCCGGCGAGCGGCTCGAGCAGCGTCGGCGGCACGCCCGGGATCCCCTCGAGCCGCTTCTCCTCGTAGCGCACGCCCACCTCTGGCAGCGACGAGATCAGCAGCTTCGTGTACGGGTGCCTCGGCGCGTGGATGATCGTCTCCGCCGTCGCCTTCTCGGCGAGGTGGCCGGCGTACATGACGAGGATCGTGTCGGCGACCTGGTAGAGGATCGAGAGGTCGTGCGTGATCACGACCATGCTCTTGACGTAGCCCCGCTCGCGGAACTCGACGAGCATCTCCGCGACGGCCTTCTGGGTCGAGACGTCGAGCGCGGACGTGATCTCGTCGGCGATCAGGAGCGACGGGTTCAGCAGCGTCGAGATCACCATCACGACGCGCTGCTTCATCCCGCCCGAGAGCTCCATCGGGTACATGCCCAGCACGTCGTGTTCGAGGCCGACGAGGTCGAGGCGGCGCAGGAGCTCCTCCTCGATCGAGTCGAACGCGACGCCGCGCGCCTTCAGGAGGTCGGCGACGAAGCCCCCGATCCTGCGCGTCGGGTTGAGCGCGCTCATCGCGTACTGGGGGATGACCGAGATGCGCCGGAAGCGGTGCTCGTTCATCCCCTCGAAGTCCCAGATCGGCAGCTCGCGCCCGTCGAGGTCGACGTCGCCGCCGACGTACTTCATGCGGCCGGTCAGGTAGACCAGGCTGTTGCCGAGGCTGGACTTGCCGCAGCCCGACTCGCCCGCGAGCCCCATGATCTCGCGGTCGCCGATCCCGAACGTGACGCCGTCGACCGCGCGCACGTCGCCGTGCAGCGTCCGGTAGTACACCCTCAGGTCGTCGACCGCGAGCGCCATCACATGTTCCTGAGACGCGGGTTGAAGACCTCGTCGAGCCCGACGTTCATCACGTAGAGCGAGCCGACGATCGCCATGATCGCGAGGCCCGGCGGCACGAACCACCACCACAGGTGCAGCTGCAGGGCGGCGTTCTGCACCGAGAGCTGCATCATCATCCCGAGCGAGATCGTGTTCGCAGGCCCGAGGCCGATGAAGTCGAGCGTCGCCGAGATCAGGATCGCGTTGCCGAAGAGCAGGATGAACATCATCACGAGGTAGGAGCTCATGTTCGGCGCGATCTCCCTGAAGACGATCCGCCAGCTCGACGCGCCGCTCAGGCGCGCGAGGCCGACGAAGTCGCGCGACACGAGGGAGAACGTCTGCGCCCGCAGCGCGCGCGCCGCCCACGGCCACGACGTGCACCCGACGAAGATCGCCTCCGTCACCACCGACTGCACCTGGAGGTAGGCCGCGATCACGAGCAGCAGCGCGAACGTCGGGATCACGAGCACGATGTTCGTGAGCATGTTCAGCGCCTCGTCGACGAGGCCGCCGCGGTAGCCGGCGGTGAAGCCGACCACCATGCCGATGCCGGCCGCGATCCCGCCGCCGAGCACCCCGACGAGGAACGCGAGCCGCAGCCCCTGGACGAACTGGGCGTACACGTCCTGGCCGAGCAGGGTCGTGCCGAACCAGTAGCCGTCCTTCGTCGTCGGCGCGAGCGCGATCTGGCCGCCGAAGTCGAGCGGCTGGTGGTGGGCGAAGAGCGGGCCGACGAGTGCGAAGAGGAGGATCAGCAGCGTCACGCCGAAACCGACCACGAGCTTCCGGTTGCGCCGCGCGAAGTAGAGCGTCTCGCGGAGCCCCGGCAGCTTCGGCGCTCGCGCCTCGATCGCCGCGAGCGCCGGCTCCGCCGCGAGCGACTTCGGCGCGGACGGGGCGGTCGTGCTCACGCCTGCCCACCCTCCATGCCGATCCGCGTCCGCGGGTCGACGATCACGTAGACGATGTCGACCAGGAAGTTGGCGAGCAGGACGCCGACGATGATGAAGAGGAAGATGCCCTGGATCACGAAGTAGTCCTCGTTCGTGATCGCCCGGTAGATCTGGTAGCCGAGCCCCGGGTACGAGAAGACGATCTCGGTGACGAGGGCGCCGGCGATCACGGCGCCGAGCGACAGCGCGAGCCCGCTGATCTGCGGCAGCAGGGCGTTGTGGAACGCGTACCTGCGCACGAGCCGCCGCGGGGCGCCGAGCGCCTCCAGATAGTGGGAGTAGTCGGACTCGAGCTCGTAGATGATCATGTTCCGCATCCCGATCGCCCACCCGCCGCACGCGACGAGGAAGAGCGAGAAGAACGGCAGGAACCAGTGCCTGAGCAGGTCGGTGATGAACGCCCACGACCAGCCGACCCCCGCCGTCGGGCTGTAGGCGAAGCTGACGGGGAACCAGCCGAGCGTGACCGAGAACACCCAGACCATCACGATCGCGAGCCACATGTACGGCGTCGCCGTCAGCAGGTAGCCGAGCGGCAGCAGGGTGTTGTCCAGGATCTTCCGGCGCGCCGCGAGCGCGCCGAGCTTGTTGCCGACGTACCAGCTGAGCAGGATCGCCGGGATCAGCAGCCCGAGCGTGTACGGGACGGCGTGGAGGATGATCGACGAGACCGTCGACGGGAACTGGAGGATGCTCGTCCCCAGGTCGCCGTGGCAGAGCGAGACCCAGAAGTACCAGTACTGCTTCCACAGCGGCAGGTCGAGGTTGAACGACCGCATGTAGCTCGCGTAGACGTGTTGCGCGACCTGCGGGTCCTTGATCTGGATGCGACCCATCAGCGTCAGCACCGGGTTGCCCGGCATCAGGTGCGGGATCGACCAGTCGACCGTCACCGCGGCGACGAACGTCAGCGCGTAGACCGCGAGCTTCCTCAGCAGGTAGCGCCGCATCCGACCTCGGGACGAGCGGCCGCCCCTCCCCGCAGTTCCGACCGGGGGGAAGGGCGGCGCTGGTTCATCGAGGTTCGGTCAGTCCGACCTAGCGGGCCGACAGACCGCCTCTCGCGGTGCTCTTCAGGTGCGTGATCATGTCGATACCCGTCATCTGCAGGTATCCGCGCCACGTCACCGGCAGGTACTGGTTGCCGGTCGAGGACGGCCAGCCGGTCCAGTACTTGGTCGTCATCTGCGACCAGATGCCGTTGTACCAGAGCGGGATCAGCGGCAGATCGCGCATCTCGATCGTCTGCAGCTGGTCGTTCAGCTTCTTGATCGCCGCGGTGTTCGACGGCGGCGTCTTGTCGAGCTGCTGGGTCAGGTTCCAGGCCGTCGCGTTCTGGTACCGCTCGTAGTTCGCGAACGTCTGGCCCGTGCCGGTCGTGATCACCGGCAGGTGGAAGATGCCGTTCCAGTACGACCACGGGTTGTCGCTCAGCTGGTAGGCGTTGTCGACCACCAGGTCGAACTTGCCCGTGTTCCGGTCCGACTGCCAGGTGTTGTAGTCCTTCACCTTGGCGGTGATCCGGATCCCGGCCGTCTTCGCGGAGGCGACGATCATGTCGCGCGCCGCCTCCCAGTCCGACCACCCCTGCGGAACGGAGATCTCGAGGTCGATCTTCGAGCCGTCCTTGTTCAGGAAGTAGCCCGAGCTGTCGAGCTTGTACCCGTTCTGCTCGAGCAGGGCCTTCGCGCCGGACGGGTTGAACGTGAACCCGTACTTCTTGACCAGGCTCGTGTTCACGTACTTCGTCCACGTCGGCAGCAGCCCTGTGGGGCTCGCCTTCATGACGAGGTGGCCGTAGTCGTCGCTGACGATCTTGTTGAGGTCGATCGACATCGCGAGCGCCTTGCGGAACACGGAGTCATTGAGCGGCTGGTGCGAGATGTTCGGCTCCAGCCACGCCGTGTTCGCCGAGAGCATGTACGGCGCCTTCGGGAAGTACGTGTGCACCTTGCCCGAGTCGGCGAGCTTGTTGGCGCCGGGCAGGTAGTTGTTGTTCAGGTCCTCGACCCCGGCGAGCACGGCCGAGAGGCTGACCGTGTTGCTCGTGTTGACGAGGTCGATGATGTACTTGGGAGCCGGCGAGGGTGCGAGGCCCTGATCGGCCGCCCACCAGTGGTCGCGCTTCACCCACACGACGCGCAGGGAGACGTCGAAGCCCGACGTGTCGAGCTTGTACGGCCCCGTGCCGATCGGGTCGTGCGGGTTGTAGGCCGTGAACTCCGCCGGGGTCGTGATCACCTTCCCCTGACCGGGGTAGATCATCGGGATCACGAACCAGAGGGCGTTCTGCCACTGGACGTAGTTCGGGGTCGTCTTGAAGTTGACGACGACCGTGTTGCCGTGCACCGTGATCGGCTGCTGGATGTTCACCCACAGGTTGTTCCAGCCTGCGGTGTTGAACTTGCCGAGGTTGATGTTGAACGCGACGTCGGAGCCGGTGAACGGCTGCCCGTTCGACCACTTGACGCCGTTGCGCACGACAATCGTGTACTGCTTGGCCCCCGTCCACTTCGCGGACTGGGCGAGCCAGTTGATGTACTGATCCTTGAGAGGGTCGTACCGGAGGAGCGTCTCGTTGACGTACCCGACCATGCCGTCGGCGTAGTTGCCGACCCACGGGTTCATCCCGACGATGTTGCCCCACTGCGTCCCGCTCGTGATGAGCGTCTGCGCGCGCGGGTACGCCTTCGCCTGGTACGAGGCGCCGGCGCCTCCCGTTCCGAGCGTCGCGGCTGTAGCGACGGCGGCGACGGCGGCGAGTGTCCAGCCGACGGCCCTCCTCAACCTGCGATTGACCATGTTCCCTCCTGTGGTCAGTCGGCCGCGGGCCCGGGCCGGGCCCTTGCAGGTCCAGAGGCTGCACCCGGCGCCCGCCGCCGCCATCGGGCAAAGCGCGGCGCGACGTTGCGGCCGACTACCGATGAAGCCCGGTCGATTCCCGGTATCGGTTACAGACGCGCCGGTGACCAAATAGGCGCTGAAGACGAGGGCGGCCGGCGCGTCCGGCCGCCGGGCGACGGAGGAAGGATCGGTACCGGTACCGGAACGCGATGGCGATCGACACCGAGCGGCAGCAGGAGCGCCTGACGATCCGCGACATCGCCCGGCTGGCGGGCGTCTCGGTGGCGACCGTCTCGCGCGTCGTCAACGACCGGCCCGACGTCGCCGCGGACACCCGCGAGGCCGTCCTGCGCGTGATCCGGGAGCACGGCTTCGCCACGAACCGGACGGCGAAGGCGCTCTCGGCGGGGCGCACGGGCCTGATCGGGCTGACGGTCCCCTTCGTCGACGAGAGCTACTTCACCGCGATCCTCTCGGGCGTCGCCGAGGCGCTCCACGCACGCGACCAGCGGCTCGTCCTCTGCCCCACCCACCACGAGCACGAGCGCGAGGTGACGCTGCTCGAGCACCTGATGGGCGGCACCACCGACGGCGCCATCCTGCTCCTCCCGGAGGAGTCGAATGTCGAGCTGCGCCGCCTGCGCGAGCAGGGGTACCCGTTCGTGGTCGCGGATCCCCGCCAGCCCCTCGACGACGGGACTGCGGGCGTCTCGGCGGCGCACGAGGCCGGTGCGCGCGCGGCCGTCGAGCACCTGCTCGGGCTCGGCCATCGCCGGATCGCGCTGATCGCCGGGACGCGCGGCTGGATCGCGACCGAAGAGCGAGTCGTCGGCTACCAGCTCGCGCTCGCGAGCGCGGGCATCCCGTTCGACCCCGAGCTCGTCGCCGGCGGCGACTACCACACGTCGACCGGCGTCAACGCGAGCCGGCAGCTGCTCGAGCTCCCGGACCCGCCGACCGCGTTCTTCGCGTGCAACGACAACCTCGCCGTCGGCGCGCTGCGCACGGTGGCGGAGCGCGGCCTCTCGGTCCCGAAGGACGTCTCGATCGTGGGCTTCGACGACACCGGCCTGGCGTTCAGCGTCTACCCGCGGCTGACCACGGTCCGGCAGCCCCTCGCCGAGCTCGGCCGCACCGCCGTCAGCATGCTGAACCGGCTGATCGACGGCGAGCGCACCGAGGCGCTGCGCGTGGAGCTCCAGACGCGTCTCGTCGTCCGCGAGTCGACGGGCCCCGCGCCGACATGAAGTTCGGCCACTTCGACGACGAGCGCCGCGAGTACGTCGTCACGCGCCCCGACACGCCGCTGCCCTGGCTCAACTACCTCGGCTGCGAGGACTACTTCGCGCTGATCTCGAACACCGCCGGCGGCTACTCGTTCTACCGCGACCCGCGGCTCCGCCGCGTCACGCGCTACCGCTACTGGACCGCGCCCGACGGCGGCGGCCGGTACCTCTACGTGCGCGACGACGAGAGCGGCGACGTCTGGTCGCCGTCGTGGCAGCCGACGCGCACGCACGTCGACGACTACCGCTGCAGGCATGGCCTCGGCTACACCGCGATCGGCTCGAGCCGCGACGGCGTCGAGGTCGAGACCGTCTACTTCGTCCCGCTCGGGGAGACGCTCGAGCTCTGGCGCACGACGGTCCGGAACCGCCGCGCCGCCCCCGCGCGGCTGTCGCTCTGGAGCGCGGTCGAGTTCTGCCTCTGGGACGCCTGGGACGATGCGACGAACTTCCAGCGCAACCTGAACGTCGGCGAGGTCGAGGTCGCGGACGGCGTCGTCTACCACACGACCGGGTACCGCGAGCGGCGCGACCACTTCGCGTACTTCGCCTGCTCCGTCCCGCCGGTCGGCTTCGACACCGACCTGGCGGCGTTCCTCGGCCCCTACCGCGGCTGGGAGCGGCCGCTCGCGGTCGAGGAGGGCAGGTCGCGCGACTCGGTCGCGCACGGCTGGGCGCCGTGCGGCTCGCACCGCGTCGAGCTCGCGCTCGATCCGGGCGAGCGGCGCGAGGTCGTGTTCGTGCTCGGCTACGCGGAGCGCCCGCGCGACGCGAAGTTCGACCCGCCGGGCTCGCACACGGTCGACAAGCGCGACGTCCTGCCGGTCCTCGAGCGCTACCGCGACGTCGCAGAGGTCGACCGCGCGCTCGAGCGGCTGCACGAGCATTGGAGCGACCTGCTCGGGCGCTTCCGGGTGCGGACGCCGAACGAGCACGTCGACCGCATGGCCGGCGTCTGGAACCCGTACCAGTGCATGGCGACGTTCAACCTCTCGCGGTCGGCCTCGCTGTTCGAGTCGGGGATCGGCCGCGGCCTGGGCTTCCGCGACTCGAACCAGGACCTGCTCGGCTTCGTCCACATCGTGCCGGAGCGAGCCCGCGTCCGCCTGCTCGATCTCGCGGCGACGCAGCTTCCGACGGGCGGCGCGTACCACCAGTACCAGCCGCTGACGAAGCGCGGCAACGACGCGATCGGCTCCGGCTTCAACGACGACCCGCTCTGGCTGGTGCTCGCGGTCGCGGCGTACCTGAAGGAGACCGGCGACTCGTCGATCCTCGACGAGCCGGTGCCGTACGACAACGCGCCCGGCAGCGAGACGCCGCTGCACGAGCACCTGCGGCGGGCGCTCGGCTACACGCTCGCGCGCCTCGGCCCGCACGGGCTGCCGTCGATCGGTCGCGCCGACTGGAACGACTGCCTCAACCTCAACCTCTTCTCCGTCGACGCCGGCGAGTCGTTCCAGACCGCGCCGCAGCGCGAGGGCGGCGTCGCCGAGTCGGTCTTCATCGCCGGCCTGTTCGTGCTCGCGGCGCGCGAGCTCGCGGCGATCGAGGAGCGCCGCGGCGGCGACGCCGAGGCCGCGCGGATCGAGCGGGCGCGAGAGCAGATGGAGGAGGCGGTGCGCCGGCACGGCTGGGACGGCGACTGGTTCCTGCGCGCGTACGACCACGCCGGCTCGCCCGTCGGCTCGGCGTCGAACGACGAGGGCCGGATCTTCGTCGAGCCGCAGGGGATGTGCATCCTGGCGGGGATCGGCCTCGACGACGGCACCGCGCAGCGGGCGCTCGCGTCGGTGCGCGAGCACCTCGCCACGCCGCACGGGATCGTCCTCGTCCAGCCGGCGTACACGCGCTACCGGCCCGAGCTCGGCGAGATCACGTCGTACCCGCCCGGCTACAAGGAGAACGCCGGCGTCTTCTGCCACACGAACCCGTGGGTGATGATCGCCGAGGCGCTCGCCGGCAACGGGGAGCAGGCGCTCGACTACTACCTGCGCATCAACCCGTCGGCGCGCGAGCCGCTGAGCGAGCTGCACCGCTGCGAGCCGTACGTGTACGCGCAGATGATCGCGGGCCGCGACGCCCCGAACCACGGCGAGGCGAAGAACTCGTGGCTCACCGGCACCGCGGCGTGGAACCTGGTCGCGATCACGCAGTGGATCCTCGGCATTCGGCCGGAGCACGACGGCCTCCGGATCGACCCGTGCCTCCCGGCCGACTGGACCGGCTTCGAGGCCGAGCGCCGCTTCCGGGGAGCGACGTACCGCGTCGCGGTCCGCAAGCCGCGCGGCGTCACGGGACGCGTCGCCGCGCTGCTCGTGGACGGCCGCCGCGTCGAGGGCACGGTCGTGCCGCCTCGGCCGGCCGGCGCGGTCGTCGAGGTCCTGGCGGAGGTCGAGGGGCAGCGCGCTCCCCGGACGCACCGCCCGCGCGCCGCGTCCCACCCCCGCTAGCGGCCGCCGCGAAACGCTTCTACAGTGAGGCCGTGGGGGTCTTCGACTCGGCGCCGGCCTGGTGGGTCGGCGGGTTGACGTTCGCGGCGGTCGTGCTGGCGTTGCGGCTCGCGCTCAACGAGCGGATCGGGGTGCTCGGCGGCTACTCGGAGCTCGTCGAGCGCGCGAGCGGGCGCAGGCACGCACTCGGCTGGAAGAGCTTCTTCCTGCTCGGCGTGGCCGGCGGGGGGCTCCTGTATGCGCTCGTCTCGGGCCACTGGGCACACGCCCACCGGTACGGCTGGCTCGCGCACGACTTCCCGCACCACGCAGCGCTCGCCTCGGGCGTCGGGCTCACGTTCGCGGGGGTGCTGATCGGCTTCGGCGCCAAGACCGCGGGCGGCTGCACCTCGGGCAACGGTTTCGGCGGCACCACCTCCGGGTCGCCCGCCAGCTTCGTCGCGACCGCGACGTTCTTCGCGACGGCCGTCGGCGCCTCGTTCGTCCTGCGGGCTCTCCTCGGATGAAGACGCGCCTGACCTCGCTTGCGCTCGGCGTGCCCTTCGGCTTCACGATCGCGTGGACCGGCATGGGCGACCCCGCGGTGATCCGCCGAATGATGCTGCTCGAGAGCTTCTACCTCTACAAGATGTTCGGGCTCGGCGTCGCCGTCGGCCTCGCCGGGTCCCTGCTGCTGAGACGGCTGCGCCCGCACACGCTCGTCACCCGGCAGCCGATCGGCTGGGAGCTCGCCCGACCCGAGCGCCGCCACGTCGTCGGCAGCGTCGTCTTCGGCTGCGGCTGGGCGATCTCGAGCTCGTGCCCCGGCCCGATCGCGACGCAGCTCGCCACCGGCCTGGAGTGGAGCGGCTGCACGGTCGTCGGCATCGCCGGCGGCATCCTGCTCTTCTTCGTGCGGGAGGACCGTCGCGTGCGCGCGGCCGAACGAGCGGGCGACGCGGCCCCCGACGCGGCGCCCGAGCTCGGCCTGACCTGACCGGGCCGTCCGCCTCTAGGAACAGCGGCGCTCGACGAACCCGGGATGACCGGCCGGCGTGACGTTTCGGTCGCGGTAGACGATCGAGATGCGGGCTCCGCGCAGCGCGCAGGCGCGCTCGAAGTTCGCAAGGCCGCCGTTGTCCGGGTACTCGATCTCGATCACCTCGGCGCCGTAGGCGCGCACGTAGCTGCCGCATTCGTCGTACGCCTGGCACTCCTCGGCGATCGCGAAGTCGAAGCCCAGTCGGCGCCCGGTCGCGGCGAGCTCGGCGGCGTTCTTCTGCGCGATCGCGAGCCCGTCGGCGTGCGCGTGCACGATCAGGAGCCGCGCGAGCGCGAGGTTGTCGGCCGCGGTGAGGGCGCCGCGCGAGCGCGTCCACGAGTCGAGGTTGTCGGGCTCGACCGCCCGGAAGCCCGCGCGCGCGCACCCGTCCATCCACCCGTCGACGACCGCCGCGAGCCCGCGCCGCTTCGCCGGCGTCGACGTGTCGAGGAGCTGCTCGTTCCATGCCGCGCCGACGACGGGTCGCCCTCGGCGCCGCAGGAGCAGCGACGGATGCCGCGCCCGCCACCAGGCGAGCTCCTCGGGCTGCGCCTGGAAGGCGTTGACGTAGCAGATGCCGTAGGCGCCGAGGGCCGGCGCGTCGTGTCGGTCGCGATCGACGACGGTCACCCCGGCGGCGGGCGGGAACGCGCCGCCGATCTGGTAGCTGAAGGCGGCGTGCGGCGGCGGCGGCGGCGGTGAGGGGGCTGCGTTGCCGACGGAGACGAGGAGCAGCCCGGCCAGCGCTGCGGCGAAGAGGCGCGACATGGCCATAGAGTTGCCGACCGTGCGCTCTCGCGCCGCCCTGTTCTGTCTGTGCGCCTTCGTCACGCTCGCGGCCGCCGCGACCGCGGGCCCGTCGCCCTTGTCCGCGCAGCAACGCCGGATCGCGGACGAGCTCGTGAGCGAGTTCGAGAACTCGACGCTCACGCCGCAGTACTGCTACCTCGCGGCGCTCGGCGACGGGCGGGGCTACACGGCGGGCCGCGACGGCTTCACGACCGCCACCGGCGACCTGCTCGAGGTCGTCGAGCGCTACGACGCGGTCGCGCCCGGCAACGCGCTCCGGCGGTTCGTCCCCCGCCTGAGGCGGCTCGCGGCCGCGGGCTCCCCCAGCCTCGGCGGCCTCGCCGGCTTCCCGGCCGCGTGGCGCAGCACCTGCCGCGACGCCGCCCTTCGCCGAGCACAGGACGAGGTCGACGACCGCGAGTACTTCGACCCCGCCGTCGCCCTCTGGCGAAGGCTCGGGCTGCGCACCCCGCTCTCCCTCGCCGCGCTCTACGACGCGACGATCCAGCATGGCGACGGCGGCGACCCCGACGGCGTGCCCGCGCTCGTTCGCAGGACGACCGCGCGCGTCGGTCCCGTCGCCGCCGCCGGCGAGCGGCGCTGGGTGCTCGCCTTCCTCGCCGTCCGCCGTGCCGACCTCCTCCACCCGGCGGACGCCGCGACGCAGGCCGGCTGGGCGCAATCGGTCGACCGCGTCGACGTGTGGGTGTACCTGGTGCGGACCGGCCAGTGGCGGCTGCGCGCACCGGTGCGAGTCGAGACGCGCGACTACCGGCTCGCGCTGCGCTGAGCGTCGGCGGCGCCTGCGGGCGCGAGCTCGCGGAGCCGCGCGAGCCGGGGCACGGCGCCCAGCCGCTCGAAGATCGCCTCGGCCTCGGCGTAGAGAGGCGCGGCGTCGCCGTCCGCGCGGGTCTGCGCGTCCTCGACGAGGGTCACCGCCGTCCAGAACGGCATCTCGAGGTCGCGGAAGCGCGCGACGGCCCGCTCGAACTCCGCCGTCGCCGGCTCGCCGCGCGCCGCGGCCAGCCGCGCGCGGAAGCGGTCAGAGTGCGCCTCGAGCAGGCGCCGCCGCTCGATCGGCGGCCGGGCCCCGGCGTCCTCGAGCAGCGCCTCGAGCCGGTCGAGGTCGCCCAGCGCCCACGTTCCCTCCATCGCCTCGGCGAGCGCCTCCGCCGCGTAGTGGTGCTGCCCCATGCCGCGCCAGACTGCGACCGCCTCGAGCGCCCCGACGATCGCCTCGGCGTGCCGTCCCTCACGGTTGTGCACCATCGCCTCCATCTGGAGGAGCGCGCCGCGGGACTGGAGGTCGGTCGAGTCCCGCATCTCCTGGCGGGTCGCCAGGAGCCGCAGAGCGCGCTCGGTCTCGCCGCGCTCGAGCAGGAGCTGCGTCGCCGGCGTCATCCCGATCGACGCTGTGAAGGAGCTCTCGTAGCCGCCGCCGACCTCCTCGTGGACGCCCACCGCCTGGTCCCAGTCGCCGAGGTAGAGCAGCAGGTGGAGCAGCTGCCCGAGCATCAGGCGCTCCCAGTTGCGGTCGCCGCGCTGGCGGGCGACGCCGATCGCGCGTTCGAGCTCCGCGCGCGCCTCCGCGTAGCGGTCGTGCTCGATCAGGATGCCCGCGAGGTTGAACTGCGCGCGCAGCGTCTGCCGGCCGAGGTCGTGCTCGAGCCCAGCCGCAACCGCCTCCTTGACGAGCGCGAGCGACTCGTGGGGCCGGTTCCAGAGCAGCAACGACTTCGTGGTCAGCGCCTCGACGAGGACCTCCGGCAGCGCGAGCGCCTCCGCCATGTCGAGGGCGACCTCGGTGACCTCGCGCGAGCGGGCCCGGTCGCCGACGAAGAACGCGGCCCGCGCGAGCTCCGCGGCCGCCCGCGCGACATGCGGGTCGGGCGCGTCCTGGTCGGCTGCCGCGTAGACGGGGTCGAGGAGCGCCATCGCCTCGTCGAGCCGGTCGGCGATGCGGAAGACCTCTGCGCGAAGCGCCGCGAGCCGGAGCACGGCACCAGATCCACCCGGCTCGAGCAGTGAGGTCGCACGGACGAAGCACGAGTCTGCGTCTTCGAGCGAGCCGTCCTGGAGCCACGCGACGCCCGCGCGCTCGAGCAGCGCCGCCTCCTCGACCGGGTCGTCGGCGAGCTCTGCCGCGTCGGCGAACGCGCGCGCCGCGACCGCCGCGGACGCGAGCGAGCCCGCGCGCTCGGCCGCGCGCGTCAGCGCGGCGCGCGCTTGCACGCGCAGCTCCTGCTCGTCCGGGTCGTTCGCCGCCGCGCGGTAGGCGTCGAGGTAGTGCGCGGCGATCACCGCCGACATCTCCTCTTCGCCCTCGCCCGCGAGATGCGCCGCGGCCGCCAGGTGACGCGCCTTCCTCGAATGGACGGAGAGCGTCTCGTACGCCACGCGGCGGAGCAGGTCCTGGACGAACGAGATCTGGTTCTGCTCGGGCGACAGCGGGTCGGCCTGGATCGCGAGGATCTCCTTGCGGAGCAGCGACTGGAGCGTCGGCTCGAGCTCAGCCTCGGTGAGGCCGGAGAGCGCGCTGAGGCCGCGACGCGTGAACGAGCGACCGAGCACAGACGCGTCCTCCAGCAGCCGCCGCTCGTCTCGCTCGAGCGAGTCCAGGCGGGCGGCGGCCAGCGCGTGCAGGGTCTCGGGGATCGCCAGCGTCTCGATCGGCCCCGCCGGGCGGTACTCATCGCCGGCGCGCACCAGCAGGCCCCGGTCGAGCAGCATGCGCACCGTCTCGACGGCGTAGAGCGGCACGCCCTCGGCCCGCTCGACGATCTGCGCACGCAGCTCCAGTGGGAGGCCCGGGGCGAGGCCGTTCAGGAGCGCCTCGACGTCGGCCGCCGACAGCGGCTCGAGGAAGAGCGAGGTGAACGAGCGCCGGGCGGCGCCCCAGTCGGAGCGGCGCTCGGCCAGCTCCGGACGCGCGAGCGTCAGCACGAAGATCGGGTACGTGCGCGACCAGTCGAGCAGGTACTCGACGAAGTCGAGGAGCCCCGCGTCCGCCCACTGGAGGTCCTCGAAGACGAGCGCAACAGGAGCCTGCTCGGCGATCCGCTCGAAGAACAGGCGCCAGGCGGAGAAGAGGTCCTCCTTGTCGGGCGCGCTGCGCACGGCGAGCCCGAGCAGGTGCGCGAGCCTCGGCTCCAGGAAGCTGCGCTCCTCGGGCGACGCAACGATCCCGGCGAGCGACTCGCGCAGCTTCGCGAGCGCGGTCTCCGGCGAGTCCTCCTCCATGATCCGCGTGCGCATCCGGACCATCTCGGCGAGCGCCCAGTACGCGACACCGTCGCCGTAGGCGAGGCAGCGGCCGCGGTGCCAGCGCACGTCGGTCGCGAGGCCGTCGACGTACTTCTCGAACTCCCAGGAGAGCCGGGACTTGCCGATGCCCGCGACACCGACGATCGAGACGAGCCGCGCGCGCCGCTCCTCTGCGCAGCCGTGGAAGAGGTCCTTCACCAGCGAGAACTCGCGCTCGCGGCCGACGAACGGCGGTTCCAGCCCGGCCGAGCGTCCTTCGCCGCGGCGCGCCGCGATCACGCGCAGGGCCCGGTGGAGGCGTTGCGGCTCGGACTTGCCCTTCAGGGTGCGGAACCCGGCGTCCTCGTACGCGATCGCGGCCTCGGTGGCGCGCCGCGTCGCGTCGCCGACGAGCACCGTCCCGGGCTCCGCCTCCGCCTGGATCCGCGAGGCGGTGTTGACGAGGTCGCCGGCGACCATGCCTTCGCCCAGCGCGCCGACCGTCACCGCAGCCTCGCCGGTCAGCACGCCCGCACGCGCTTCACCCTCGACGCGATGCCGGGCAAGCAGATGGCGATCGACGCCGACCT